>NZ_JBBCWG010000017.1:0-90229 GCF_037146035.1 Chryseobacterium sp. MMO-72
TTTTAAATAAAATTAACCAGCCTATCTTTTAATTGGGTTGTTTTTTTTTATTTTTGTTTTCTGTTTTTTTTTTTTTTTTTGTCTGGTGGCGGGGGCGGCTCCCCCCCCCCCGAAACTATCAAACCCTTATCAACTAGGTTAAATAATACCCAAATTTCAAAAAACTAAAAAAAATTGTATAATTTTTGATACCACATAAAGTAAAAGCATTACTGAAAACGTCAACAACAGTAATAACAGTAAAGAAATGAATTCAATAAAAATAATTCTCACGGGAGCAACAGGAATGGTGGGTGAAGGCGTTTTAATGGAATGTCTAGAGAATCCGAACATTTCTGAAATTCTCAGTGTAAGCCGAAAACCGTCGGGTAAAAAACACGCCAAATTAAAAGAATATATTGTTTCAGATTTTTTAAAGATAAATCTGAATGATGAAAACTTCAAAGGATATGATGCCGTCTTTTTCTGTGCAGGAATCAGCAGTGTAGGAATGAGCGAGGAAGAATATACAAAAATTACGTATGATACGACACTGCATTTTGCAAAAGCAGTACTTCATCAGAATCCGGATATGGTGTTCAACTATGTTTCCGGAGCGCATACCGACAAAACGGAAAGCGGGAAAATAATGTGGGCAAGAGTAAAAGGCAGAACAGAAAATGCACTCAGAAAACTTGGATTCAGGGCAGCATATAATTTTCGACCGGGATTCATGAAACCCATTGAAGGTCAGGAAAATGTAAAATGGTTTTTTAAACCTTTAATTTGGATTTTTCCTGTTTTATTACCATCAAAATCATTAACTTTACAAGAAGTGGGTATCGCAATGATTAATGCTGTACTAAAAGGATATCCGACTTCGACATTAGAAATTAAGGACATTAAAAATCTGGCGATATGAAGGAAATGTTAAAAAGAATTTTTCTGGTAGCTTTTATTTTATTGGTTCTGACGGCAATTTCAGGATTTTTTTATATGCAGAAGCATCCCATGGAAGGAAATAAATTCACGGGTAAAAATCTGCGTTTTTCCGGTCAGGTCTCAAAATAAAAATATTTTTGGGAATCATCCGTTCTAAAATCGTTTCAACTGAAATCGATTTCTGTATTTCATGGCTATTATTTTTATTATTAACTTAAATTTATTCTTACCTGTTATTTATTAATCATTTTTTAAAATTTGCTTAAAATCTTTGCAAAGTAGAACGTTCATTTTTGCATAAATTTAATGTAAGTAAAAAATGATTAACAACTACCTGTTAAAAAGTTCTGTTGTCGCCGCATTCTTTCTTCAGGGAGCGGTTTTCGGGCAGACCTCTCTTATCCACTACTGGAATTTCAACAACAATGCTTCGGCAGCTTCCATCACTACCCCGACTTCCACTTTGTTGGGAGGTTCGATGACAGCCGTAATCAACGGAACTACTGATGTAGATTTCGCCAACGGAACAGGACAGAATTTCAATATCGACAATTTCAATGCGAGAAACGGAGATGTTTCAGGAACGCATTTACGTTATAATTTCCCGATCAACGGAAACCTTCAGTTCAATTTGCCAACAACAGGATACAATAATGTTGTCGTGAAATTTACGACAAGAAGATCCGGTTCCGGAGCAGGAACGCAGACGTGGAAATATTCTGTGGACGGAACAAATTTCGTTACTTTTCAGACGGTTTCTCCTTTAGATGCCAATCCGCAATTCATTACATTGGACTTTTCAGCCGTTTCCGGAGTATCTAACAATCCTAATTTTAAACTTAAAGTTGAATTCTCACAAGGTTCAGGAGGAACTGTGGGAAACAACCGTTTCGATAATTTCACCGTCGATGCAACCTCAATTAATGCAGCCGACACTACTCCACCCACCGTAACTTACCTTCCCTCAAACAACACAAACAATGCTTTAACGACTGTAAATCCTACGATTTCTTTTAATGAAAGTGTAAGATTAACAGACAATTCCGCGATCAACGATTCTAATGCACAAATGCTTGTCGATTTCCGCCTTGGAAATGCTTCAGGTTCTCAGGTTCCCTTTACAACTACGTTTTCCAGCAATAAAATTACAGTGATCCCGACTGTAGCTTTAATCCCCAACCAAACGTATTATCTGGCTTTAAAACCCAACATGGTAGAAGATACAAGTGATAATGCAGTGACGGCAGTTACTTCCACCACTTTTACCACCGCAGGAACCTCAATTTCACTGGATAAAAACTTTATTAAAGTCAGTGAAAATGCAGGAACTTTGGCATTTAAAATAAATGTTACAAATCCGTCAAATTCAACAGTGAACTTAGTGGTGAAACCTGCTCCTTTCAGCACGGCAAACAGCAGCGACTTTACACTAACGAATCAGACGATTAATCTTACTCCTTCCACAACGAGTTATACCGTAAACATCCCGATCATCGATGATTCGCTGGAAGAACAGCAGGCTGAATATTTTGTAGTAAGCCTTGAAAATCCGGTCGGAGCAACCATTTCGGGAGACAGCAATGCAACAGTTTATATTGTTGATAATGATAAACCCGCTCCGGTTCCAACTCATCAGATTTCTTTAAATTATATCGGAAGTTTTGATCCTTCGGGAACCAATACCAGTTCTACGGAAATTGTAGTTCATGATCCTGCCACACAGAGATTATTTACCATCAGTTCCATCACCGATGTTTTTGATATTATTAATTTCAGCAATCCTACTTCGCCAACCGTTGTTAATACCATTAATATGGCTCCTTACGGCGGAATTACAAGCATTGCCGTAAAAAACGGAATTATTGCTGCGGCTTCTCCGAACACCAATCCGCAGCTGAACGGTTCTGTAGTTTTCTTTGATATCAACGGAAATTTCCTGAAGCAGGTTACCGTAGGAGCTTTACCGGATATGATTACTTTTTCACCGGACGGAACAAAAGTAATGACCGCCAATGAAGGCGAGCCGAACGATGCTTATACCGTAGATCCGGAAGGAACAATCAGCATTATTGATATTTCGGGCGGAATTGCGAATCTTACGCAAAGCAATGTTACGACGCTTAATTTTAATGCTTTCGATTCTCAGGTTTCTGCATTAGCTGCAACCGGTGTAAGAAAAGTAAGAACAAACAATACGCTTTCTCAGGATTTGGAACCTGAATACATTACAATTAGCTCAGACAGTCAGAAAGCATGGGTTACGCTTCAGGAAAACAATGCAGTGGCTGAAGTTAATTTAGCCACAAAAACCATTACGGGAATTTGGGGATTGGGCAAAAAAGACATGAGCATTCCCGGAAACGGCTTTGATGCTTCCGATAACAACGGAGAGATTTTAATTGCCAACTGGCCTGTGAAAGCTTATTTTCTTCCGGATGGAGTACAGAATTATAAAGTTGGAGGAACCAATTATATTGTAACTGCCAATGAAGGAGATGAAAAAGATCTTGCAGGATTCAGTGAAAGAACTACAGTAGGCGCAAATGATTATACTTTAGATCCGGCTATTTTTCCACAGTCTTCTGTTTTAAAGGCTTCTTATAATTTAGGAAGATTCAGAGTTTCCAATGCAACAGGAAATACAGACGGAGATACAGATTTCGAGGAAATAGCAGCTTTGGGAGCGCGTTCATTCTCGATCTTCAATGCAGATACAAAACAGATCGTTTACGACAGCGGAGACCGTTTTGAGAGATATATAGCAGCCAATCATCCATTGATCTTTAATGCAGATAATGAATCCAATACTGTTAAAAGCAGAAGCCGTGCAAAAGGTCCTGAACCTGAAGGAGTTGCTTTAGGAAATATTAACGGACAAACGTACGCCTTCATTACACTGGAAAGAACCGGCGGAGTAATGGTTTATAATATTACTGATCCTAACAATCCTGCTTTTACAGATTACAAGCATTCGAGAATGACTTCTGCATACGGAGGCGATAACGGACCGGAAGGACTTATCTACATTGCTCCCGAAAATACAACGACCGGAAAAGGATATGTAATTGTTGCCAATGAAATCAGCGGTACATTATCGATGTATGAAATTGCTAATGCTCCTACTCTGGCAACCGGGGAGGTTAAATCTGAAAAAGCAACCTTCAATGTATTCCCGAATCCGGTAACAAAAGGAAATATTCTGTATTTCAACAGAGCGCAGGGCTATGAATTGTATGATATGTCCGGAAAACAGATTGGAAAAGAAAAAAATGCTTTAACAATCGACACTTCGATGCTTTCCACAGGAGTTTATCTTATAAAAACTTCCGAAGGACATCTGAAAAGAGTTATTGTAAAGTAGATTATATATTATTTAGTTGATTAAATGAGTCTCGAATTTTCGGGGCTTTTTTGTTTTAAAGAAATTCAGTAGTTTTAAACTTTGAAATACCATGAAAACGCAATTAGAAGAAATCATCCATCAGGTTTACCATAAAGAAAAACGAAATCTTTTCACTTTTTTAACGGGAGCAGGAATTTCATCCGACAGCGGAATTCCTACCTATCGCGGAACAGACGGAATCTGGGTAAAAGGAACGCAGTTTCATAAGCCGGAAGAATTCGGAACGCTGAAATATTTTAAGCAACATCCTGAAGAAGTTCTTCAATTTTCTCTTTTCAGGAAAAAAATGTTTGATAGTGCAGAACCCAATGAAAGCCATTTTCATTTAGCTGAAATTGAAAAAATGCTGCAGGACCGGTTTCATCTGATTACTCAAAATATAGATAATCTTCACCGGCGAGCAGGAAATCAGCGAATTTATGAAATTCATGGAAATAACCGTGAAATTAAATGTTCGAACGGATGTAAGGAAATTTTGAATCTTCCGGAAGAAATTAAAGGCAAAGACATCGATGAAGATCTTACAGCAAAAGATATTGAATTGCTTACCTGTTCATATTGCGGACACTGGATGCGCCCGAATATTTTGTGGTTTGATGAATATTATGATGAAAAAACCAATAAGAAATTCAGTTCTCTGAAAGTGGCAAAAAACAGCGGAGTGCTTTTCATTATCGGAACTTCCGGAGCGACAAATCTTCCGCTTGCCATTGCTGAAACCGCATTGAAATACGGAGCCTTCATTGTTGACATCAATACAGAAGACAACCATTTCACGGAACTGATTGTAAATAAAAAAAATAAGCTGATCATCCGGGAAAAGTCTACTGAGGTTTTAAAGGTGATTAAAGAGATTATTGAAAATTTATCTGAAATTTAAGATGGATAATCCGGACATTAATTTTTTAATTACAAAAGCTTTCAAAGCAAAATATAAAAGTTATTACTGGAATCATATTTCAAAATTAAGAACATATGTAAATGATGAAATGATTTCGGAATGTTTTGAAATGATAGATTCTGATGATGCAAAATTTAAACAAATCGGGATTGATATTCTATGCCAATTAGGAAATAAACGTGGAAACTTTGTTGAGCCTCTTTTTGATAAAATCTTTGAAATTTTAAGAACAACATCTGATGAAAATCTTATTTGTACATGCCTTTTTGCCGTTGGTCACAACAACCAGCATTTAAAAACAAAGCATTTCAGAACTTTAGAAAAATTTCAAAACTCAGAATCTAAAGAGATAAGGTATGCACTTACTTTCTCTTTGCTGGGAGTTGAGAATTATAAAGCAGTAAAAATGATGATAAAACTGGCACAGGACAGGAGTCTTAGAGTGAGAGACTGGGCTACTTTTGGTCTTGGAACACAAATCGAATATGATGATGAAGAAATCAGAAGTGTCTTGTATAAAAATTGTTTTTCTAAAGACCATCAGATAAGGCATGAAGCTATAAAAGGGCTTGCAAAAAGAGAAAATAAGTAAGAAACTGCTGAAATCAAACTTCGAAAGTATTCTGCATCTATTTTAGGAATTCGAAATTCAAGTCACTGTAAAATAAAAATCGCGGCGAAAGAATTTCGCCGCGACTGCTTTTTAATGCATATCGTCATAGATTCTTACGAGATCTACTACATTTTTAACCTGCAGTTTCTCAAAAATTTTCTTCTTATAGGTACTGATCGTAGACATTTTGAGATTCAGACTATTCGAAATTTCTATATTTCCGTTGCCTTCTGCGAGAAGTTTAAAAATCTGAAATTCCCTTTTTGAAAGCCGCTCCACAGAGTGAATATCCGTAGACTGCATAACGAGTTTCTTCATCATATCTACCGTGTAATAATATCCCTCTTCGAATATTGCCTTCACGCTTGCTAAGATTTCTTCTTCTGTTGCGCCTTTATTAAGATATCCCGCCGCTCCTTCTTCTATGTACTGAATTCCTACATTTTCATCGTAATTGGAAAAGATAAGAATCCTTAATTGTTTCTGTTTCTTTTTCAGTTCCTTTACCATTGCTTTGAAAATACTTTGCGGAATATCAATATCAATAATTAAAAGATCATATATCTTTTCAGAAACTTTTTCTTTTGCTTCAAGATAAGTTCCTGCGAAATCTATAGTACACTGATATTCAAGTTTAGTTTCTAAAATGAGCGAAGTTCCCATTCTTACAACATAATGACCGTCAGCAATGAGTATATTTTTCATAGTGTTAGTTTTAATAATTTCCCTTTTCGGAAAATTGCTTTCCATTCAATTTTTACAGTTTCAATACAAGTTACAGACCAATATTATTTTTTGTTATATTTTACCTGATTAAAGAGATTTACGAACATTCAATATACTGTATTATCCTGAAATTTTTCAGAACATATTATTTCCACTTTTTTACACCAACTGCTAAAAAAATATGAAACATCTAAAACATAAGAATAAAAGTATATTACAAGCATACATCCCCATATCGCATTGTAAACAATTCTGTACAAAAATAGCACATAAAATATTCATGAACACTTAGAATTATTACTATAAAAAATTTCATAATATTCTTTAAATTTTTCTTAAAAAACAGCAATATCAGGTTTAAAGACCTGTCTGAAAGCAATATATAGATAATTTCTCTATTTCATGCTGATCACATTTTTTTTGATAAATTCCAGATTCAGGGATATCTTCTAACCAAACAATGGCATTCGACATGGTAAGTAATTTAAATTACATCCGCTTCTGCCACCATTCTCGTCAGAAACTTTAAGATCTATATTAAAATAATTAGAAAATCTGTTACGGTAGGCTAAGAATAAAAAAAAGACAGACCTTAAACGATCTGTCTTATAAAATATTTATTTTTTACTCTTCTACTCTACATTTATTACCCTTTCTATTTCCGGAGCATATTGCTTAATGGTATTTTCCACGCCTAATTTTAAGGTTGAAAAATTTAAAGAACATCCGGAACAGTTTCCTAAAAGTTTTACGTAAACCAGACTGTCTTTCACATCGATGAGCTCGATATCACCACCGTCCTTATTCAGAAACGGACGGATGCTTTCCAGAGCTTCCAAAACTCTTGTTACAGTATCTTCGTGCGTTATATTTGTTTCCATATTTTTTTCAGTTCAGTTCTGTTTTTTTTCAGATTAAAAAAAAATCATTATTTTGCTTTTGGTGAGCAGCCAGCCATGGTTGTAATCTTTACCGCTTCTGTTGGCGGAAGATATTTGTTTCTTTCCACAAGGCTCTCTACCATTTTTCGGGCAGTTTCCGTATAGATTTCAGCAATTTTGGAACCTTCCTGTAAAGCTGCCGGTCTTCCGACATCTCCTGCTTCTCTGATGCTCTGGATTAAAGGAATTTCCCCTAAAACAGGAATTCCAAGATCATCTGCAAGATACTGCGCTCCCTGCTGTCCGAAGATATAATATTTGTTGTCCGGCAATTCTTCCGGTGTAAAGTACGCCATATTCTCGATTAATCCAAGAACCGGAATGTTGATGCTTTCCATCTGGAACATTGCAATACCTTTTCTTACATCTGCCAGAGCAACGTGTTGTGGTGTACTTACAATTACTGCTCCCGTCACAGGAACCTCCTGAATAATAGATAAATGAATATCTCCCGTTCCCGGAGGAAGATCAATAAGCAAAAAATCCAGTTCTCCCCAAGCTGCATCGCGGATCATCTGGTTCAATGCTTTTGAAGCCATCGGACCTCTCCAGACTACTGCCTGGTTCGCTCCTGAAAAATATCCTATCGAAAGCATTTTTACACCATAATTTTCAATAGGCTTCATCAGATTTCTTCCGTCCACTTCTACGGAAATTGGTTTTTCGCCTTCTGTATCGAACATCGTAGGAACTGAAGGACCGTAAATATCTGCATCTAACAATCCTACTTTGAAGCCCATTTTTGCTAAAGTCACTGCCATATTTGCAGAAACTGTAGATTTACCAACTCCTCCTTTTCCGGAAGCAATGGCGATAATATTCTGAATTCCCGGAATTTGCTTTCCTTTGATCTGGCTTTGCTGAATTTCGCTCGGCTCCGGAGAAACGATCTTTAATTTCAGATTAATATCTTCGCCAAACTCGCTTGCGAAAGCCTGCTTCATTGCTGCTTCAAGCTTTTTCTTTTCGTGCATTGCGGGAGAGTGAGCCGTCATGTCAATATAGACATCATTGCCCATTATCTGAAGATTATTCACCAAATCATCAACTTCTATCTCTTTAAGGAAACCCTGTACCTTTTCTTTCGTCAACATAAACTAAATAAATTGTTTACAAATTTACGTAATTTTTAGCTATTTAGAATAAGTAAAGAGACTGATAGATATTTTCTTTTGAGGAAAAAAGATTTAGCAGAAACAAGCTTATTAAAAATAAATTATTTCCCTTCATTTAATCATAAAAACGGTTTCATAAGTCCTTATTAATTCGGCGCAATGTGTATTTCCTCATTATTAATGAAATTTTGTTAGATTTGTTGAAATCTATATCAAGTAAAAATTACATCACCAAACCAATGAACTCTAAAAAATTCATCTTACTTTTTTTTCTCACTTCCCTATGTATCAAAGCCCAGAATTATTCGCAGTATGTGAATCCGTTTATAGGAACCGGCGGTCATGGTCACACCTTTCCCGGAGCTATTGTTCCGTTCGGAATGGTACAGCTTTCACCTGATACCAGAATCGACGGAAGCTGGGACGGCTGCAGCGGTTATCATTATTCAGATTCTGTGATCTACGGATTTTCTCACACTCACCTTAACGGAACCGGGGTTTCGGATTATGGTGATATTATGCTGATGCCAACGATGGGAAAACCGGGTTTAACACCTAAAGAATATTCATCCAGATTTTCTCACAAGAACGAAAAAGCAACGGCAGGATTTTATTCCGTTAAATTAGACAAACACAATATTGATGTTCGTTTAACAACAACTAAAAGAGTCGGTTACCACGAATATACCTTCAACAATGCAGGAGATGCAAATATTATTTTAGATCTGAATCACAGAGATAAACTGCTGGAAGGCGAAGTAAAAATCATTGATGATAAAACCATTGAAGTTTTCCGCAGAAGTGAAGCTTGGGCAACGAACCAGTACATTTATGCAAGAATTGAGTTTTCAAAACCGATGTTTAGATCTAAAGATCATGTTGTAAAGCCTAGCGAAAGAGGGGTTTCTATACCTGAGAAAGTTACAAAAGGTGATGAAATTCAAATAGCATTTTCTACAAAGGTCAAAAAAGGCGAAAAAATTCTTGTAAAAGTGGCGATTTCTCCTACAGGGTACGAAGGAGCGGCAAAAAATATGCTGGCTGAAGGAAAGTCTGATAATTTTAATGACATTCAAAAAAATGCTGTTGCAGACTGGAATAAAGAATTATCTAAAATCGAGGTTAAATCTTCCGACAAAAATAAACTGGCAGTTTTTTACACCGCCATGTATCACGTTTTTACACAACCGAACATCAATATGGATGTTGACGGAAAATACAGAGGGCGCGATAACAAATTCTACATGGCAAACGGATTCGATTATTATTCGGTTTTCTCACTTTGGGATACTTTTCGCGGAGCGCATCCTTTGATGACATTGATCGACAGAAAAAGAACGGCAGATTTTATCAATACCTTTATTAAACAATATGAACAGGGGGGAAAACTTCCGGTTTGGGAACTGGCTTCCAACGAAACGGAATGCATGATTGGTTACCATGCAGTTTCCGTTATTGCCGATGCGATGGCAAAAGGAATTACAGGTTTTGATTATGAAAAGGCATTTCAGGCTTCTAAAAACTCTGCTATGCTGGATATTTTTGGGTTAAATGCTTACAAACAGAACAATTTCATCAGCATTGATGATGAGCATGAAAGTGTTTCCAAAACCGTGGAATATGCTTACGACGACTGGTGTATCGCCCAAATGGCTAAAATTTTAGGCAAAAAAGAAGACTATCAGTATTTCATGAAACGTTCCCAGAACTGGAAAAATCTGTACAATCCAAAGAATGGGTTTATGCAGCCGAGAAAAAACGGAAACTGGTATGAACCTTTTGAGCCGAGAGAAGTTAATAACAATTATACAGAAGGAAATTCTTGGCATTACTCCTACTCTGTTCAGCAGGATATTCCGGGACTGATCGCGGCGCATGGCGGAAAAGAGAAATTTGAACAGTTTATTGATGGTATTTTTTCTGCACCGGACAAAACCACAGGAAGAGAACAAGTGGATATTACCGGATTAATCGGACAATATGCACAGGGAAATGAACCGAGCCACCATATCGCCTATCTTTATAATTACGTAGGAAAGCCTGAGAAAACAGATGCAAAAATTAAATTCATCCTTGATAATTATTACAAAAACACACCGGACGGACTGATCGGAAATGAAGACTGCGGACAGATGAGCGCATGGTATATTTTAAGTTCTATGGGAATTTACTCTGTAACTCCCGGTTTACCGGAATGGCAGACGACGAAGCCTTATTTTGATGAGGTTAAAATTCATCTTGAAGACGGAACAACAAGAACGATTACTCCCAATACAAAAAGAGAAGAGCTTAAAAAACTTGGTCTTGAAAACGCAAAATCATTCAAAGATTTTAAATATGATGAATTAACGGCTTCTCCCGTTATTTCTGCATCAAGAATTTTCGACCTGAATACAAAGGTTGAGATCACAGCGCTAAATCCTGATGACAAAATTTACTATATGACGCTGGATGAGGGTGATGCAAACGTAAGAAAAATGTTTACCGCTTATAAAGGTCCTTTTACTATTACTAAAACCACTCAGGTTGCGGCTTACGCGGAAAGAAATGGCGAAAAAAGCTCAATTGTAAGAGCCAATTTCAACAGAAGACCGAATAATTGGGACATTATGGTAAATTCCACTCCTACTCCGCAATACACAGCAAGCGGAAAATTATCGTTAATCGACGGAATCAACGGTGACACCAACTGGAGAAAAGGTGAATGGCTGGGTTATCAGGGACAGACTTTTGAAGCGATTATCGACATGAAATCACCTCAACAATTCACTCAGTTATCTTCAACCTATCTTCAGGACAGCCGCGCATGGATTTTAATGCCTAAAAAAGTGGAATATTATGTTTCCAACAACGGAAAAGATTTTATTTTGCTGAAAACGGTTGAAAATACTCTGGATCCGAAAGATGAAACCGTTCAGGTAAAGGATTTTTCAACAGAAGTTCTTCCTACACAGGCAAGATATGTAAAGGTAAAAGCCTATCATTTCGGGAAACTTCCGGAGTGGCATCAGGGAGCGGGCGGTGATGCTTATATTTTTGTGGATGAGATTTCTGTGAAATAATTTTTAAAATTTATTCTAAATAATAAACCTCTTTCGGCTTGAAAGAGGTTTTGTTTTTTTAATCTCGCTGATTTAGCAAATCTTGCTGATCTTTTTAATACAAACATCTGCAAAATCTGTGTAATCTGCGGGAGAAAAAAGATTTTCCGTTTCGTTCTGAATAAAAACTTTGTAGTTAAAAATTAATTCATTCTTTCCGACCAGTTTAGTTCTGCGGGCAATTCCATATCAGAAAATTCAATATGGATCACTCTTCTTTTTCTGCCGTTTGTTGTTCGGTTGGAACCGTGAAGAAGTAATGGTTTCATAATCATAATTCCACATTTTTCGACATTGCAGATGGTTTCAGTTTCTGCGTTCCAATCGATGGTTTCCGGTCTGTAAATTCCTTTGGCGTGGGATTTAGGTATCACTTTGAGTGCTCCATTGTTTTCATTCGTTTCATCCAGATGAATTCTTATGGTGAAAATATTTTCCAAAATATTCAAAGGAGGCTGAACCGCAAACTGATTCTGTTTCGTTGTCCATGATCCGAAATTTTCCAATTCCAGCTTTTTATCAACCGAAATCGTTAAATCCTGATGATACGCAACATACCAGTTTGATTTTTCAGGTTTATCAAAATAAATACTTTTTACCACAAAATATTTTTCGCCGAAAATTTCTTTGATGATTGTTTTTAAATTTTCATTAAAAATCAAATTTTTCACTTCCGGGATTTCCTTTAAAAACTGTCGGATAGCAAAAAGATCCTCTGATTTTCTGAAAGTTTCTTTAGAAGTATCTATATTTTGGATAACTTCACTGATCTTTCCAATTTCTTCATCGGAAAAAATCTGATCGATAACGGTAAAGCCGTTTTCTGTAATTGAGTTTTTATGATGTTGTAAATTCATTTGATTGTTTTGAATCTTATTTAACACAAAGATCGCAAAGATTATGTTTAAAAGGATTGAAAATATTCTTCGTTCGCTAAGGCGTTTCACTCAGCAAATGATAAAAGTATCATTCTAGTTTTTATTATTGCTAATTTTTGAATTAAATTTCTTTAAATGGAGCTGTCATTCTGATCGAAGCGCAACGGAGGGAAGAATATTTTTATAAACGCTAAGATCGCGAAGTTTTTATTTAAAATGATTGAAAATACTTTTCGTTCGCTAAGGCGTTTCACTCAGCAAATGATAGCAGTGTAATTCTAATTTTTCTCATTGCTAATTTTTGAATTAAATTTCTTTAAATGGAGCTGTCATTCTGATTGAAGTACAGCGGAGTGAAGAATCTTTTTTATAAACGCTAAGATTGCAAAGATTATATTTAAAAGGATTGAAAATATTTTTCATTCGCAATGGCGTTTCACTCAGCAAATGATAGCAATGGTTACGTGATTATAAGTCGTGGTCAAAAATAAATGGTCAATAATGAAAATTAAGAATTCACTATTGACCACTCACAGCCTAGCTTGATTTTTTATAAGATATAAATCGTCAATGGTGAATTCGTTTTGCTTGTAAACTTTCTCTTTAATAATTCACATTTCACAAACGAAGTGAAATTGACTTTTCACCTATTAATTAAAGATTTCCCCCATGATTTTCCAATTGTCCTTCCCACTTAGAAACCGCTGAGGTTGCCAAAGCATTTCCGAGAACGTTGGTCATACTTCTTCCCATATCGCAGAAATGGTCGATTGGCAGAATTAAAGCAATTCCTTCCGGCGGAATACCGAACATGGAACAGGTTGCCACAATAATTACCAAAGAAGCTCTCGGAACTCCCGCGATTCCTTTTGAAGTTAACATCAATACCAGAAGCATTGTAATCTGCTGTCCTAACGTCATTTCAATTCCGTAGATCTGAGCGATGAAAATTGATGCAAATGTCATATACATCATACTTCCGTCCAGATTAAAAGAGTATCCTAAAGGTAAAATAAATGATACCACTCTGTTGTTACAGCCAAATCTCTCTAGTTCTTCTACCAGTTTCGGGAAAACGGCTTCTGAACTCGTCGTGGAGAAAGCAATCAGCAATGGTTCTTTTATTCTTTTTAACAACTCGAAAAGACGGTTGCCTAAAATTAAATATCCTACCAGTAAAAGCACGAGCCAAAGTACGCCTAAAGCGAAGAAAAAATCTCTTAAATAAATGGCATAGACTTTAAAAATCTCGAAACCATTGGTCGCGACTACCGCAGCAATAGCGCCTAAAACTCCAAGCGGTGCAAACCACATGATGTATCCTACCATTTTCAGGATTCCGTGTGCTATAATGTCGAATAGTTTGATAACAGGCTGAGAATATTCTTCACCTAAATTGGCAAGAGCAATTCCGAACATGATGGAAAATACCACGATCTGTAATACTTCATTGGTTGCAAAAGCTTCAAAAATACTTTTAGGAATAATATGCTTTACAAAATCTTCCATAGAAAAACCTTTGCTCGTTTTCAATAATTCTTCTGCGGAGGCAGCATCCTGAATCGGAAGTTTGGTTACGTGTCCCGGTTCAAGCCAGTTTACGAGCATTAATCCAATGAATAGTGAAATTAATGAAGCAGAAATAAACCACAGCATCGCTTTTGTCCCTACTCTTCCGATCATTTTAATATCGCTCATTTTGGCAATTCCTACAACAAGAGTTGTGAAAACCAACGGAGCAATAATCATCTGAACGAGACGGATGAACACCGTTCCCAGAAGTTTTATATTTTTAGAAAAAGATTCTGCACTTTCCGGATATTGTGTGTGTACAAGTCCGCCGATTCCCACACCGATCACGAGTGCAATAATAATTGCTATAAAAAGTTTATTCTGTCCTTTCATATATATGTTTCAAGATTCGCAAATATAATATTTTTACAATTGGCAGAAAGATTTCATTTCCTCCACAAACAATATTATGTTAAATCAAACACGATTTAAAATTAATTATCTGATTAGTAAAATATTGTAGAAAAATTTACAAAAATTTATTTGAATTTTATCCTTTTGGTACAAATTTTATTATTACATTTACTTGTATTAACAACATAAAAAAATATACAACTATGAAAAAAACGATCGCAATGGCTGCATTAGCTATAGCTGTATCTTTCGGAGCTGTTTCTTGTAAAAAGAAAGTTTCTGATGCCGATCTTCAAACGCAGGCTACTACGGTAGTAACAGCAAATCCTAGTGCTTCTGTAGAGGTGAAGGACGGAGTTGCACACCTGAGCGGGACTTTCGAAACTCAGGAGGCAAAAGATGCAATGATTAAGCAACTGAAAGCCATTACCGGTGTTAAAGAAGTAATGGATATGGCGACTGTAGCTCCTGCTACACCTGCTGTAGCTCCTGTGGAAACTAAAAGCGCGGTAGATCCGATGGTACAGCAAAAAGTACAGGATGCCGTAAAAGATATTCCGGGAGTAAAAGTAGAAGTAGTAAACGGTGAACTTACTCTTACAGGAAGCGTATCTTCTGCTGATGCAAGAAAAGTAAAAGAATCTGTTGATGCTTTGAAAGTGGGTAAAGTAAATTATAAGTATACTGTAAAATAATCCGGAGATGAGTACATTACAAGATAAATATTCAAGTGTAGTTTCTGCAGCTCAGTCTGCAGGGATTTCTAATCTTCAGGTTCAGGAACAGGACGGAATTCTTTACGTTTCAGGAAGTGCTTCCAACACAGCAGCGAAAGATGCGGTTTGGAATGCTTTAGGAGCAATTGATTCTACGTATTCTGCTTCAGACATCAATATTGATGTACAGGTTTCAGGTTTGGCGGCAGGTGCAGCTCTTACGGTTGCAACGGACGAATCTAATCTTAACATCAGACAGGAACCTTCTACGGATGCTGCTGTTGTAGGTAAAGCGTCAAAAGGTTCTTCCGTAACTTTGGTTGAGCAGACATCAGACGACTGGTGGAAAGTAAAAACTGAAGACGGACAGGAAGGTTATGCTTACTCAAGATATTTGAGAGCTTAATTGTAAAGATTTAACAATATTTAAAATAGGAACATCCCTTTTAGGGGATGTTTTTTTATATTTTAGCGCGTTCAAAAACATTCAATGAAGAAAATCTTATGGTTGCTGCTTTTTTTGTTTAGCTTTCTTATGCTGAATGGACAAAAGTACGTCATTAAAGGAAAAATTACAGATTTTGGGAAAAGACCTGTGGAGAATGCAACCATTTATCTTTTAAAACAGAAAGACTCTTCGTTAGTCGATTATACAGCTTCTAACAGGGAAGGTCTGTTTGCAATAAAAACCAAAGAACTTAATGAACCTACAATTCTACAGATTGATGCTGAAAAGTTAATTTCTTACTCCACAAAATTCGATACCATCGACAAATCTATTGATCTGGGAGACATCCAGTTGGATAAAAACCAGATTTCGGATATTGAAGAGGTAAAAATTACCGTTTCGCCGATTAAAATAAAAAAAGACACAATTGAATATAAAGCAAATGCCATCAAAGTACGTCCCAACAGCAATATTGAAGAGTTATTAAAAAATATTGACGGTGTGGAGATCGACAACGACGGAAAAATTACCGTCAATGGAAAAGAAGTCGACCAGATCATGGTGAACGGAAAGCCTTTTTTCGATAAAGACGGAAAAATTACGTTAAAAAATCTTCCCGCCGATATTATTAAAAACATACAGTTTACCACCACCAAAACCAAAGAAGAGGAACTTACCGGAAAAACGCCTAAATCGCAGAATAAAACCATTAATTTCAATATTGATGAGAAGAAAAACAAAGGCTGGATTTCGAGAATTTCTGCAGGTTACGGCTCAGATAAACGGTATGACGAAAAAGGACTGATTAATTATTTTAAAGATAAGACCAAGATCAGTTTGCTGGGTTATGCCAATAATATCAATTCGCAGGGTGTTTCTATGGATGATGACAATGGTAAAAACTCAAAGCTGGGAATTCAGAAATCTTCGATGATCGGGGTGAATTACAGTGATAAACTGGGTAAAGAAGTCGAAATTGAGGAACTGGGAATCAAACGAAATACGACCAATCTTGAAACAGCTTCAAAAGTTTCTAAAACCACTTTTCTTCCCGATTCCAATTTAAAAACAGACTCAGAAAACCGCGCCGAAAATGACAGAGAGCAATACACACTTAATTCTACTTTGAAAATAAAGCCGGATACAATCAGTACCATTTCTTTTTCGCCGTCGTTTTCTTTTACAAAATCAAATAATTTCAGAACGGGAAATTCAGCGACTTTTAAGAATGATGAACTTTTAAATAAAAGTCAGTCTTCTACCGTAACGGATTCTGAAAACAACAGTTTCTCGCCTAATCTTCATTACGCAAGAAAATTCAGAAAGAAAAACAGAAGCTTTTATGCCGATTTAATTACTTCGATTCAGCAGAATAAAAACAATAACCTCATCAATTCCGGTACTTTATTTTTTGAAAACGGAGTGGAAAATGTTGCGAAAAGAGATGTAAGAAATCAGCTGAGCCAAAGTAAAAATCAGAATAACAATTATTCATTTAATACAAAATATACGGAACCTGTTTCGGATTCTGCAAGTGTGACGATGAGTATGGAGTATAATTCGAGAAATTCTGTGAATGAAAGAATTGTTAATGATTTTGATACCGCTACCGGAAAATATACGGTGTACAATCTGGCTTTATCCAACAGCTCGGATGAAAAAAACAATCAGCTTTCGCCGGAGATCAGTTTTAATTTAGATAAAAAAATGCTGAAAATGTGGACTTCTTTAGGTTTAAATCTTACGGATCTGAACTATCATTCCACTTTCAACGGACAAAATTATGAGCTTCAGCGAAATTTTGCGCTTCCGAGATATAATTTCGGACTGCTTTACAATTTTAGCCAGACTTCTAATGTAAGCATCAATAATTCATCCTATTCCACTCTTCCCTCTTCTGCAAACCTGATTCCGTATTTGGATGAATCCAATCCTCTGGTAACGTACAAAGGAAATCCTGATTTGAAAAACTCATGGACAAATTCTACGAATGTTTATTTCAACAATTATAATATTCAGAAAAATTTAAACTATTATTTCAATTTCAGTTTTGTGTACAATAACAACAACACAACCAATTATTCATATTACGATGATTCAGGAAAGCAGTTTGTGACTTACGCGAACATCAGCGGAAATAAAAGCGTCAATTTCATTGCAGGTTTAGGAAAAACGTATAAATGGGAAGATCATAAACTGAATGTAAGACCAAGATCAGGATTTAGTTACAGTTTTAACAGAGGTTTTATCAACGGACAGCAATTCACAGGAAACTCTTACAATTTCAGCCCGGGAATTAATCTTACCTATGAAAAGAAGGACAAAATTACAGTAAAACCATCTTACAGCGTCAATTATAATTTTTCAGGATATAAAAATTACAGCATTGAAAGCATTAAAAATACGTCCCAGAATTTCAGTCTGGAGCTCACGAATTATTTTTTTAAAACCAATCTGGTCTTTGAAAATGATTTTGAATACAACACGAGTTCGAATATCGCACCAGGCTTCAAGAGAGATTTTTATTTTTTAAATTCAAGTGTGAGCTATACTTTTTTTAAAAAACAGCTTACTGCTCGCGTAAAAGTATATGATGTTCTCAACCAGAACCAAAGTGTTACCAGAACGATTTCCGCTTCAGGCGTTGAAGACAGAGAAGATTTGATTTTGAAAAGGTATGTAATGTTTTCTCTGGTGATGAAACTGAATAAATTTGGAGGGAAGAAGAAATAATTTTATTTGATTTTTTTTTAACTTATATAATCTTTTTTTGATTGTCCGTTTATTAACCTAAAGCTTCGACAGGCTCAGCTTGACATCGCTAGAAATCAAGCGTTTATTATTAGAGGTGTCACACTGAGCTTGTCGAAGTGCCTGTTATAAATAATTGATTTTCATATCAATGCATAGTAATAGGTTGTTTAACGGATATTCAAAATCTTTTTTCCATTTAAGTATTAAACTTAAAAAACCAAAGTGTTTAAATCTTTTGCATCTTTTGTGGTAAAGTTTAAAATAAAAGATCCATAAAATAATATTTAATTTAGATTCTTCCTTCGTCAGAATGACAACCTGTTGTTAAAACTTTATGCTAAAAACCATTTTATGATTAAATTAGCTGCAAATTTTAAACAATGAAGATTCACTTTTCAATTTTGTTTGTTTTTCTGTTTATTTTTGGAAATTCTCAGACTAAACAGCAACCCGATACTTTTGTAAAGGATAATTTTATTAAAAAGGAAATGTATATTCCGATGCGCGACGGAGTAAAACTTTTTACTTCGGTGTATATTCCAAAGGATATTTCCAACAAAAACAAATATCCTTTTCTGATGCAGAGAACCTGCTACAGCGTTGCTCCTTATGGTGAAAACGAGTACAGAACCAAACTGGGACCGAACCAATATCTGATGAAAGACAAATATATCTTTGTTTTTCAGGATGTTCGCGGAAGATACATGAGTGAAGGAACGTTCACCAATATGACGCCGCAGGTGGATCATAAAACGAAAAAAGACGTTGATGAAAGTACCGATACCTACGATACAATCGATTGGTTATTGAAAAACATCAAAGACAACAACGGAAAAGTAGGGCAATACGGAACTTCTTATCCCGGATTTTATACCGCAGTCGGAATCTTAGCTGAACATCCTGCTTTGGTAGCTTCTTCTCCACAGGCGCCGATTTCAGATTTCTGGAATGACGATTTTCTTCACAACGGAAGATTTATGATGGGCTATTTCAGAACTTTCCCGGTTTTCGGAGTTCAGAAAACAAAGCCGGAAAATAAAGCATGGTATTCTGATTCTATGATTAAAGCGACTTCTGAAGACGGTCTGAAATTTTACAGAGACATGGGAACCTTAAAAGACGGTTATGAAAAGTACTACAAGGATAATTTCTTCATGACGGAAATAATGAATCATACGAATTACGATGAATTCTGGCAGAAAAGAAGTCTTCTGCCTCATCTTAAAAACGTAAATCATGCGGTAATGACTGTGGGAGGATGGTTTGATGCGGAAGATCTTTCAGGGCCTTTAAATATTTATAAAACCATTGAAAAAACAAGTCCGAAAGCGAAAAACACAATTGTAATGGGACCTTTTTCTCACGGAGCCTGGGCGTATGAACAGGGAAAACATTTCCACAACCAGGTTTATTTCGGAGACAGCATTGCAACGTATTACCAGAAGAATGTGGAAACAAAATTCTTTAATCATTACCTGAAAGGAAATACAAAACAGGATGCAGGTTTACCGGAAGCATTGATGTACGACACCGGTGCAAAACAATGGAGAGAGTTTGCAACCTATCCGCCAAAAGAAGCACAGAAAGTGAATTTTTATTTATCGAAAGGAACTTTGAAAAACACAGCGGGACAAGGTTCTTCAGAATACTACAGCGATCCGAATAATCCGGTTTTAAGCTCTGATAATTTAAGAGATTTCAACGGCTTCACCCCGAAAAATTATATGTCGGAAGACCAGAGATTTGCAGAAGGAAGACCTGATGTTTTAACGTTTACAACGGATGTTCTAACGGATGACATTACTTTTGCAGGAGAAATTATGGCAAAATTAAATATTGCTTCCACTTCTACGGATGCAGATTTTGCGGTAAAATTAATTGATGTTTATCCTGAAGATTTTAAACCTGCTGAGAAAAAAGACGGGGTGATCTATGGAAATTATCATCAGATGGTAAGAAGTGAAATTATGCCTGCAAGATTCAGAAATTCAAGAGAAAAAGCGGAAGCCTTGGTTCCGAACCAGAAAACAGCCGTGAATTTCAGATTGCAGGATGTGGTGCATACTTTTAAAAAAGGACATAAAATCCAGATTCAGATTTCTTCGACGTGGTTCCCGCTTTTTGCGATTAACCCGCAGAAGTTTATGGAAAATCCGAATTTTGCAACGAAGGAGGATTACACCAAAGCATTTATCAAAGTTTTTGATGACAGTGCGATTGAAGTTGAAGTTTTGAAATAATTTAAAAGCTGTTCGGTTGGAACAGCTTTTTTTTATGTTTTTAGTTTCTCGCGGATTGTGCAAATTGTACAGATTTTCCCACTCAATCATCTGCTCAATTTGCTTAATCTGCGGGAGATGATAATCATGCAACTTATAATCATAAAAGGATCTCAACAGCATATTGAAAACTTTGTTTAGATGCTTTCAGCATGACAGACATAACGTAAATAAATGTAAATAAATCACTCTTCAATCGTTCTGAAAGTTATTTTATTTTCTCGCTGATTTAGCAGATTGTGCAGATTTTCCCACTCAATCATCTGCTAAATTTGCTTAATCTGCGGGAGATGATAATCATGCAACTTATAATCATAAAAGGATCTCAACAGCATATTGAAAACTTTGTTTAGATGCTTTCAGCATGACAAACATACTGTAGATTAATGTAAATAAATCACTCTTCAATCGTTCTGAAAGTTAAATTCACTCGCGGTGTTTTTACTTTTGTGGTTGGAGGAAGCCGGTGCAGCCAATTGTCCTGCGTGGTTCCTTTCATCACCAATAAACTTCCGTTTTCCAGAAATATTTCGGCTTTTTCTTTTGTTGTTTTATGTTTAAATAAGAATTTTCTTTCCGCTCCGAAAGTCAGGGAAGCAATGGCTCCGTGTTTTTTTAAATCTTTTTCGGCGTCACTGTGATACGCCATTCCTTCGCTTCCGTCGTGGTATAAATTCAGAAGGCAGGAATTGTAGGTTTCGCCTGTAATTTCTTCACATTTTTTCTTTAACTCCAATAATTCGGGAGTCCAGAATTTTGCATATTTTGTCCGTTTTGAATAGGTGTATTCAAATGGTTTTTCACCAAACCAGGCAACTTTTCTTTTGGTTACAATCAGTTTTCCGAAAATAACCGCTTCATCATTTTCCCAAGGAATTTCGTTAAAAAGATAATCGAAATAAAAATCAGCTTTTTCTTTGGAGAACACTTTTCCGTAATAATGAACGGTTCCGTCTTTGGGAAGGATATTTAAAGGATAATCTGATACGTCTTCGAATAAACTCATCATAAAGTTTAATGTTTTGTGATTAATGTTTCAAGTTCTTTGTCATTCTGTAGGAATCTAAGCTAAGTATTTTTAAATTTTAACCTCTATTAAATGATCCCAGATTCCTACAGAATGACAATAATTCGTTGATTTTTTTATTAAAATAAGTTTTAGGCTAAAGCCAATTTGGTCAATTGATTATTTTAAACGGGCTAAAGCCCGTTTCTATTGATGGAATAATTTTATTTTTAAAATTTCAATCAAAATTATTAGCTATTCGTAAAAAATTAGTGCAATTTGTGTTTGAAATCAAGAGTACATTTTTGAACTTTCCCAGCCGATAATCAGTTGTTTTCTTTCGCTTCCCCACATATAACCGCCGATTTTTCCGGTTGACTGAATGACTCTGTGACACGGAATTAAAAATGCAACAGGATTGCTGCCAATCGCAGTTCCGACGGCTCTTGAAGCATTAGGATTTCCAATTTTATCCGCCAGATTTCCATAGGTCGATAATTTTCCCATCGGAATAGTGAGCAGACTTTCCCAGACTTTCAACTGAAAATCCGTTCCTTTTAAATGAAGCTTTATGGTGTTCAGTTCCGTCCAGTCTTTACTGAAAATAGAAAGGGCGTTGTTCTGGAAATCATCTTTTCTTTCAAAAAAAGAAGCATTGGGAAATTTAGCCTGTAAATCTCCCAATGCTTTATGATGATCGGTTTCAAAAGCCATATAGCAGATTCCTTTCTCTGTGGAAGCTGCAATTACTTTTCCAAAAGGACTTTCGGAAAAACTGTAATTGATGTTGAGGCTTTTTCCTCCGTTTTTATATTCTGCCGGAGACATTCCTTCTATTTTCACAAACAGATCGTGCAGTCTGCTTGTACTTGATAATCCTGTCTCGTAAGCCGTATCAAATAAACTCGCCTTTTCTTCCTTCAGCAAACTTTTGGCATGTTCCAAACTGATGAACTGCAAAAATTTCTTCGGACTTGTTCCTGCCCAGTAAGAAAACATTTTCTGAAAATGAGCCGGACTTAAATGAATTTTCTCCGCTACTTCCTCCAGGCTTGGCTGAAGCTTAAAATTGCTCCGGATATAGTCTATCGCTTTGGCAATTCTTTCGTAATCTATCTGATTCTGTGTAGACATAACATTGAATTTACCTCACAAATTTCCAAAGAATCTACGGCAGAAAAAATCCGTTTCCTGCGGAATTTAGTTGTTGTTATAGATATGATAGTAAGCAAGCATTTTGTAATATAACTTCGCCGCCAAGAATGCGCTTGGTTTTGCCATCGGAGAATCCATTAATTCTACAATATCAAAAGCGACAACGTTACATTTTTCGAATACTTTTCTTAATAATTCCAACGTAGGATACCACTGTAAACCTCCCGGTTCCGGAGTTCCCGTTGACGGACAAAGCGATGGATCGAAAGCATCAAGATCAATCGTGATGTACACATTTCCTGAAACTTTTTCCAAAACGTCATTTACCCAATTTTCGTTGTTGGCAATTTCGTGAGCGAAAAATACCCTTCCTTCAGGTAAATATTCCACTTCTTCCACATCCATAGAACGGATTCCCACCTGTACCAGATTATGCTTCTGATTAGCTTCAAAAACTGCACATGCGTGGTTGGAAGTAGAACCGTGGAATTCCGGACGAAGATCTGTGTGAGCGTCCAACTGAAGAACAGTTAAATTCTCAAACTTCTCTCCTACCGCACGAATCGAACCGATAGAAACAGAGTGTTCTCCCCCGAAAAGCGTGAATAGTTTTCCGTCATTATTCAAAAGCTCTTTTGTTTTCTGGTAAACGGCTTCTGTCATGGCTTCCGGTGAAGAGTTTTCAGAAACTTCTCCTGCTAAATATACTCCTTCTAAATATGGTTCTGTCTGCGTTTCGATGTCATACAGTTCCATGTTTTCAGAAGCATCAAGGAATAATTCAGGACCTTTATCGGCTCCTTTTCCCCACGTTGATGTTCCGTCGTAAGGAACAGTAACCAACATTACTTTCGAGTTTTCTAACGATGCATTTTCCTCAGGAATTCCTGCGTATGTTTTCATGTTTTATGTAAAAATTAAATGATTTCGGCAAAGATACAAAGAAGTTTGGAGAAGTTGGTGGATGATGAAAGGAACAACTTCATGAAGTCATCTGATAAACTTTAAAGTATGATCAATATATTTCGCAGATTATAACGTCGACACGAGTAGTTCCCGAATATCCACTTTCAAAAATTTCGAGATTTCATAAAGGGTTTCAATAGAAGGCTGAACTTCATTCGTACACCAGCGAGAAACTGTTGACTCGGTTTTTCCCAAATGACGGGCTAATTCTTTACTGGTTTTGTTTTTTTCAACCAGAACAGATTTTATTCTATTTAAGTTTACTTTCGACACGATGATAATTTATTGACTTCTCCTGCAAATATCGTTAAAATTTAAACACTTGAAAATCAATTCAAAAAAGCAATAAATTATATTTTTACGATAATTTATTTTTACTAAAATATAATTTATTATACTTTTACAACAATAAATAACCATCATGAAGGAAGAAAAAAAATATCAAAAATCAGGAATAAGACAATTGAAAGTGCATCAGAAGTACATTTTAAGACCGTATCATCGGTATGTTGTATTTCCTAAAATCCGACTTTGGGGAAAATGGCTTCAGGAAACGGGTTTCCATTGTGGACAATCTGTGCTTGTTTGCCACAAGAAAAATAAAATCATCATCACTATGAATAAGGAAATGAATTCTGATCAGTAAAGAAATGTTGATAAATGGGTTGATAAAAAAACTTTAATTATTTTTTATATTTGATATTTGTATTGTCGATAGCTTTAACACTTGGGTTATGACATTTTTCCAAATTACCGTAAACATGGGGAAGAATATGAAAAACAATAATGAAAATATTAAAATAATTTATGTAAGATTAGGAATACTAATAATTTGTAACCTCATTATAACACTGACTGCTTACTTTTCTTATCAATTCGACAATCTTTTTGCAATTTTCATTTATATAATTTTGGGGATAATTTCATTCGTTCAATTTTTTAATATTTTAAGAATTAAACATAACATTGGAATCGGAATATCCTTACTTTCAATTATGACGATTATTTTGACTTTCTGTATTTTTGAATATAAGATTAATAAAAAATCATTTTTAAAAGCAAATATGCATGGAACTTATATTGATTTAAAAACAGACAATACTTACATAATCAAATCTGGAAGTTGGGCTTCGAAAATCCATTATTATGGTAAATATAATTTTGATAAAAAAGATTCAATAATTACTTTTGATAAAAACCTAAATAATGGAACAATAAATTCAAACAGAATGAAAATTGTGAAATATAAAAATTATATCATTAATGACAATAAATATCATAAATTTCTTATTCAAATTGATAACAATAATAAAGAAATAGAAAATAGTGACAATTCTAGTTGGAAACATTATAGATTTGAAATAGAATGGGAATAAATGTAAAAACTTTTACAGGCAATATTCTGCCAAAATGTTGGTAAAAGAAAAATTAGCAGTTTTGAATTTTTTTGAATTTATTTTTCACAAAATCAAACGTTACAATGAAAGATATTACAGAAACAATAATATTTGAAGAATCGGTAAGGAAAAGACCATTTATGTATATTGGCAATGAAGGTATTATTGGTCTCTTTAAAGAACTCCTGACAGCCTGTATAGAACTTTGCAATACTGAAGAGATCACTTTTGAAATCATTATTTTAGGAGACAACCAATTTATTTTGGGAATTACTTCACAGGGCGATATAAATCCTTTTTTGCAAGACTATAAAAATAAAGAGATTATAAATTATTTCCCGACGATTCTTAAGATTGTTTCTGAGAGATTTGAAATAATCAATAAGAATACTTCAAAAACTGAAGTACATTTTTCATTTGACAGGAAAATAATTACAAATACGCACATTGACTATTTAGAACTAACAGAAAAAATTTTGAAATTCGCATTATTAAATCGACAATGCAAAATAATCACCATTGACAAGAGACAGAAATATTTAAATCAAAATTATTTTCACTTTCCCCAAGGTATTTTCTATCTGTTTAATCGGACAACAGCAGAAGTCTTAGGCAAACCAAAATTTAAATTGACTTTTGATGGCAAAGTTAATTCCAATAATTTTCAAATTGGACTTGCTTATCGTACGGATTGGTATCCAACTCCAAATATTATAAGTTTTGCCAATAATATTCATACAATTTACGGAGGATCATTAGTGGAGGGAATTTTAGAAGGACTAACAAATGCGTGTAAGACTTATTTCAAAAAAAACAATTTGATAACTTCTCAAATTAATAGAAAAAAATTACTAAACGGACTTATTCTTGTTTGCGCTGTTCGTGGAGAAGACTTTAAATATGGTGGAAGTTTCAAAGAAACATTGGAAGATGCAGTTGTAAAAAGACAAGCAAAAAAAATCATAACCAACTTAGCCCTGGACTTTTTCTATAACCAAAAAGAGAGTTCGGATCAATTTTTATGGCGATTTGACACAACACAATTAACAAGTGGGATGTATTAATTTATTTAGAAAAACTTTTTTTAAAATATATATTTCTATTTCTTTAAAAAATAAAAGATCCGTTAATTTTACAATTCAAATCTCCATTCTAAAAACAACTCCAGTAAAACAAAAATCACTCAAACTTTAATTTTATTAAAATAATTTTTAACTTTATTAAAATAATTTTTATTTTTACAAAAAGTTAAGAACATGAAACTACCCATCGTTTGCCCAAGCTGCGAATCTGCATTACAGGTAAGCCAGATGAAATGCAACAACTGCGAAACCACCGTCAGCGGAAATTACGAGCTTCCGTTATACTTACAGCTTACGCGCGAAGAGCAGGAATTTATCCTCAGCTTTTTTCTGTCCAGTGGAAGCATTAAAGAAATGGCGAAGCAGGCAGGGAATTCTTATCCTACCATGCGAAATAAGATGGATGACTTAATCGAAAAAATTAAAAACCTGAAGTAATGAACTGGCAAACTCTATTCAATCCGTTTTCTAAATTTTCGGAAAAAACTCTTTTAGCTATTGGTTCTGTTACAGGTGTATTCTTAATTATTTCCTGTTACTTTACTCAAACAAAAATGGACAGTCTGCTCCATTTTTCTTCCGGCGAAGGTTTAAATCTGGTTTCAATCAGTCTCTATGTTTTAATCAGTTTAGTATATGCGGTTTTACTGCTTTTCGGGTTAGGAAAAATTTTCAATAAAAGAACAAGGCTGATTGATATTGCTAATGCCATTTTGGTTTCACAAATTCCTGTACTGTTTACCGTAATTTCCACCAAACTTTTTGATATTGAAAAACTTTCAGAAAAAATATCCCAAACATCTGCAAAAGATAAGATTCCGGATATTAATATTTTGGATTTAATCAGTCTAACGGTTTTTGCATTTGCCAACTTAATTTTAATCATTTACAGTTTTACCTTGCTTTTCAACGGTTTCAAAACCGCAACCAATATTAAAAAATGGCAACAGATCGTCATTTTTGCCTTTGTAACTCTTTTAGGAATTTTAATCTGTCAAATTATTTTACCTAAATTCAGCCTATAACTTAAAAAAATAATATTATGAAAACCAAACTTTTATTGGTGCTGATTGTATTGGCACAGACTTTTTACGCCCAGAAAATAACAGGAAACTGGAAAGGCGACCTTGATATTCAGGGAATGAAACTCCCACTCGTTCTGCACATCAGCAAAGACGGTGAAAATTTAAAATCCACAGTAGACAGCCCGAAACAGGGAGCAAAAGATATTACTGTAGACCACACAACCTTTACAAACAACGAACTTATTTTTGAAGTAAAAGCACTTTCTGTTTCTTATAAAGGAACTTTGAAAAACGGAAAAATTGAAGGAACTTTCCAACAGGGATCGATGTCTCTTCCTCTTACTTTCGAAACTCTTATCGGGGAAGAAAAAGTAAGTTTTAACCGTCCCCAAACTCCCAAACCTCCTTTCGACTACAAAACGCAAGAGGTGACTTTTGTAAATCCTGTAGATAAAAATACTTTGGCAGGAACCATTTCTATACCTCAAAACTTTAAAAAATCGGATAAAGTTTTAGTCATGATTACAGGTTCTGGAAGACAAAACCGGGACGAAGAACTTTTCGGACATAAACCTTTTGCCGTGATTGCAGATTATTTTGCCAAAAAAGGCATTGCCACTTTAAGAATTGACGACCGTGGGATTGGTGGTTCAAGTCAGGGAAAAAATGATGACACAACTGCTAACTTTGCAACAGACATTTCTACAGCGGTTGATTTTCTTGCAGCAAAAGGATATCTGAACATAGGCTTGATCGGACATTCCGAAGGCGGGATGATTGCGCCGATCGTAGCAAAAATGAACAACAAAGTAAAATTTTTAGTGTTAATGGCTGCTCCGGGAACTAAAATTGAGGAATTACTGATTCAGCAAAATTATCTGGGCGGCAAACTCGCAGGAATGACTGAAAAAGATTTAGCTGAAGCCAATGTAATGAATAAAAAGATTTATGACTTTATTAAAAGTTACAGCGGAACAACCTATGAAGAAGATCTGAAAAAATTTATGACTGAAAATTTTCAGGGTAAAATGAGTAAGGAAGAGCTGACACAAACCATCAGCCAGACCAAGAAAAACTGGTTCAGATATTTTATAAAATTCAATCCCGACGAATATCTTTCAACCATAAAAATTCCTGTTCTGGCACTGAACGGAAGTCTGGATTTTCAGGTTCCGGCTAAAGAAAATCTGGAAGCCATTCAACAATCTTTAACCAAAGCAGGAAACAAAAATTTCAAAACGGAGGAACTTACCGGGTTAAATCATTTATTTCAGGAAGCGAAAACGGGAGCATTTGCAGAATATGCAGACATTGAACAAACCATTTCTCCAAAAGCTTTGACTGAAATGGCAGACTGGATTGCAAAACTTAAAAAGTAATCGAAAAATAGTTTCATCATTTCTGAAACGTTTATTATTTTAGTGAAAAAATTCAGATATGCCTTTAAAAGCTGTGCTGTTCGATATGGATGGCGTGATTGTGGATACGGAACCTCTGCACAGAAAAGCCTATTTTAAAACTTTTAATGATCTTGGAATCGATGTTTCGGAAGAGTTATACGCTTCATTTACCGGAGCTTCTACCAAAAGAGTCTGCGAAACTCTGATTCAGGAATTTAATTTAAAACAGACGTACGAAGAAATTGCAAAAACCAAAAGAGATTATTTTAAGGAATACTTTTATAACGATGAAGAGTTTGATCTGATTTCAGGCGTAAGAGAACTGATACAGCATTATTACGACAACGGGATCAGACTGATTCTCGCTTCTTCCGCAACGATGACAACCATCAACATGGTTTTTGAAAAATTTGAACTTGAACAATATTTTGGAGGAAAGATAAGCGGAGCCGATCTGAAGGAATCCAAACCTCATCCTGAAGTTTTTCTTCTTGCCGCAGAAATGGCTAATGAACCTGTAGAAAACTGTATGGTAATTGAAGATTCCACGAATGGAATTTTAGCATCGCATCGGGCAAATATTTTCTGTGCTGCGTACAGAAGTCCGCATTCTAAAAATCAGGATTATACGTTGGCAAATATTGTGGTTTCGGATTATGCCGAACTGGAACTGGATAAGATTTCAAAATATTTTTAAATAGAACAGGCATATTCTGTAGGTTTAAAACCGATAAAAATTAAGAATCAATGAAAAAAACTCTACTTTTAATTGTCTTCGGCTTTTCTTCTTTACATTTTACACAGGCTCAGGAAACGTATAAACTTGCAACAAAGGAATTTAATAATGATCATTACGAAAAAGCAATATCACTGTACACTCAATCTATAGAAAAGAAGGAAGAAGTTGCGAAATCCTATAACTACAGAGGAATGGCTTATTTGTATAGCGATAAATTGCAGGAAGCCGAAAAAGATCTTGAGACTTCTTTTCAGCTTGATTCTTCCGACTACAGTATATATACAAGCATTGCCCGCTTTTGCTATCTTACAGGACAGATGGGAAAAGCTTTGGAATATTATAACGGTTCTCTGGAAAGAAAACCGAATAACTACGATCTGTATAGCGAAAGAGCAGGTGTAAAAGCCATATTGGAAATGTTTAATGAAGCTATTACCGACGCAAATGTCTCCGTAGAGCATCTTCCCAAAGATTATAACTCTTATCTTAACAGAGGATACGTTTATCTGAGAATGGGAGATTATGATAAAGCAATAAATGATCTCACAGCTTCATTGAAAATAAAGAAAAGCCAAAAAGGATTTGGCAACCGGGGAACAGCTTATGCTTTATCTAAAAAATATGATCTGGCTCTGGTTGACTTTGATAAATCTTTAGAATACAATCCGAATGATCCATTGGTTTTGTATCAAAAAGGAGAAGTTCTTTTAGCTTTAGGGAAAAATGAAAAAGCTTGTGAATGTTATTTAAAAAGTAAACAATTTGGCAATACCGAGATCGATGATATTATTGAAAAGGCTAAATGTAAATGATTAATTTATAAAAATAAAAAAGAACCGTTTCATAATTTTGAAACGGTTCTTTTATGATATTTTTGAGATTGCTTCGTCACTTTCGCTCCTCGCAATGACAATTTTCTGTTTATTTGTAACCCAAAAGTTTCAGCACGTCTTCCGGTTCCTGTTTTTCACGGAAAATCTCGTATTGTAACTCACCGTTTTCGTCTTTCTGAATCAAAATATGTCTTGGCTGCGGCATTAAGCAGTGATGAACTCCGCCATATCCTCCGATGGTTTCCTGATACGCTCCTGTATGGAAAAATCCGATGTACAAAGGTTTTGTATCGCTGAAAACAGGGAGATAAATCGCATTGGTATGCTGTTCAGAATTATAATAATCATCTGAATCACAAGTTAATCCACCCAAGAAAACTCTTTCGTAAGTATCTTCCCAACGATTCAACGGAAGCATGATAAAGTGTCTGGAAATTGCCCAAGTATCGGGAAGCGTCGTCATGAAAGAAGAATCGATCATATTCCATTTTTCTCTGTCGTTCTGGCGTTTCTGGGAAATGATTTTATAAATATTCGCACCGCTTTCACCAACGGTAAAACTTCCGAATTCTGTATAAATATTCGGTTCTTCCACTCCTTCCTCTTCACAGAATTTTTTGATCTGAGAAACGATCTCTTCCACCATGTACTGATAATCGTAATCGAACTGCAAAGATGTTTTGATCGGGAAACCTCCTCCGATGTTCAGAGAGTTGACTTCGGGTGCAATTTTCTTCAGACGCGCGTACACACGAAGACATTTATACAATTCGTTCCAGTAATAGGCTGTGTCTTTGATTCCGGTATTGATGAAGAAATGAAGCATTTTCAGTCTTGCATTCGGATGCTCGGCAATTTTCTGGCTGTAGTAAGGAATGATATCTTTGTATCCGATTCCTAATCTTGAGGTATAAAATTCGAACTTCGGTTCTTCCTCAGAAGCAATTCTGATTCCGATATCGAAAGTGGTATCAATACTTTCTGTAAGTTTATCCAGCTCGCGGTAATTATCCAAAATCGGGGTAATATTTTCAAAACCGCTGTTAATCATCTCTGAAATTTTCGCCAGATAATCGTCTGTTTTGAAACCGTTGCAGATTACTTCTATATCTTTCGTTACTTTTCCTTCTTTGTAAAGAGATTTTACGATATCCATGTCATAGGCTGAAGAAGTTTCTATGGAAATATCGTTTCTTAAAGCTTCTTCCAGTACGAATTTAAAATGACTGGATTTTGTACAGTAGCAATATCTATAATTCTTTTTATAATCGGTTTTCTCAAAGGCTTCCCTGAACCAGCTTTTGGCCTTCTGGATATTTTGAGAAATTCTCGGCAGGTAGCTAATTTTTAGCGGAGTGCCAAATTTTTCAACAACATCCATTAAAGGAATGTCGTGAAACAACAAATTGTTCTCAGAAACATTGAATTCCTCGGTAGGGAAATACAACGTCTGATCAATAAGTTCCGAGTACTTTATTTTCATTTCTAAACAAGTGAATTAAGAATGCAAAATTGCTAAAAAAGTTTGGTTTTTTAGCGTTAAAATTATTATAAATTTTAATGGATTTTATTGAAGAAAATAAAGCTAAATTATCAATATGTAAATTTAAGAATATATTCCTGTCTTTTATTTTCAGAAATTCCCAAAGCCTCTTGAATATATCGATCCATAGAACCGTATTTGTTGTTAATTTCATTAAAAGCAGCATCCAGATAACCGGTTTCTATCCAGCTTAATTTTTCCAGAACTTTGATGTCTAATTTCGGGTATATAAAATGCAGGTTGTCGGCGAGATGAAGTCTTTTATCGATTAACTTTTTCCTGTAATTATTGGATAAAAGATAATCGTTATAAATGGTATCTTTATCGAATTTTAAAATTGTCAGAATCAGAGCGGTGGTGATTCCGGTTCTGTCTTTCCCTGCAGTACAGTGATATAAAACAGGCTGATCTGATTCTAAAATTTCTGTGATAATTTTTCTTATGATTTCTGGGTTTTCCGTGACGTAGTCTTTATAAAAGTCATGCATTCTTTTGTCTGCATCGGAACCGCTGACTTTTCCTTTTAAGACCAATTTCTTTGCCTGATCCAACTGATCGCCTTTGTCTTCAAACGCTGAATAATTTTTGTAAACAATTCCTTCCGGAAGATGATCGGGCTTCTTTGCAATTTCTTTTGAATTCCGAAGATCGATAATTTCTCTGATGCCTAAATTTTCAAGTTGTTTAAAAGAAGAATTTTTCAGTTTATATAAATTTCCGCTTCTGTACAGTTTTCCTTCTTTGAGGGTTCTTCCGTCAATATTTCTGATGTTCCCAACTGTTCTGAAATTGTTGACTTTTTTAATCTGAATATCTTTTCCAGCTTCTCTTTTTCCAAATTCGGGTGTGGAAAATTGTTGTGTCTTGCAGGATAAAACACAGAGTAATGTGATAGTAAGGAATGATATTGTGATGAGGTTTTTCATTTTTATTTTCTCACATATTTCAAGAATCTACACCGATGTTCGCGTTGATTTTTTATGTTTTGGCTAAAGCCAGTTGATGTTTTTTAATTTTAAAACGTGCTAAAGCCCGTTCCTATTGATGCGGATAACTTTATTATTTATTTTTATAAAACCAAGCTCGTGCAATTTGTGAAAACATTAGCAATTAAAAATGGACTAAAATAGTTCCTGTTGATCCGTTGTTCTGCATATTTTACAATATAAAATCAAATTTGTGCAATTTGTGAAAACATTCGTGGAATTTGTGTTTAAACTACAAATAGTTTTTCCCAACAAACAAAAGCAAATCTCCTTTTTCGTATTCAATGGAAACTTCATCTTCCACAGCAAAATTTCTCGTTCCGATTCTGGAAGTAATATCTAAATTTCCGTTTGTCAAAGCCCAGTTTAATCCTTTGGTCGTAATATTTTCAACTGCCGGAAACGGATACAAAGAAATCATTTTGTCTTTCACTCCTGTTACAGCAAATTGTTTCGGGATAAAATAATATTCTGAAAATTCATCATAGAATTTGATATCGAGTTGATCTTTAAATCCAAAAGCTACGGTAAGATTTCCCAGAAAATGATCCTGCTCTCCTCCACTTCCTCCAAAAACATCTACTTTTTTAAAATCTTTTTCTGCAATAATTTCCAAAGCTTTCAGGAAATCCGTTTTATCCTGATCGGGCGTATAAATGAATTTGTTTTCATATACATTTTCGTCCGAACCGGAATGTGAGTCGAAATCTCCGGAAATAAAATCCAGCTTCTCCAGAGGGAAATTCAGGTTCTTAAGATAATGAAAAGCACCGTCTGTACAGGCAATAAAGCTGTATTCTTCAAGGTTGGGAAAAGATTTGGGAGGATCTCCGTTGATGAAAAGCAGTACTTTATCTTTCATTCGGGTTCCAGTATTCTTCCGGTTCGTTGTTGATTTTTGAGATGTATCTTGCCAGAACGAAAAGATAGTCGGAAAGTCTGTTCAGGTATTTAATGAGTTCCGGACGCACTTCTTCCGATTCGTTTAAGAAAACCAAGGAACGTTCTGCTCTTCTGCATATTGTACGTGCTGCATGTAAGAATGTTGCTGCTTTTCCGCCTCCGGGAAGGATAAAATACTGAAGCGGTTCGCATTTTTCGTCAAAAGCATCCATCCAGTTTTCGAGTTCTTCGATTTCGGCATCTGAAATGATTAAAGGAAGGCGCGATTTTCCGTTTGCCAACATGAGTTTATCCACCGGTGTTGCCGCTTCGGAACCTACGGTAAATAAATCGAACTGAATTTTTTTCAGCTGGCTTAACACTTCTTCATCTTCAATATGGCTTTTGGCAATTCCGATAAAGGAATTCAACTCGTCTATATTTCCGTAACTGTCGACTCTAGCACTTGCTTTTGAAACTCTTGTTCCCCCGTACAAAGCGGTCTGACCTTTATCTCCTGTTTTTGTATAAATTTTCATAGGACTAAATTAGTTTTTTAAAATTAGGTTTACAAATTTTGAGTTTAAGGAACTTTACATTTGTGATTCCGGCTGCGACCTAGCCCAGATTGCAGCATTTGTCTGAGCTCATTTATCTTTTCGGCGGCAGCAAAGCTGCCGCCGAAAAGATAAATAGCGAGTGCGGAAAGCTGGAAACAGCTTCAAATAATTAATGTTGATGGTTTTTGGTTTTGGGTTTCGGGTTTGAAACCATGATTCAAAAAAATGACCGATTAAAAACCGGTCATCCTCAAATTATTTATCTACCTAACATTGCTTTAAGTATGATTATCTAACGGAGAAATATTAAAAATTATTTTAAAAAAGAAAAAAAATTTTTATCCTGAAAATCCTACTGACAAACTGTTGTCACCACCACGGTTTATCTTTGTATCAACAATAACAAACAACATTAAAACTATGACAACTACAGCAACCATCACAAAACAGTTTATGACTTCGGAACAATTATTAGAACATTGGCAGGGTCACAGAAATTTAACGAGAAGAGTGATCGAAGCGTTTCCTGAAAAGGATTTATTTGAATTTTCGATTGCGGGAATGAGACCGTTCGCAAAGTTAGCAGTTGAATTAATCAGCATTGGCGGACCTGCTTTGAAGGGGATTGTCGACAAGAATATGGAAGCTTACAATGAAGAAGGTTTTGTGCCGAAAACGAAGGAGGAACTTCTGAAAAAGTGGGACGAAGAAACGGAAACAATCAATCATTATTTTGCGCAGATTTCGGAGGAGCGTTTTCAGGAGACTTTTAATTTATTCGGACAGTATGAATTTCCTGTGTATCAGAATATTCTGTATTTCGTTGATAATGAAATCCATCACCGTGGACAAGGGTATGTTTATTTAAGAGCTTTGGGAATTGAACCGCCTTTTTTTTGGGAGAGATTTTCGGTTCGTTAATGCCTTTGTTCAAACTGAAATCATTGATTCTCTCACGAAACCGCAGTAAGGAAACAGAGCGGAGACGCGTCTCATAGGTTAAATTTTAACGAACTTTTATGATCTGCGGATCTGCTCTTATTTAAAAATGAAGTTTGTTTAAGCTAATTTTAAATTTAACCGCAAAGGAAGCAAAAGACTTTATAGAATTTATTGATATTTCAAAAGGTTTGCAAAAGGAACTTTTGATTTTTGTTAACTTATGTGTTATTTTTATATTAATCATTAAACTTAAAATAACTAAAGTGTTAATCTTATGCTTCTCTTGCGGTAAAAAATAAAAGTTTAAATAAGTTTATCATTTTAAATTATTGCCAGAAACCTCAACAGAAATTGTTGGGGTTTTTATTGATGCTTGTCTGCAATCTTTGACAACAAATCATTGAGTTGTACTTTGAGGGTTTCGGGTTCTAAAATTGTTGCATAATCTGCAAAAGTAATCAGCCAGCGCGGAAATCCATCTTTAATGGATTCTGTTTCGAAAGTGAGTTCTACCATTCCGTTTTCGGCATCAATTTCTTTGGTTAGACCGTAGTATTTTTTGGAATTGACCAGAAAAGTCATGATCTTTTTCTCCACCAAAAGTCTTACGCGTGTTTTATTGCCGTTGCTGCTTTGTCTGTAATCATTAATCTGCCCGTATTCTCCTAAAAAAGGATTCTGGGTTTTCGAAATCTTTAAAATCCGGTCGACACGAAATTGCCGAAAGTCGTTTCTCAAGGTACAGTAAGCCATGATGTACCAATAATTGAATTCAAAGAAAACGCCGACTGCTTCAATGGTTCTTGTGGAAATTGCTTCATCAACGGTTTTATATTCCATGATTAACTGCCGTTTTTCGGCTATGCTTTCCAGAATCGTGGGTAGAACATCTTTAATGGTATCTTCGGTTTCTGCATGATACTGAAAAACATCAATCTGATTTTCAATATTTTGAATTAGATTTCTGTCGGAAAATTTTAAAACGGAACGCACTTTTTCCATCGCGGTCTGATAATGATTTCCCAAACTCTGATGCGAAAATTTCTGCATTAGTTTTTCGGCAGTGATGAAACTCAGAACTTCTTCTTTGGTAAACATGACGGGCGGCAATTTGTAACCTTCCATTAAAGAATAGCCACTTCCTGCTTCACCAATGATTGGAATTCCGGCATTTTCCAGTGTTTTTACATCGCGGTAAATGGTTCTTACACTCACATCAAATTTGGCAGCCAGATCCTGCGCTCTTACAAGCGGTTTCGACTGTAATTGAGTGAGAATTGCCGTGACGCGGTCGAGTTTTTTGAGGTAATGGTCGTTCATTGGGTATGAAGGTCGGAGTGTTTTAGTGTTTTAGTGTTTTAGTGTTTTAGTGTTTTAGTGTTTAGCAAAGTTATCTTTTATCTTTTATCTTTTATCTTTTATCTTTTATCATTATAAGTATTAACCAATTTATCCAGATTTAAACTTCTTGCAGAGGCATCAAAAATTTCTCTGTAGGTTCCGTTGGTCTGTACCAGTTCATCGTGAGTGCCGCTTTCCACAACCCTGCCCTTTTTCATGACGTAAATTTTATCTGAATCTAAAATCTGCGATAAAGAATGGGAAATAATAATTACGGTTCTGCCTTCTTTTATCGCATCCAGAGAATTTTTGATCTGTTCTGTGGCGATGGCATCGAGGCTCGCCGTTGGTTCATCAAGGAAAATAATCGGAGGATTTTTTAAGAATAATCTGGCGATGGCAATTCTCTGCTGTTGTCCTCCGGAAAGTTGCGTGGCATCATGATTATATTTTTCGGGTAAATCTAAAATCTGTTCATGGAGATAGGCTTTTTTAGCCGCTTCTTCAATTTCTTCGAATGTTGCATTCATGTTTCCGTATCGGATATTGTCTTCGATGCTTCCCTGAAAAATGTGGTTTTTCTGAAGTACCAATCCCAGATCGTTTCTCAGAAAAGTATTGTTAAAATGATTGAGATCTACCCCGTCCAAAAGAATTTCTCCGGAATCAGGAAGATAGAATTTGCACAGAAGATTGATAATCGTTGATTTTCCTGCCCCGCTTAAGCCGACTAAAGCTGTTGTTTTTCCGTTTTCAAATTTCATGGAAACATCGTGAAGCGCTTTAGTTCCGTTCGGATACGTGAAATTGATGTTTTTTAATTCAAAATTTCCTTTGATTTCTTTTTCTACAAAATTACCGTTCGGTTCTTTTTCGTCGTCCGCATTTAAAATATCAAAATACCCTTCTGCATAGATCATCGCGTCATTCATGTCATCATAAATTCTGTGCAGTTGTCGAATAGGAGCCGAAACATTATTGAAAAGCATGATGTGAAGCGTGATCGCTCCGATGGTCATCTGCTGATCCAGAACGAGGTAAACCGTAAGAAGGATTATCAAAACCACTCCGAACTGTTCAATGAACGTTTTTAAACCATCATAAATAAAATTTGTTTTTCTTGTAAACATCTGACTCTCCATCAACTGCATCTGTAAGTCGTACTGTTTTTTTCCTTCAAATTTTTCACGGACAAAACTTTTAATCACCATGATGGAGTTGATTAAATTTAAAAGTCCTGAAGTTTTCTGTTCACGCTGGTTTCGCAGAGTTCTTCTCACTCCGCTTAACTTCTTCGCCTGTAATGAGCTTACATAAAAATAGATGGGAACAATGATGGTGGAAACAATTCCGACGTATACATTTTGCAGATACATGATAACCAATGCAATAATTGAATTTGAAAACAGTGGAAGCATATCTATAAAAAAGTTCTGCACCAGTCGTGTTAAACTTTCGATTCCTCTGTCTATTCTGATCTGTAACTTTCCGGATTCGTGGTTTTCATCATTAAAATAAGCCACTCTGTAGGTTAAAATTTTATCGATGGCAGATTGTGCGAGAATAGAACTTACATTAATCCTGATCTTTTCGCCATAGAATTTCTGTCCGAAATTGATAAAAATATTCAGCAGTTCTTTTCCCAATAATATAACGGAGATGATTACGAGAATATGAATTCCTTCCGACATCGGATGCGGAAGATGCGTAAGTTTGGTTACCTCATCTACCGTATATTTTAAAACCAAAGGATTGACCTGCGCCGCCAAAGCTCCTAAAAAGGTTAGAAAAAGCGTTCCGTAGATCATCAAACGATACGGTCTGATGAAAGGAACAAGCTGTTTATAGATTCCGAATAAGGTGACAGTTCTGTTGAAAGGTTTTGCCATACGATGATTTTAAATAAAAAACGTACCGTTTTACAGAGAAAACGGTACGTTTTATTCTATTTTTCAGCAAATAATTGCTTTAATTTAATTTTCGAATACGTAAGTTGTAAGGTAATGCAACTCAGGTTTACTCGCTGCTTTTGAGTCTGATTCTGCCTGTTCTAAAGAATACATTGAATTAATCTCTTTCTTCTGAAACACAAACGAATTATTGGCATTTTTATCGACCACCTCATTAAAAATATGCTGAATTTCGGAATTTCCCAATGAGGCAAAACTGATGTCTTCAAAGCCATGCATTAATCTTAGATCATCAAACTGAGCAAAATTTTCATCCACAAAATTCTGAAACTGGGTTTTAGAATCGAAATTTCCAGCCCAGATATTATATCCGTAACTTTTCTTTTGCGGTTTATCGAAAATGCTTTGGTAAACGAAGTTTTCTCCTAAATAAGCTTCTCTTACCTGCGGATCGTTTGCCAGTTCTTCCGGAAGTCCTTCTTTCAGAATTCTTCCTTCAAACATAATGTATGTTTTGTTGGTAATAGCCAAAGTCTGCTGTACGTTGTGGTCGGTAATCAGGATTCCGATGTTTTTATCGGTCAAACTTCTTACGATTTTCTGGATATCTTCAACCGCAATCGGGTCTACTCCGGCGAAAGGTTCATCCAGAAGAATAAAACTCGGATCCGTTGCAAGACATCTTGCGATCTCTGTTCTACGTCTTTCCCCACCGGACAAAAGATCTCCACGGTTTTTACGGACGTGCTGTAAGGAAAATTCTTCAATCAGCTCATCACATTTCATCTGCTGTTCGCGTTTTGAAAGCTTGGTCAACTGTAAAACGCCCATGATATTGTCTTCCACGGAAAGTTTACGGAAAACAGACGCTTCCTGAGCCAAATAACCAATACCTTTCTGAGCTCTGCGATACATGGCATCGGTTGTGATTTCCTGTTTGTCGAGGAAAATTTTTCCGGAAGTAGGCTTAACCAAACCGACAATCATATAAAACGAAGTGGTTTTTCCTGCTCCGTTCGGACCAAGCAAACCCACAATTTCTCCCTGCTGAACCTGTACAGAAACGCCTTTTACCACTTTTTTAGGACCGTATTCTTTGATTAAGTTTTCTCCGCGTAAAATCATAAGGGCAAAGATAAAGTTTTTTTGAATTCAAATTTTAGATTAAAAAATGGACTTGAAAGTTTTGTGAAATTTTAATACATCGTTTAAAGATTCTTCGAATAATATTTAACTCAAAATTTTTAAAAACTTTATTTTATTTCCATAATTTTAAGCTTTCATCAACACTTATTATTACTATGGAAAATAATCAACAGCTTACCGAGCTTTTAGCTTTAGATCTTGGTGTAAACATCATCAACCGAAGACCTTATGCGAAAGAAGTTTTCAAATGGCAGGATATGGATCTGCTTCCGCATTCTTCCACCGATACTTTGCTTTGTGAAATCTACGAATGGAACGGAAGAAACTGGAGAACCACGAATAATAATCTCATAGGCTATTTATTTGGCAGTGATCAGTTAAGTACCGTTAAAAATCAATTGATGAATGTTCAGAAATTTCCGGCTCTGATTCCTGATTTTGAATTTACGAAAGACAGCATGATTGAATTCGGGCTTGCTCTTCCCTCTCTTTTCAATATCGGAATTAAAGGCGACATTAAAAGTGCCAAAGATTTTTCTGTAAAAGTAAACGGGGTTACAAAATCCAGAATCACCAACATAGATTCTCCGGGAATAGAAATCCTCAGAAAATATTCTGAATTTACCCAAAACGAATCCAGATCATACAGAAAGAACATCAAATTTAATTATCTGAGTACTTCTTTATTTTACGCAGAAAGCGTGGAAATTAATCTTGAAAAAAACGCAGGCGTAAATCTTGATGTGAGTTTCCAGACACAGGATGTTGAAGTGAAAGCCAATGTTGATACGGATACAAAGAAAAATTTCGTTCTGAAATATACAGGAAATCAGGCTCCTTTTGCTGCAAAATTTACGAAAGGAAAAGATTTTAATATTTCCTGATATTCTTATAATCAGGTTTTAGCCAAAGCTTACAATCATTAATTATTTTTTCTTTGCTTTCAAAATAAGTTTTGGCTAAAGCCTAATTTGGAGTTCATCAATAAAAACATTTCGATCCGAAATGTTTTTTTTATTTAAAGTAAAATGTGAAAAAATTATCTGTTCAAAATCATTGCAGCTTCTTTCGCGAAATACGTGAAAATCATATCAGCTCCGGCTCTTTTGAAGCAGGTTAAGCTTTCAATAATGGTTTTGTCATTATCCAGCCATCCGTTTTGCGCAGCCGCTTTTACCATAGCATATTCTCCACTCACATTGTAAACCGCAATCGGAAGATCAATTGCTTCACGAACTTTAGAAACAATATCCAGATACGGAAGTCCCGGTTTAATCATGATAATATCGGCTCCTTCTTCAATATCTTTAAAAACTTCGTTCAACGCTTCTCTGGAATTATGAAAATCCATCTGATATGTTTTTTTATCCTTCGGAATTTCCATATTATCTTTTGGTGCACTGTCTAATGCGCTTCTGAAAGGTCCGTAAAACGAACTTGCATATTTTGCAGCATAGCTTAAAATTCCCACATCGGTAAATCCACTGTCTTCCAAAGCTTCACGAATCACCTGAACCCTGCCATCCATCATGTCACTTGGTGCCACAATGTCTGCTCCGGCTTCTGCATGTGACACAGACATTCTTGCCAAAGCATCGTTTGTAGCATCATTTACAATTTTTCCGTTTTCGATAATTCCGTCGTGACCGTAAATAGAATAGGGATCTAAAGCAACATCGGGCATTACCACCATTTCGGGAAGCGCATCTTTGATCGCTCTGATCGTGTTCTGCATCAGTCCGTTTTTATTCCATGCTTCTTTTCCGGTATTGTCCTTCAGGTCTTCTGAAACCTTCATGTAAAGATTAACAGCTTTTACACCTAAAGAAAATAATTCCTTACATTCTTTCACCGTCAGATCAATACTTCTTCTGAAAATTCCCGGCATCGACGGGATCGGTTCTTCTTTATTCTCGCCCTCCATTACGAAGATCGGCATTACAAAATCATTGGTTGTAAGAGAACATTCTCTTACCAGACTTCTTACAGATTCATTTACTCTCAGCCTTCTATTTCTTGAATGTATCATTTTGGAATACTTTTTGAATGAAATTTAATGCAAATTTACTACAACTTATATAAAAAACTATTGCGTAGAATTGCAGAATTATTTATTTTTGTTAAAATATCCCTTAGAAATTATAATTTGATGAGAAAACTTTTACTTTTGTTTATCTTTTTAGGCGCATTTGTTGGATTTTCCGGCAATATGAAAGCGCAGATAAAGGAGCCGGCTTCCTTCTCTCAGAAGTCTGATGACGGAGTGCTTGTTGCTTATCCTAATCCGGCTAAGGATTTCCTTATCGTAAAAGCGAAAGATCCGAACCTGAAAATAAGAAGTGTGATTTTCTACTCGATTTTGGGTACACAGATCGCAAGCTACTCGGTAAACATGAATTCCGGTGAGATTAATATTGAAAAACTAAAGCCCGGTAAATATTTAATCCGATATATTCTGAGTGACAACACGATGAAAGTCACACAGATTATGAAACAATAATTTAAATCCTGATAATCATCAGGATTTTTTCTTTTAGCTTAATTATTCCGTAACTTTCGGAACATTTTTATACTAATTATAAAAACAAATTAATGCTAAAAGCTGAACATATTAGAAAGACCTATAACGCAGGAAAAAAGGTAGCTTTGGATGATTTTAGCATCCATGTTCCGAAAGGAAGTGTTTATGGTCTTTTAGGTCCAAACGGAGCCGGAAAAACTTCTTTTATCCGGATCATCAATCAAATTACGCAGGCAGATTCCGGAGAAATACAGATCAACGGACAAAAGCTTAATCCGGATCATATTAAAGATATCGGTTATATGCCTGAAGAACGCGGGCTGTATAAAAACATGACGGTTGGAGATCAGCTTCTTTATTTCGGTGAGCTGAAAGGTATGAAAAAGAATGATGCTTTGCAGGAAGCCAAAAAGTGGTTTGACAAACTTCACATCGACCAATGGTGGAAAAAAAAGCTGTCTGAGCTGTCAAAAGGGATGGCGCAGAAAATACAGTTTGTGGTTACCGTTCTTCACCGTCCGCATTTGTTGATTCTTGATGAACCTTTTTCTGGTTTTGATCCTGTAAATGCCAATTTAATTAAAGACCAGATTATTGATCTTAAGAATAACGGAACTACCATTATCCTTTCTACTCACCGAATGGAAAGTGTGGAGGAAATGTGCGATTATGTGGCTTTGATTAATAACTCAAAAAAAATTATCGACGGAAGGGTTTTCGATGTACGCGAGAAATTCAAGAAAAATATTTTTGGGATCACGCTTTCTGATGTAAAAAACGATCAACTGGAAAGTTTCCAAAGTAAGTATGAAATTTTCAATATCAATCATGAAAATAACCTGGTTTCTTTTGATCTGAAAAATGAGACTGACCAGAATCATATTCTTCTGGATCTTGTACATGTGGGAAAAGTAAGATCATTCGACGAAAAAATTCCGAGTATGAATGAGGTGTTTATTAATGCGGTAAGCAATAATTCTTAATTATGAATAACATTTTTTTAATTACAAAAAGAGAATTTCTTACGCAGGTTAAGAAAAAATCTTTCATCATATTAACGCTTTTAGCTCCAATTCTTTTACTTGGTTTTGGCGCAGTTATCGGTTTGATGTTTAAGGCTAACGAATCTCACAGCATTATTGAAGTAGTTGACAAAAACGGTTTGTTTAAAAATCAACTGAAATCGAATGATAAACTGAACTATGTTTTTGTTTCTGCAGCAGATGAAAAGTCAAAGATCAACAATCTGAAGAATAATGAATCTCTAGACGGGATTTTGGTTCTGCCTGAACTGAAAGATCAGAATTTTGATGAATTAGAAAAGAATACGAGGCTTGTTATCAACAATAAAATCGGGTTCGATACGAAGCAGAAGATTGTTTCGGACATTAATGAAGTCATCAAAAAAGAGAAAATAAAAAAACTGGGTATCGCTGAAGTACAGCTTGATAATCTTGACAAAAGTTTCAATTTAAAAACGATTAACGTCTCGGAAAATAACAAAGAAGATTCTGATCTTGCTTTCGGCGTAAAAAGCGTTCTGAGTATGCTTTTAATGTACGTGACATTCATGTTTATCATTATCTACGGAGTTAGGGTGATGAGAAGCGTACTGGAAGAGAAAAATAACCGTGTTGTGGAAATTATTATTTCTTCGGTGAAGCCTTTTGAACTGATGATGGGTAAAATTCTGGGGGTAACAATGGTTGCACTTACTCAATTTATCGTTTGGATCACGATGTCGGTTATCGGAGCTTTGGTTCTGAATACCGGATTTTCTGCCATTCCGAAAAATATTCCCGGGAATGAAGGTGTTGCTGAAAAATTTGATGTTTTACAGATGGGAACTCAGATTTCGCATAGTTTACTGGAACTGAATTTCCCTTTAATTATTTTCGTTTTTATAACATTTTTCCTTTTAGGATATATCTTTTACAGTTCCATTTATGCCGCAATCGGTTCTGCTGTAGATAACGAGACAGAAACGCAGCAGTTCACATTATTTGCAGTTCTGCCTTTAATGCTTGGAATGTATGGGAGTTTCACGTTAATGAATAATCCGGATGGTCCTTTAGGATTCTGGCTTTCTATTATTCCGTTTACGTCTCCTGTTGCCATGATTGCGAGAATTCCTTACGGAGTTCCGGCGTGGCAGATTGCGCTGTCTATTGGCTTGCTTCTAGGAACGACTCTTTTTATGATATTTCTGGCAGGTAAAATTTACCGTGTAGGAATTTTAATGTACGGAAATAAAGCTACTCTGAAGGAAATCTGGAAATGGATTAAAGGATAAGCTGTAAGCAGAATTATTTTATATAAAAAACTCCCGAAACATTCAGTTTCGGGAGTTTTTATGTTCTGATTAGAATCAATTTTTATTTGAAGATGTAGCTTAAGCTTAAGCTAAGAACCTGCTCAGACTTACCTTTATCAGTTCCTTTCGGCTCCTGATTAAGTCCCGGATATGTATTCGTAACTCCGAAATCATATCTTGCCGTAAGCTCCAGCTGTCTTTTATAGCTATATCCTACTCCTAGTCCTATTCCAAAGTTAAATGAACTCGCTTTACCATTTACATTAGGATAATTCGGATCAATCTGATCTTTTGTGTAGTAGATCTTAGGTGCGTTTTTAACGTTCTGACTTAATAAAAAATTAAATCTAGGACCTATTAATCCAAAAAATTCAGATTCAGCTTCAGAAAAATACCCTTTAAATGAAATCGGTACACTCAGATAGTTATTTGCGTATACCGCATCATAACCGGGATAGTTTTTAGCATCCTTATCTTTTCCTGTTTCTCCTGCTCCAAAGTAAACTACTTCAGGCTGTATGAAGAACTGGTTGTCTGAACCTATCGGTATTAAAGCCAATACTCCTGCCTGAACGGTATATCTAGGACCGGAAGGATTGTGAGCATTCTTCACTCGGGAATAGTTTCCTCCGACAGTGACACCAAATCTTGTGCTACTAAAATCGATCTGTGCGAAAGACATGGTAGAAAGTGCCAATGCAGAGGCTAATAAAAATTTTTTCATATCGTTATGTTTATGTTATCCTAGAATTTTTGCAACAGTAGCACCAATATCTGCAGGAGAGTCTACCACGTTAATTCCGTTTTCTCTCATGATTTCCATCTTAGCCTGAGCTGTATCTTCTGCTCCGCCTACGATTGCACCTGCGTGCCCCATTGTTCTTCCTTTAGGAGCAGTCTGTCCTGCGATGAAACCTACAACCGGCTTTGTAGAACCACTTGCTTTGTACCATCTTGCTGCTTCCGCTTCAAGACCTCCACCGATTTCTCCGATCATTACAACCGCTTCAGTTTCAGGATCGTTGATGAATAATTCCAAAGCTTCTCTTGTAGTTGTTCCGATGATCGGGTCTCCACCGATACCGATTGCTGTAGAGATACCGTAACCCGCTCTTACTACCTGATCTGCAGCTTCGTAAGTAAGAGTACCGGATTTAGAAACGATACCTACTTTACCTTTTTTGAAAACGAAACCTGGCATAATCCCAATTTTAGCTTCTTCAGAAGTAATGATTCCCGGGCAGTTCGGACCGATTAATCTGCAGTCTCTGTCAGCAATGTAAGATTTTACTTTCACCATATCCGCTACAGGAATACCTTCAGTAATACATACAATAACTTTGATCCCAGCTTCAGCAGCTTCCATAATAGCGTCAGCAGCAAATGCAGGCGGTACGAAAATAATACTTACGTTAGCTCCGGCTTTTTCTACAGCATCTGCTACCGTATTGAATACAGGCTTCCCTAAGTGCTCGCTTCCTCCTTTTCCCGGAGTAACACCACCTACTACGTTGGTTCCGTATTCGATCATCTGGCTTGCGTGGAAAGTACCTTCGTTCCCTGTAAATCCTTGTACAATTACTTTAGAATCTTTGTTTACTAAAATTGACATTTTATTATTTATTTAATTTATTTATTACTTTTTTAAATGCACACAAATTTAATTAAATTTCTTTGATTTAAGATAAATCTAACTAATTTGTTTATTTGAGATTTCTCAGTTTGACTTCTTTTTTAAGATACGTTTTAAAATCTTCTGCAAACATCCCGATGTAAGTTCCTTTTTCGAGATCTCTGTTTACTCCGGTTTTCCCTAATAATACAGAACCGCTTTCGATTTTATTTCCTGAGGCGATACCGACCTGTCCCCATAAGGTAACCTCATCACCGATAACACAGCATCCTGCAATACCGACCTGAGAAGCGATAAGACATTTTTTTCCGATCACGGTATCGTGCCCGATCTGGATCTGATTATCCAGAACAGAACCTTCTCCGATAATGGTAGAATCTGTAACTCCTCTGTCGATAGTACAACCGTTTCCGATCTCTACATTGTTCTCGATCACTACATTTCCTACTGAAATAAGACGGTCGAAATTGCCGTTCAGTTTTCTGTAATAAAAAGCGTCACCGCCTAAAACGGTATTGGACTGTATCACTACATTGTCTCCGATTATTGTTCTGTCGCCAATGACAACATTAGGAAAAATCAGGGTGTTTTTTCCTATTTTCACGTTATTTCCGATAACCGCAGAAGCATGAATTTTTGTTCCCTCTCCTATTTCTACATCATGAAGTTCTTCCGTGAAGTTATAGATTCTTGTAAAATGGGTATTGATTTTATTGAAATCTCTGAAAGGATCTTCTGAAACCAACAATGCTTTTCCTTCCGGGCATTCTACTTCTTTATCGATCAAAATAATCGTCGCAGCGGAATTTAATGCTTTATCGTAATATTTGGGATGGTTAACGAAAACGATTTCACCGGCTTTTACCATGTGAATTTCGTTCGTTCCCAACACTTCGAAGTCTTCTGAACCTACAAATTTTGCCCCGATAAGTTCGGCAATGGTTTTCAGTTTTTGGGGTTGATGAAACGTCATATTTTTTTAAATGATGTTTTAAATTTTCAACCGTGTCTAGGTTTGGAATCCTGACACGGTTTTGTTTTTCCAATTTTAATTGCAGCCCGACCGAACCCTTCGACAAGCTCAGGGTAAACTACAAAACTGCCATAAAAAATGAAAGCTGAAAGTTGTTATACTTCCAGCCTCATATTATTTGTGAATAATTATTCTTTTACTCTTTCAAGGTAAGAACCGTCTTCTGTGCTTACTTTGATTTTGTCTCCCGGTTCAATGAACAGAGGAACCATTACTCTTGCTCCTGTTTCTACAATTGCATTTTTAAGAGCGTTGGTTGCCGTATTTCCTTTTACTCCCGGATCAGCTTCCACCACTTCCAGATAAACGGACTGCGGTAATTCTGCCGAAAGCGGAGTTTCGTCTGCTTCTTTCAAAATGATGGTTACTTCTTCACCCGCTTTCATCAGGTTGGAGTTTTCGATCATTTCTTTGTTAAGGTATAACTGAGAGAAATCATCGTTATTCATGAAGTGAAAACCATTTTCATCATCGTAAAGATACTGGTATTTTCTTGTGATTACTTTTACCTCATCAATTTTGTGACCTGCAGAGAAAGTATTGTCGATTACTTTACCGTTGGTTACAGATTTTAATTTTGTTCTAACGAAAGCAGGACCTTTTCCCGGTTTTACGTGAAGGAATTCGATAACTTTATAAATATCGTTGCTGTATTCGATGCAAAGTCCTTTTCTGATATCGTTACTTGTTGCCATTAATTTATTATATATTTTTTATTTTCTTTTATTAAATTGTATTCCTTCTCCCTGAGTTGGCAGTCTGTTGAAAACATTATTATTGAATGAATTCACATTATTATTCAGTCTGTTTACATTCGTCTGTATCTCGGAATGATAGGGATTGGCGGTTCCAAAAATTGAATTACTGCCGGAATTATTCTGTTTCAGAATATCATTGAGATTATGTTTAGCAATGCTGTCACTGGATTTTGAAGGTAGTCTTCTTTCCAGAATAGAAGTCTTGGCTGTTTTCTCCGTTTTTAATCCTTCTTGTCCGGACAAAAAAGATGCTGTAAAACACATTAAAACAAAAATCAGACTTTTCATTGATAACAGCGCTAAATTTTTCTTTATTATTCTCTTTCCTTCCCTGTTCCGTATCCTTTTACGATCCCTCGAGGAGAGTTTTGGATAAACTGAAGGATTTCATCTCTTTCAGCCGTCGGAAGCATCTCTTTTTCGATGTAAAGTAACGCTTGGGAAACATTCATCTTCATCTGGAAGATCGCTCTGTAAATTTTCTGAATTTCAAAGATTTTTTCGTTGGTAAATCCTCTTCTTCTTAAACCTACGGAATTAATTCCTGCATAAGACATCGGTTCTCTTGCCACTTTTACATAAGGCGGAATATCTTTTCTTACCAGAGTTCCTCCCGAAATCATTACATGTTTTCCGATTTTTCCGAACTGATGAACAGCAGATAAACCACCCATTACAGTATAATCTCCGATTTCCACATGACCTGCAATACCACAACCGTTTACGATGATCACATGATCTCCGATTACGCAATCATGAGCAATGTGGGAAGTTGCCATAATAAGACAGTTTTTCCCGATTTTGGTAAAACCTAGGGCTTTTGTTCCTCTGTTTACCGTTACACATTCTCTGATCGTTGTTTCATCGCCGATAATGACCTGCGTATCTTCACCATCAAATTTCAAATCCTGAGGAATCGCAGAAATTACCGTTCCCGGAAAAATTCTGCAATTTTTACCGATTCTTGCACCATCCATGATGGTAACATTGGGACCAATCCATGTTCCTTCCCCAATTTCCACGTCCCCTGCAATTGTAGTAAAAGGCTCTACGATTACATTTTTGCTGATTTTCGCACGTTTATCTACGGCTGCTAACTGATGAATCATTTAATCAACTTTATTTTTTGCAACTTGGGCCATAAGTTCTGCTTCTACCGCTACCGTATCTCCTACATAACCATAACCCTGCATATGAACAATTCCTCTTCTGATAGGCTCTATCAATTCAATCTTGAAGATGAGCGTATCTCCCGGAATTACTTTTCTCTTGAATTTTACTTTATCTATTTTAATAAAGTACGTAGAGTAATTTTCAGGATCCGGAACGCTTGCCAAAACAAGAATTCCTCCGGTCTGTGCCAAAGCTTCTACCTGTAAAACTCCCGGCATTACAGGCTCTTTCGGAAAATGTCCAACGAAGAAAGGTTCGTTCATTGTAACATTTTTAAGACCTACAACGTGAGAATCTGAAAGCTCAAGAATTTTATCAATCAATAAGAACGGTGGTCTGTGAGGCATCAGTCTCATGATTCCGTTGATATCGAAAACCGGTTCTTTTGTTAAATCAAAATCAGGAACATTTTTCTTTTTCTGCAGTTTCCACTGACGGTTCAGTTTTTTTGCAAACTGTGTGTTTACGTAATGTCCCGGTTTGTTGGCAATTACTTTCCCTTTTATTTTCACTCCTGCCAAAGCCAGATCACCGATCACATCGAGTAATTTGTGTCTTGCGGCTTCGTTAGGATAATTTAAGTTCAAATTATCAAGAATTCCGTTTGGTCTTATCGATACGTTATCTTTACCAAAGGCTTTCTTTAGTTTTTCTGTAGTTTCCGGTGTAAGATCTTTATCTACATAAACAATCGCATTTGAAATATCTCCGCCTTTGATCAAACCGTGATCCAAAAGCATTTCCAGTTCGTGTAAGAAGCTGAATGTTCTTGCGGATGAAATTTCTTCTTTAAATTCAGAAATATTTTTAAGCGTAGCATTTTGAGTTCCTAAAACTTTGGTCCCGAAATCTACCATTGTTGTTACTTCATAGGTATCTGAAGGAATAATAGTGATCTCTGATCCTGTAGCCGGATCGCTGTAGGTAAGAACTTCTTTTACCACAAGATATTCTCTTGCTATATTTTGCTCCACTACTCCTACGCTTTCGATTGCTTCTACAAAGAATTTTGAAGAACCGTCTAAGATCGGCGGTTCGGAAGCATCCATTTCAAGAAAGGCATTATCAATATCACATCCTACCAAAGCCGCTAAAAGGTGCTCGCAAGTTGTGATCTTTACTCCCAGTTTTTCTAATGTTGTTCCTCTTTCTGTAGCCACAACGTAATTAACGTCTGCTTCGACCTGAGGATGCCCTTCCAAATCTGTTCTTACGAATACGAAACCTGTATTTTCTTTTGCAGGTTTCATGGTTAATTTTACTTCTTTACCAGTATGAAGTCCGATTCCGGAAAGTGTCACTTCCTGCTGAAGTGTTTTTTGCATATCACTCATTAGTTTAATCTTTTGAGTTATTCTCGAGATTATTTATTCTTTTTACCACTTCAGGTAAGTTTCTGAAATGTACATAACTTCTAAGGTAGTCGTTGTAGCTGATCGCCGGAGAACCGTAGATGGTTTCTCTGTCGTTTACGCTGGAATTTACGCCACTCTGAGCCTGTATTTTCACCTGATTTCCTATTTTGATGTGTCCTACAACACCTACCTGACCTCCAATCTGGTTCCAGTCTCCGATGGTTGTAGATCCTGCAATTCCGGCTTGTGCGGCAATTACATTGTTTTTTCCGATTTTTACGTTGTGTGCGATCTGGATCAGGTTATCAATTTTAGTACCTTTTCCGATTACGGTAGAACCAATGGTTGCTCTGTCTATACTGCAGTTGGAACCAATTTCCACATCGTCTTCAATGATAACGTTTCCTAACTGCGGAATTTTTTTGAATCCGTCCGGAGTCGGCTGAAATCCGAAACCGTCTCCTCCGATTACGGTATTGGAATGAATAACACAATTGTCTCCGATGATGCAGTAATCGTAAATTCTCGCTCCACTGTCAATTTTACAGTTTTTCCCGATCTTCACCCCTTTTCCGATGTAAACCTGCGGATAAATCTGGCTTCCCTCTCCCACTTTTGCCTTTTCTGAAACGTAGGTAAAAGCTCCGATATACACATCTTCTCCGATTACGGCAGTTTCATGAATGGATGAACCATTTTCGATTCCTTTTCTTCTTCCCTGCATTTCCTGATATAAATTCATGAGAACCTGAAAAGAAAGATAAGCATCCTTTACTGCAATAACAGTAGGAAGGTAAGAATCTTTTGAGATAAGCTTTTCCGAAACAATGATAACGGAACATTTTGAAGTCTCTAAATAATGCGAAAATCTATCCTGCGCGATGAAAGAAAGATGTCCTGTTTCCCCGCTTTCTATGGGCGAAACTCCAGTAATAAGTGCATTCTCGTCACCTATTATTTTTCCGTCGATAAAACTTGCAATTTGCGAAGCTGTAAATTCCATATTCTGCAAAGATAAGAAATTCTGTAATTCGCAAACATTTTTTAGTTTTCGGAACGTGAATTTTAATATTCTTTAAGAAATAATGTGTGAAATATTTCTTGGAAATGTAAGAATATACCTTGTGGTTTTGTTTACCATCAAGCCCGATAAAAGCTGGTCTTCCGATTCGTCAAGACGGATTTTTTTACCGTTTTTCTGCAACAGATAAATCGGCTGTTTTTCGGTATCGTAAGGAAGGAGTTTTCTTTTTATTTCGTGTACCAGTTCGCTCCCATTATCGATTCCGAAAAATTCATTCACATTCTTTATTTTTTCTTCAATAAAACCCGGCTCAAAAGGATGAGATGAAATAATGGTTTTCGGAAGGTTTCTCTGGATCACACATTTACACCAATACGAGAGAATCATATCCTCTGCATTCTGCCAGTTTTTCATTGCCTGAATAATATCATTATCATCAAGCTGTGTAAAACGTTCCACATCTTCATCCGTGGCTGCACTTTTTCCGCGATGCAGAAAATATTTGAGGTTTTCAGTTGCCGGCAAATCGATTCCCTGTGAAACCAGAAGCTTGGCTCTTTCCAGAATTTTAACCAAAAGAAATTCTGCCAGAGCGGATGTTTTATGATAATACACCTGCCAATACATGAACATTCTGGCTGTGAGGAAATTCTCAATAGAATAAACGCCTTTTGCATCAATTACCAGCTCACCTTCATCACAGACGTTCATCATGGAGATGATTCTTTGTGTATTGATGCTTCCTTCGGAAACTCCCGTAAAAAAGCTGTCCCGTTTCAGATAATCCAAACGATCGACATCGAGTTGTGAAGAAATAAGCTGGTTAAAAAACTTTCGGTGGTATTTTCCCTGAAACATTTCGATAGCGCAGGATAATTCTCCGTTAAATTCATCATTCAGGCGATTCATGAGTAATAAAGATAATTTTTCGTGATGCCAATCGTCCATCAGCATACTTTCCAGAGCGTGGGAAAACGGACCATGACCAATATCATGCATTAAAATCGCCAACATTGCCCCTTTTTCTTCCTCTTCTGAAATTTTCACGCCTTTCTGCTTCAAGGTTTCCAAAGCCATAAACATCAAATGCATGGCCCCTAAAGCATGATGAAATCTTGTATGTGTCGCGCCCGGAAAAATGAGGTTCAAAAGTCCCGTCTGTCCTATCCTTCTTAATCTCTGGAAGTAAGGATGCTCTATGATGTCGAATAAAATTTCATGGGGAATTTTGATGAATCCGTGAACGGGATCATTGATGATTTTTAGCTTGTTCTGCATTGAAAACGTCTGTATTTGCAAACAAATTTAGGAATTTTATATTTTAGAGGTAATTAATTTTCATTAAACTGTTTGTTGTTTTAAAAGTAACTTTCTTTGTTGAATTTGTTTTTAACACAAAGTCCGCAAAGATTTTTTTTACAGTTGTGCTGCATATTTTCGTTCGGAAAGGCGTTTCACTCAGCAAAGGCTGGATAAAATCTTCTTTGAATAAATAGTTGTGCTGTTTGTGTTTAAAAGCTATCTTTGATTGAATAACCTTTTCATGAGAAAATTCTCCCTTTTCATTATCTTATTTTTAAACTTACATTTTTCGGCGCAGACTTTATCGGAAACCCAAAAGCTTGAATCGTTATGTAAAGTATGGGGATTTTTAAAATATTATCATCCGAATGTATCGAAAGGACAGTTCAACTGGGATCAACAATTATTTCAGAAAATTGATGAACTTGAAAATATTAACAATAAAGATCAATTGAATGAATTGTATTCTAACTGGATTGAAAGTCTCGGAAAAACTGAAGTTTGTAAAAATTGTGTAAATGATAACGATAAAGTTTATTTCTTAAAAAATTTTGATCTCGGATGGATGGATGATCAGCGTATTTTTTCTGAAAATGTACGTGAAAAGCTGAAATTTATTGAGAACAACAGGAATACCGGTGAAAATTATTATTTCGGGTTAAACGGAAGAAAGGTTTATTTCAGGAATGAAAATTCTTACGGCTCGAAATTTACTTCAAAACAAATTGCTCTTTTGGAATTCTTCAGATACTGGAATTATGCAGAATATTTTTTTGCATACAAATACAAAACCGATCAGAACTGGAATGATGTTTTACGGGAAATGATTCCAAAATTTCTTGCTGTTGATAATGATGAAAGCTATCATTTAGCTTTAGCGGAACTTGTGACCAAAACGGATGATTCGCACGCTTATTTATTTTCAAGGCTGACTAGTTTAAACCAATACGGAAGAAAAAATGTTCCGGTACAGTATTCTTATGCGGAAGGAAAGCTGGTTGTAACAAAAATATATCCGACTATTTTTAATGAAGAAAATCCGCTCAAAATTGGTGATGTGATCTACGATGTTGAAGGATTAACGATTCCGCAGAAAATTAATTCGTTTGGGAAATATCTTCCGGCTTCGAATTCATGGGGAAAGATCAATAAGTCGAAATATCTTTTTCTGTACACCAATAAAGATTCTCTCGGGCTTAAAATTGAAAGGGACGGAATTAATTTAGCCATAAAAGTAAAAACATATTTTCAGAAAGAAATTATTCGCGAAAATCCTACGGTTCCTGAAAAATGGAAGTTTCTCGATGATGAAAAAAAGATGGGTTATGTGAACATGGGATTAATCAAAAGATCTGATCTGAATGATATGTTCGAAAATCTGAAAAATACAGAATCGATCATTTTCGATTCCAGAAATTATCCGAATATGACGATTTTGCCGTTGAGCAGACTGTTGCTTCCTGAAAATAAAATTTATTATGAATTTATTTTTCCAGAAACCAATTATTTAAGCAAATTTTACCGCCGCAAAAACAACATCGGAAGAAATAATCCGGATTATTATAAAGGAAATGTGGTCATTCTGGTGAATGAGGTTACGCAAAGTCAGGCTGAAACAACCGTAATGATGCTTAAGCAGCATCCGAAAGCAAAAGTAATCGGAGGATACACTTCGGGAGCAAATGGTGATGTCATTTCATTTAATATTGCCGGTCTTAAAACGTGTTTTACGGGTTTGGGAGCGTATTATCCGGACGGAAGAGAAACGCAGCGAATCGGGATTATTCCGGACATTATCGTACGTCCTACAGTGAAAGGAATACAGCATGGAAAAGACGAAATTCTGGAAAGAGCTCTGGAATATTTAAAAAGTGGAAATTAAATAAAAGAAAAACGTAATTATTCCGTTATTTCATTTAACTTATATTTAACTTTACGTCTGCGGATTTTGGCAGATTTTAGAATTAATTGGTCAGCAATTTGATACAATAACCATGTAAAAAAATAATTATGTCGGAAAAGATATTATGGATAGATGATGAAATAGATCTACTTAAACCACACATCGTTTTTCTTGAAAAAAAGGGATATCAGGTAACTCCCGTTAATAATGTTAATGAGGCTCTTGAACTCATGGACTCGGAGAAGTTTGCACTGACGCTGATTGATGAGAATATGCCCGGAATTTCAGGCCTTGAAGCGATTCCGATGATTAAGGATAAGGACAACTCGCTGAAAATCGTTATGGTAACGAAAAGTGAGGAAGAGCATATTATGGAGGAGGCAATCGGATCGCAGATTGCAGATTACATCCTGAAGCCGGTAAATCCTAACCAGATTTTACTGTCATTAAAGAAAAATCTTCAGCAGGATAATCTTGTGGAGCAGAAAACGATTCTGCAGTATCAGCAGGAATTCAGAAATCTTTCGATGGAGCTTTCTTATTTAAGAACGTATCAGGATTGGGCGGAATATTATAAGAAAATCCTTAACTGGGAAATTAAATTTGATAAAGTAACGGATAATGAGTTTGCGGATCTTCTTCAGTCACAAAAAGAGGAAGCCAATATTCAGTTTGCCAAATTTATTGAAAAGAATTATGAAGACTGGCTTCACGATTCGGATAAACCGATCATGAGCCATACGCTTTTCAAGGATAAAGTGAAACCTGAGGTTGAAAAAGATAAGGTTTTGCTTCTGATGGTTGATAATCTTCGTTATGACCAGTGGAAAGTTATTGAACCTTTATTTACGAAGTATTACAACAAGGTTTCTGAGGATTATTATTACAGTATTCTTCCGACTGCAACCCAGTATGCAAGAAATTCTTTTTTTGCAGGTTTAATGCCTTCAGAGATTGAAAAACGTTTTCCTGACAAATGGTTTAACGACAATGAAGAAGGAAATAAAAACGAATTTGAGCGTGATTTCTTAGAAGATCAAATGAAAAGGATCGGTCTGAGCTCAAAATCCATGAAGTATCTGAAAGTTCTGAATGCTGATTTCGAAAGAAAAATTTACGACGATTTTAATCAGCACAAAAACAATGATCTGTTGGTAATTGTTTATAATTTTATTGATATTCTTTCTCATGCGAAAACGGATAATCATATTGTAGATCAGCTGATCCGTGATGATAAGACCTTCAGGTCTTTAACGTTGAACTGGTTTGAAAATTCTTCTTTATTGAAAATTATTAAAGTTGCCGCAGAAAACGGTTTCAAACTGGTGATTACTACGGATCACGGAACGGTTTATGTTAAAAAACCGAGTAAAGTTGTAGGAGACAGAGAAACTTCCACGAATATTCGTTACAAGACCGGAAAGAGCTTAACGTATGACGACAGTGATGTTTGGGCAATTACGAATCCTGAAAAGCTGTTTTTGCCGAAAGGAAATTTAAGTTCTAAATATATTTTTGCGAAGAATAATATTTTCCTTGCTTATCCAAAGAATTACAATCACTTTGTGAATTATTATAAAGAAACGTACCAGCATGGAGGGATTTCACTGGAAGAGTGTATCATTCCATTCAGTATTTTGGAACCCAAGTAGTTTTTCATAGTTTGACTTCGGGTGAAGAGAGGGGCGGAAAAAATCAAAGATTTTTTCCGCTTCTTTTTTATTAATACTTTTGAATTATGAAATTAATCACTTATAACGTCAACGGAATCCGTGCTGCTTTTACGAAAGATTTTTTAGGCTGGCTGAAAACGGCTGATCCGGATATTATCTGCATTCAGGAGAGTAAAGCAGGAAACGACCAGATCGATATTGAAAGTCTCGAAAAACTGGGATATCACAGTTACTGGCATTCCGCAGTAAGAAAAGGCTACAGTGGCGTCGGAATTGCGTCTAAAATAAAGCCCAATCATGTAGAATACGGCTGCGGTATTGAAAGCTATGATAATGAGGGAAGAATCATCCGTGCAGATTTTGATGGATTCTCTGCCATTTCTGTATATGTTCCTTCTGCTTCAAACATCGAACGGCTGGATTTTAAAATGCAGTTTTGCCATGATTTTTTAGAGTACGTTAAAAATTTAAAGAAAGAAATTCCGAATCTTATTATTTCAGGAGATTTTAATATCTGTCATGAAGCAATAGACATTCATAATCCGAAAGGTTTACAAAATGTTTCCGGTTTTTTACCGATGGAAAGAGAATGGATGACAAATTTCATCAATGAATGTGAACTGATCGACAGTTTCAGGTTTTTTAATAATGAACCCGACCATTATACATGGTGGAGTTACAGACAAAATTCCCGGGAAAGAAATAAGGGATGGAGACTGGATTATAATTTCACTTCCTACAGTTTAAAAGATAAGCTCTCCAGAGCCGTTATTTTGAAGGAAGCCGTACATTCTGACCATTGTCCTGCGCTGGTAGAATTAAGCCTTTAAAACAAAGCAAAAAGCCAACTGAATCAGTTGGCTTTTTAAAATTTAAATCATAAATTTTAGTCGACAATTTCATATTCCACCGGAATTGTACCTCTGCCGGTATCTCCGATTTCATCGAACGCTGCCTTAGACATATCTAAAGCTCTTGATGAATGGTAAGGTCCTCTATCATTTACTTTCACTATTACCTCTTTACCATTATTAAGGTTGGTTACCTTAATGTTTGTTCCAAATGGAAGCGTTCTGTTGGCTGCGGTGAACTTTGCATTATCAAAGATCTCTCCGCTTGCTGTTTTTCTACCGTTAAATTTATCGTGGTAGTACGATGCATAACTTGTTTTTTTCGCATCTATGGCATTCATTTTGAAAGAATAAATACCAAGGGTTGAAATCATCATTATGATTACGAGAATGAATCTTTTCATCATTTTGAAATTTTATTGGTTTTGACAGGGGCAAATCTATAAGGAATCTTTTAAAGTGCCTACTTTATTTGTTAACAAGTGTTAATGAAAGTAAAATTTTATGTTAATATTTTTCTTAACGCCCTATAAACAGGCTACTTAAGGCACAGTGTTAAAAAGTGTTAAAAAACAAAAGCAAAAGTTAACAATTTTAACTAAATAATTAAGATTAAGATTTTTTTAACATAATTATTCATCTACCAATCAATAAGTTAATGAATTTTAGCATTTGTTTTCCAACAAATAAATTTTAAATCAATTGGATGATCTCACGGTTATACTGACCTACAATCAATATGAATTAGTATGAATTCAGGATAATAATATTTAGCATTTGATTTTTAAAAATCCTTTAATCAAAAAACATTTTAAAGCATTCTGATTATTTAAACTATAAACATCGCAAAGGCGCAAAATATTCATTAAATACGTTCTCCTCTTAAGCTGCAAAGATTTTATCTACGATGAAATTAAGATTGAATCCTTATTAAAAATCTTTGACTTTACTGCGTTTTTAAGACTTAAGATTAATAAAAAATTTAAACAAATTCATCAATAAAAAAACCAATGAGAAGTCTCATTGGTTTTGTATATAGATATTTTTAAAATATTATTTGAAATATTCAATAATATAGTCATAAGTATCTGCAGGATAAACAACAGACATGCTTGGAGAACCTGTAACTGCCGCACCGGTTGTTGAATCATAAGAATATAATTCTTTAGAGAAAACTATTTTATTTCCGGTAGAAGCCTTTTTAAAGATTGTAATTCCGTACATTGAAGTAAGACCTGTTGGAACAGCTAAAGTTACTGCTGTTGAACTTCCTGTTGTAGTAAACTGTCCTTTATATGCATAAACAGGATTACCATCTACCAATGTGTTTGTTGCAACACCTGCTAAAGCGTTATTCACAGCATTAAATTTCGCAGAAGCAGCACCTAATGGCAACCATCTTCCATTAGCAATACTTGTAGACTGACCAGGATTAGAGAAGTAATAAAACCCAGGAGTTACAGCTACCTGAACACCTTGTCCTGAAACAGTATTACCTGTACCGCTATTGTAAACAATCATACCATCAAAAGCAGTTGGGAAAGTTACACCATCTAAATTTGTTGTTTTAAATGTCCATGTTACCAAGTTAGTCGTTGGAAAATACAATCCTTTTCCAACATTATTGGCAGTACCTGTAGATGCTGTATCGAAATTAGAAGAAGCATCAAAGAATGGATTTTCTCCAGTAATATTATTAGCTACGATACCATTACTAGCTACCTGAGCAGATGCAGAGTTAACACTCAATACCGTAAGGGAAATTCCTAATAAGGCTCTAAATATATTTTTCATTGCTTTGTTTTATTAAATATTAATGTATTATCTACTTGCACTGTTCCACCAGTTAGTTCCATCTGAAATAAACATAGCAGCAGAACCTCCGGCTAAGTTAGGAAAGTTCAAAGGCCATGCAATACCATTTGCATTTGTAGGAGCTACAGCCCCTCCCGTATTGTTTCTAATCATAAGAACTCTACCAGTATTTGCTCCTGTCGGGCTTGGTAATGCAAGCTGTCCGGTAATAGCATTATTTGTAATAATAACTAAATAGTCACTAGAATTCCAGTCTACGTTAGAAGAACCTGAATATGTTCTTACACTGGTAGCATATACAGCACCCTGTGTCTGGAAATTACCATTCACGATTGTTTTTGCTGTTCCCGTAGAAAAAGTTAAATTATTGTTGTTTTGTGTTACAGTTCTATTTCCTGCTAAAGTACCATCATTAAGATAAATACTTGTATCAGTAGCAGAACCTCCTCCACCTACGGCAACCCAAACTGAGTTTGTTGCATCATAGTAGTAGAATCCAGTGGCAGTAATATTTACTGCTTTTCCAGAAGCAGCACCATCAGCAATTGAGGAAACAAATGCCAATGCCCCGTTCTGTGTTGCAGTATACACAGCATCTTTTGCCTGTAACTGACCTCTTGTCAAACGAGGGACCAATAATGCGTCCGGCTTAGTTGCGTCAGTAGGAGTACCGACAACATCTAAAGTAGCAGCGGGAGTAGTTGTATTAATCCCCACTCTTCCTTGCTGAGCCTGAGCGATTGCTACAAATCCGACTAACATAGTCGCTGTTAATAAAAATTATTTCATAAGTTTTTAAAGATTTTAAATTACATTTTAACTAACAAATGTGTTTCTCAGATCAGGGTGCCATCCCCAATGTGTGCATCCATTAGTAAAAATAAAATATTTTTAATTATATAATTTCAAAAAACATTTTTTTTACATTTTATAAAAGCTTAATTGATAGCTTAATACTTATGTAAAATCTCTTTATAATGCAAAGTTAATATTTTTAAAATTATTTTCATAACAATAGATGAAAAAGTTTTAACAATTTAATTTACAAAAACAAAACAATATTGATAATCAGTAAATTAAAAAATTAACAATCGCGATTTCATAAATGTTAATTTTTATTAATAAATCAATAACATTATATTAATCAGAACAATATACGTCTTTTTTTAATAAAAAATCAACTAATTGGGAATAATTTTAAATTAATTCTCCATACAGATCAAACTCTTCAGCCGAGGTAATCTTTACCTCCGCAAAATCTCCAATGGAAATATATGTATTTTCTGCAGAAACCAAAACGGTATTATCTACGTCCGGAGAATCGTATTCTGTTCGTCCGATGAAATAATTTCCTTCCTTTCTGTCGAAGATACATTTATACACGTTCCCAATTTTCTCCTGATTTTTCTCCCATGAAATCTGGGACTGAATCTCCATAATTTCTTCTACTCTTGCTTCTTTCATTTCCTGAGGAACATCATCTTCCAATACATAAGCTCCTGTATTTTCTTCGTGAGAGTACGTAAAGCATCCCAGTCTGTCGAATCTCTGTTCTCTTACCCAGTCTTTAAGCTCATTGAAAATTTCCTGAGTTTCTCCGGGATAACCAACGATAAGCGTTGTTCTGATTGCCATATCCGGAACTTTTTCTCTGAATTTTGAAAGAAGAGCATCCGTTTTTTCGTGAGTAGTCCCTCTCTTCATCGATTTTAATAAATCTGAATTGATATGCTGAAGAGGAATGTCTATATAGTTGCAAACTTTCGGTTCTTCTCTGATGATATCCAGAACATCTTCCGGAAATCCGCTTGGAAAAGCATAATGAAGACGAATCCATTCAATTCCTTCCACTTTTACCAATTCTTTTAAAAGGTCTCCAAGCGCGCGTTTTTTATAAATATCTAAACCATAATAAGTAAGATCCTGCGCAATCAAAATCAGTTCTTTGGTTCCTTTTTTTGCCAATTTCTGTGCTTCTGTAACCAGTTTTTCAATCGGAGTTGAAACGTGTCCTCCTCTCATGAGAGGAATTGCACAGAATGAACACGGTCTGTCGCAGCCTTCGGAAATCTTTAAGTATGCGTAATGTTTTGGTGTAGTGGTAAGTCTTTCCCCAACCAATTCGTGTTTGTAATCTGCCCCTAAATGTTTTAATAATACGGGAAGATCTCTCGTCCCGAAATATTGATCAACATCCGGAATTTCTCTTACCAGATCCGGCTTATATCTTTCAGAAAGACATCCTGTTACAAAAACTTTCTCAACTTCTCCCCTGTTTTTTGCTTCTACATAATCAAGAATCGTATTAATAGATTCTTCTTTTGCATTGTCTATAAATCCGCAGGTATTAATTACAACGATGTCTCCTTTGTCTTCATGTACCACTTCTTTACCATTGGCTTTAAGCTGGCTCATTAAAACTTCAGAATCATATACATTTTTGGAACAACCCAACGTTACTACATTTATTTTTTTCTTCCCTACAGATTTTGTACGCATCTTTTTGATTTTGAGTTTGCAAAGATACAAAATATTGAAGAGTCTGTATTAAAAAATAAAAACCACTTCAATAAGTGGCTTTCATAATATTAAAAATTCTTTTCTTTAAAGCTTGCTGCATTTTCATCCTTTTCAGAAAGTACAGCTTCACTGTCAGAGATTTTCCAGTCGATATTCAGATCCGGATCATTGTATTTTACACATCCTTCTGATTCTTTGTTATAAAAATTATCACATTTATAGGCGAAAACAGCAGTTTCACTTAAAACAGAAAAACCATGTCCGAAACCTCTCGGAATGTAAAGCTGTGTTTTATTTTCGGCGGTAAGCTCGATTCCGAACCATTTCCCGAAAGTAGGAGAATCTTCTCTTAAATCTACAGCAACATCCCAGACTTTCCCTTCCAGACAGGAAACCAGTTTTGCCTGTGCGTGTTCTCCTTTCTGTAAATGAAGCCCTCTCAAAACACCATAAGAAGATTTAGAAATGTTATCCTGCACGAAATGTCCATTCATTCCGGTAAGTTCCTCGAATTTCTTTTCATTGAATTTTTCGAAAAAATATCCTCTGTCGTCTTCGAAAATTGTCGGTTCTATAATATAACAGTCCTTTAAAGGAGTTTCTTTTATTTTCATAACTTTTATTTCTTGAATCAGTACTTATTATAGTTGATATTGTTTTTTTAAGCTCCATTTCAATCCGAGATAAATGATGCCTACGGGAATAAAAATCACAGGAATAATAATCCAGATTGCCCAGTGTGAATATATTAAAAATAAATTTATAATTGCCTGCACCAAAGCATAAACAAAACTTATCAGCAGATGGGAAACCTTTTTTTCGTTGGCAAAAAGCTGGTATAAATGTCTTCTGTGTGCCTCAAATATATTTTCTTTAAGCAGTAATCTTTCTATTATGGTAAGAACTACTTCGATTCCGTATACGGAAAGAAGAAATATATATTTATAGTCCTGAGTTTTCATAATTAATAAGGTAATAAGACCGATTACCCAAAAAGCGATTCCCATACTTCCTACATCACCGGCAAAACATTTTGCTTTTTTTCTGAAGTTAAAGAACAGAAAAACGACGCAGGCTAAAACAGGATAAAGAATAAAATTTTCATCGGCAAATAAAATTACTTTTTCATTAATGTAAAATAATGATAATAAGCCGACTAAACTGTATAAACCCGTCATTCCGTTGATGCCATCCATAAAGTTATAAGCATTCAATGTTCCAATAATCAGAATAAACAATACGGGCCAAACCCAAATTGGCATTAAATTAAATGCTCCAGTAAAATACAGCAGCAAAACCACAGAAATAAAATGAACGGACAGCCTTATTTTATTTGAAAGGGTTACAATATCATCTATAAAACTGATCGTACTTATTGCCAGTAATCCTAAACCAAATGACCAGTAGTTTTCTATGACTTCATTAAAATTAAATGCAGAAAATATAATGAAAGCAACAGGAAAAATAATTCCTCCTCCTCTCAATGTGATCTGTGTATGTGCACTTCTGTGATTAGGCTTATCTATAATATTGTATTTATCTGCTATTCTAAAATAGATGAGCATAGATATAAAAAGCAGAATTGTTACGATTAAAAATTCCATAGTTTACAGTTGAAATTTTTCTATTACGTTTGAAGGATTATAATTTAATTCTCTCTTTATTTTTTCATTAGAAAATGTAAGAGAATCTGTTATTTTTTTCAATTTCAAAGAGTTAATCGGAGCTTTATTTCCCAATAAGTCACCCACTAAAGCCATTGATTTAGCAAAAAAATAAGGAATACTTTTCGGAGATCTCTTGTTTAATTTGGCTGATATTTTTTCGGAGATTTCTTTAAAAGCAGGATTTGCATCATCACAAACATTATAAATTCCACCCTCTTTTCCCAGCATTTTAACGGTTATCTCAGCAAAATCTTCCACCCAGAATACACTTTTTCTTGCTGTTCCTCCTGCAATATTAAAATATTTTCCTGACTTAATCGCTTTAATCATATCTCCCAGATTACCCGGAGGATTGGGTCCTGCAATTAAAGAAGGTCTGAGAATAAATAATTTTACATTCTTTTCTTTGCTCCATTTAGTAAGAAATTCCTCTGCCATCAATTTGCTTTTAGCGTAAGGCGTGTATCCTTCCAATGGCGTATCTTCAGTTATATTTTCACCGAAATCTTTTCCATACACTGCCACTGTGCTTATAAAAACAAAATATTCCGGCAGATTTTCTTCCAAAGCGTTACAAAGGTTTTTTGTTCCTTCAAAATTTACTTTGTAAAATACACTTTCTTCTTCCTGAGTTTTAGGAACAGAATGAGCTTTACCTGCGGCATGAAAAATAATATCAAACTTTTCTTCAAAAGGATTGATGGTATTTGTAATATTAAATATATAATCTGCATTGGAAGTTCCAAAGGTCTTTACTTCAAAATTTTTCTTCTGAAGCAAAGGAATTACATTTTTTCCCAAAAAACCGTTGGCTCCTGTAAATAGCACTTTCATTTAAATAATATTATAAAATTTATTCAGTATGATCTCTTCTGAAAATTTTTCCTCTGCTACTTTTCTTGCTTTTTGTTTCATTATTTCTAATTCTTGAACAGACGTTTCATCGAAAGAATTAAAAAAATCCAGAATGTTCTGTTCTTCGAAATGCTGAAATGAATACCCTATATTTTCTTCTCTTAAAAGTAAATCTATTTCGCTGTTTTTTTCTCCAACATATAAAACAGGTTTTCCGGCAGCCAAAATATTGTATGTTTTTGAAGGAACTCCCAATCCGAACATTTTGGGCGCTAAACTTACAAATGACACATCTGCCTTATTTAATACCTGAAGCTGATCTTCTCTTGAATAAGCTCCGTCAAAGAAAACATTCTTCAGCTTATTTTCCTCTACATATTCCAACATTGTATTCTTAACAGCTCCTTCTCCGACAAAATGAAAAACCAGACGATTATTTTTCACTTTTTTTATAATATGCAATAATTCAATTAATCCCTGAACTCTTCCTAAATTTCCGGCATACTGAAAGATGATCCTGTCTTTTAAAGATGAATCCTCATTGAGTACTTCTTCTTTCAAGAGCGGATAAATACCTTCCGTATCTCCCCAGTTTTCAATGATCTCAATTTTCGAATGGCGGTTATATTTTCTGATTTTAGCTTCAATAACTTGCTGCATATCTCTGCCTAATGTAATCAGCAGATCAGCTTTTGAATACGCTTTATCAAAAATACTTCTGAGAACTCTGTATAGTGCTGACTTTTCAGATTTAATGATTCCGGCAGGAATGGTATTTTCGGGAAAAACATCATGAACCAGAATAATTAATTCTATTTTTTTTAATCTTTTAAGGATTGAAACAAGCAGAATTAAAGGCGCCGGATTCGTAACCATAAAAACCTTTTCTCCCTTTTTAACGTTTTTCCAAAGATAAAAAAAGATAGAAAGAGACAGAAAAACAAATCTTAGAGATCTGCTCAACAGACTGTTTTTGTTTCCGCCCCATCCTTTTATTCTGTGAACATTTACGCGGGAATCCAGACTAAAATGACTGCTTTTCTTTTGCTTGTCATACACAGGATCTCCACAAACAACTTTTACATCATACTTTTCCGAAAGTCTGTTTGCTATTTTTGTGAGTATAAAAGAAGTTGAAGTTTCTTCAGGATAAAAAAGTTCGGTTGCGATCCAGAGATTTTTCATTATTTTTTGCTCCAAACAACTCTGTTAACGTAATCCGTATAACTCAGAATAATTCTTACCATTTTCTCTGAAACATTCGGCATTGAATAATCTGAAACCGGTCTGTAATTTCTTTCTGTTCCTACTTTCTGCTGCTGAAGCTGCGTTAATCCCTGTAAGATTCTTTCCGGAGATAAACCGACCATCATTACGGATGCTTCTTCCATTGCTTCCGGTCTTTCGTGTGCATCTCTGATATTTAAAGCACGGAAATTTAAGATAGAAGACTCCTCTGAAATAGTTCCAGAATCTGATAAAACAGCATAACTTCTCATCTGTAACGCATTATAATCATGGAATCCAAGCGGTTTTAAGAACTGAATTTCCGGTCTTACCTCAACCTGCTTTTTATCGATCATGTTTCTGGTTCTCGGGTGTGTAGAAACAATGATCGGATAGCCAAATTTTTCTGCAATGGCATTTAAACTTTCTATTAATCCGTTGAAGTTTTTCTCAGAATTAATATTTTCTTCTCTGTGAGATGATACCACAAAGTATTTTCCTTCTTCTAAATTCAGACGGCTTAAAACATCTGAACTCTCGATCTGAGGAAGATAGTGATTCAGCACTTCAAACATAGGAGAACCCGTTTTGATGATTCTGTCTGCAGGAAGACCTTCTCTTAAAAGATATTCTCTTGCGATATCCGAATACGTTAAATTAATATCTGCAGTGTGATCTACAATTTTCCTGTTGGTTTCTTCCGGAACCCGCTGATCGAAACATCTGTTTCCCGCTTCCATATGGAAAATCGGAATCTGTCTTTTCTTGGCAGGAATGGCACAAAGACAAGAATTGGTATCTCCTAAAACCAAAAATGCTTCAGGCTGCAATTCTTCCAGCAAAGGATCTATTTTAATTAAAATATTCCCTACTGTTTCTGTTGCCGTTTTACCTGCTGCTTCCAGAAAATAATCCGGTTTGCGAAGTCCAAGATCTTCAAAAAAGATCTGGTTCAGCTCGTAATCGTAGTTTTGACCTGTATGGACGATAATATGTTCAACGGCTTCGGAAGCATCCAAAGCTGATAATACTCTTGATAGTCTAATGATTTCCGGTCGTGTTCCTACAACCGTCATTACTTTTAGTTTTTTCATTGTATTTTTTTGCTTTTGCAAAGATAAATTTTAATGTCTGTTTATTGGAGAAGCCCGTGAAGTTTATAGTTAAATATTATTAAACTTCCACAAAATAGGTATCTGAATCTTCCGGATTAAAGGGTTCATTGATCCAGAAAATAGTGTACAGTTCTTCTTCTCCGATGTTTTTAATATTGTGGGTATACCAAATCGGCATATCTACATAAGCGGGTTCGTTTCCGTCTAAATAAAAATCCAGAACCTCATCGCTGTCTATTTTTCTTAATTGAATAAGAGCTTTGCCTTTAATTACCGCAAATCTTTCGATTTTTCTTGTATGAAAATGGTTTCCTCTGGTAATTCCCGGAACGGTAGTGGAAAAAGAACACTGTCCGCCGATTCCCAAACGAATTACTTCCACAAAAGCTCCTCTCGGATCGGTGTGCTGTATAAATTTTACGGGATAATGATTTTTAATATCAAAATAGCAGCGGAATGTATTGAAAAGGTTAAGATCGAATTTCGTTTCCAACACTGGAATTTCTCCGTTATCAAAATAAAGCTTTTTATAATTTTCAAGTTTAGCTAAAACTTCAGAAACTTTATTTACGGATGTGTGAGGAACTTCGTATAATTCGTTGGTTTCTGAAATTTCTATCTGATTGATGATTTCCTGAACAAGTTCTCCGACATAGATCAGTTTTACTTCTCCATCATTATCAATCACAGGATTTTCGCCGTGGGTAAGTTTATGACAGAATGTTGCGATGAAAGAATTGTAATTCGGTTTTCCAAAAGGTCCGAAAACGTTAGGAATAATCATCCCTGTAAATTTACCTCCATTGTTTTTTGCCCAGTCTGCAAATAATTCTCTGCCTTCTTTTTTAGATTTACCGTACAGATTATCTCTTTCTTCCTGAGAAGATGATGAGAAAAGAACGTGTGCTTTTGATCCTGTTCTCTGTAAAGAGTCTGTCAGTTTTTTAACAAGCTTTACATTATTATTGAAGATTACTTCCGGATCCGGATGGCGGTTCATGGCTGCAAGATGTACAATAACATCACATTGCTTCACAAAGTCGTCCAGTTTTTCAGGAGAGTCGAAAAAATCTCTTTCGAAAGAAATTCTTTCAAATTTTTCAGGCTGTAAGCCCAAAGTGTTATATAAATGCGAACCAACAAAGCCGTTTTGTCCAGTAATTCCTACTTTTTTCATTGTTATAAATTTTTAAAGTAATCAATAGAAAATCGATAATCATCTTCTATTTCTCCCAAAGCATAATCTGCCATTACCAATAATTTTGATCCTTCTACTTTGGATTGAATGGCACTTGCATATCCTTGTGGAATATGAAGAATATCCAACTGATCTGCATGAAGTTCAAATTCCAAAATTTCTGAATCTTTTGAGGGTGTTTCCCAATGATCAATTTTTATTAATCTTATGATAAAGATTCCCTGTAATGCCGAGAACCATCGCTGTTCAGTTTTGTGACCTGTCCAGCCTCTTATAAAATCTGTATCTTTATTTTCGATACAGTATATTCTTTTAATTGCCGAAACATCAAAGTTATTGTTAAAAAACAAACTGCCTCTTTCGTCAGAATATTTCCCTCCTTCTATGATTGCAGGAATAGCCATAATAAAAAATTAATCAGGATATTGCATTATATCTTCTCCCAGAACTTCTTTTCTGATTAAAGGGAGTTTTAATAAAAGTTTTTTCATTCCTTCAACATCTTCCTGTTTTGTATTATGAGAATGGTAGTCTTCTATTTTTGAAATATCTTCTACCCCTTCTGAAAAATACTGTGCGTAATTAAGATCTCTGTTATCGGCAGGAATTCTGTAAAATTCTCCCATATCTTCTGCTTTCAGCATCTCTTCACGCGTACAAAGGGTTTCGTAGAGTTTTTCACCGTGTCTCGTTCCGATTACTTTTACCGGATTATCGGCTTTAAACATTTCTTTCAGAGCCTGAGCAAGATCTCCGATAGTTCCTGCAGGCGCTTTATTAACGAAAAGGTCGCCTGAGTTTCCGTGTTCGAAAGCAAAAAGAACTAAATCTACCGCTTCCTCTAACGACATTAAGAATCTTGTCATACTCGGATCTGTAATGGTAATGGATTCGCCATTTTTAATCTGTTTTACAAATAACGGAATTACCGATCCTCTGGAAGCCATTACGTTTCCATATCTTGTAAGGCAAACTGTTGTATTTTCCAGATTACGTGATGCGGCAACGGCTACTTTTTCCATCATTGCTTTGGAAATTCCCATTGCATTGATAGGGTATGCAGCTTTGTCTGTACTTAGACAGATTACTTTTTTCACATTGTTTTTTGCAGCGGCATCAATTACGTTTTGGGTTCCTTCTACATTGGTTTTTACGGCCTGCATCGGGAAAAATTCGCAGGAAGGCACCTGCTTTAAAGCTGCGGCATGAAATACATAGTCTACTCCTCTCATTGCAGGTTCTACACTTCTGTAATCTCTTACATCCCCGATATAGAATTTCAGTTTATCGCTTCTAAACTGGTTTCTCATATCATCCTGCTTTTTCTCGTCGCGCGAAAAAATACGGATTTCTCTGAAGTGGTCTGTATTGATGAATTTTCTTAAAACAGCCGTTCCAAATGAACCTGTTCCACCTGTGATAAGAAGGACTTTATTTTGTATTTCCATAATTTATATTTTAATGCAGTAAAGAAATTAATGTATTGATTTCATTCTTTACTTTAGACTCCGAGTTTATTGTATTTTTTTGCAAAGATAGTGATAATGCTTCAGTAATAGAATCTACTTCTAAAGGATTAAAAACCAGACTTGGCTTGCAGACTGCATAGGTATAAGGTAAATCTGCACCGATTATCTTACAGCCGTTTTCTATAGCTTCCACTAAGCCTAGACCGAAGCTTTCCGTAAGGGATGGGAATATGTGATATTCTGATTCCATGTATAATTGGCATAAAGAATTTCGATCTACGAATCCAATATTTTCAACAGGATATCCCTGATTTACTTTTACATTAATTGAGTTTAATATTTCAGAAGCATCATCAGGAATCGTTAGAATGAGTTTTCCTTTTTTGTGTTTATCATAAAATTTCGCGAATGCTTCAATCAGCCTAAGATGATTTTTGTGTTTTGACACATTGCTGACGTAAATATACTGATGCTCTTTTCTGATATTTGTGTTAACTTCTGAAGTGAAAGGAGGATAAAAGGGAATGACCAAAATATTACTTCCCTGAATCCCATATTTTTTTGACAGTTTTTCTTTAACCAACTCTGTCTGAACCAGCCAGTAATCTGTATTTTTTTTGAAAGCATTCAGAAAACGGGTTTTGATGTAGTATATCTTTTTACTTATAAAAGACATTTCTTTTGGAAGATCCAAAAATAACAACTGATGAAAGTAAGTATAAACTTTAGCGGAAGTTTTAATATTAGGAGGAAGATTTCCGAAACACAGTATCGAAGAAAACTTATTTTTATTCTCTTTATAGAAGTTTCTTCTTTTTATTAAAGAAGCCTTTAAGTATATTACTTTATTTTTTTTTAACTGTAATTTTTCTTTCTGAATACGTTCATCCAAAAGATAAAAAACTTCTTTATCAGTTTTCTCCAGTTCTTCAATAAGATAATCTAACAGGACTTTCCCACCGCTGTTGTTGATGTATAATGCGTCTATTAGTATCATGATTTACTTAATATTTTGAAATATAATTTTATATACAGGTTAGCCACATTTTCTACAGAATATTTTACTACGTTTTTTTTACCTAATAATGTTAAACGCTGCCTTTCTTCCTTGTTATTTATAAGGTCTTTTATTGCAGAGCGAATGCTTTCAACTGAATATGGATTAACAAGTAGGGCTCCTTCTCCTGCTACCTCATTCATTGGAGATAAATCCGATGTTATAACGCAACAATTTTGAGCCTGCGCTTCTAATATAGGCAAGCCAAAGCCTTCGTAAACAGATACAAAACATAAAATATGAGCTTTTTGATAACATTTTAACAGCTCACTTTCTGTAATACCAACCAAATTATCGTATTTGAATTTATTTTCCATCAAATACATCTCTTGTATAGTTGATAAATTACCTACTATTGTTAAATGTATGTTGAGTCCTTTTAATGCTCTAAAAACTCTATCTATATTCTTGTTTTGTCTCGTCCCTACTATTAAAATATTAGGAATATCACTTATTTCCTTAACCTCATCTTTTTTATTAATTTCAATGGAAACACAATTAGGTATTACCGTAATTTTATCTTTAGACCAGGGTATTAAGTTAACAATTTCTTGCTTTGTCTTTTCGGATATTGCAGTAATATATTTCAGTTTTCTAATGGGCAGATAAACCCATAATAAAAAGTATAACTTTCTTTTAACACCCTTCATCTGTTCTAATCCTACTAAATCGTGGATTGTAAGTACTGTTCTATTGGCATCTAAAAACAAACTTGCCCAATGGATGTCTCCTGTAATATGATTTATTTGTGCCTGATTTTTTCTAAAATATAACATGGATCTAAACATGCTAACAAAAGAAAAATTATAGGGATTAACGATTTTATAAGTTTTTACACCTTTTTCCTCTATGGATTTTATGATAATGTCAAATAATTTTTCGATACTTATTTGATGACTATTATATGCTCTGAAAAAATAATTTATTTTCATTTAAAAAATTCCAAAAATTGTTTTATAAGGGATAAATAAGTGAGGATATGGGGCTATATTCTTGCAAAACAAAAATATAGAAAATAAAATAATAAAAGCTAAAAAAATATGCTGTAAATATTTCTGATTTAACAATTTTAAAAGAGTAACATAACTTATACATTCAAAAATTAAGAAATAAGTTCCAGCTCTTGAGGCTAAAAAAGGAATTGTATAAAAAAGAATATAAAATATCAACGAAAACCAACTAATATTATATAAAATATTAAAGATTGGACGAAATTTATGCTCAGTCTTAAATATTAAAAATAATATCACAAGTAATGCTCTTCGCAAAAAACCTAGTATTATATTGGAATCTACAGGTATAACTACATTTTCGGTTGTTTTATATTTGTTTATGAGATTAGAATAAGCTTGAGGGATAAAATTGTCTATATTAAAAATTATGTAGCTATTAATGTTAAAAGCTAAAAACAAAAAAGCAATCACTAGACAAGAAATCCAAAAACTATATGCTATTCGATTCCTAAATAAAGCTATAGGTAAGAAAACTATAGCGGAATAATGAAAACCACAGGCAATAAGAACGGATAAAAAAAATAAAAAATAATTTTTAAATGATGCACTATTAATAAAAAAAGTAAAAAAGGTAAAAAAAACGATGACGGCTGCCATCAACTGCCTGTTGCTTCCCATAAGACCTATAGAAATACAAAATAATAATAATAATGATATTATCGGATAAGGAGAAACTTTCTTTAAAACAATCCCTATTAATAAATAATAAATGAAATAATAAATAAATAGAAATAGGTGATATGGTAATTTTAAAACTACAGCTAATTTTGAAAATATTGAATATAAAGGTTCATATCTTGATTGATAATTTTGATGAGTAAAATAATTTTGATAATCATAATAATAAAAAAAATAATCTGTACCACTACTATACTTAATTGCCTCTAAGATTACGAGATATATTAAAAAGAAATATAGTATGATATTCTTTCTCGTTTTTATCAAATCAAAGAATGATAAGATCGAAAATACAATTAGTAAAAATAGAGTAAGTAATATCATAATAATTAATAATATCTAAATACAAGCAATTCTATTAATTATGTAATTTCTATAAATAAATTGTATTTCAATTTATTTATAAAAATTATAATCTTCTTCATTTTGTTTAAGCCTTGTTTTATGTGGTTCATTAAAGATATGATTCTATACTAAAGTTGTCTGGTAAGTTATATTCTTGATTCTTTTTTTTATAAAAATATTTTTCAATACTCCCGAACTAATAAAAATAAAGTTAAATTGTTTTACTAATTCTAAACTTAATTTAAAGCAAATTAATTACTTAATATAGGATCGTACGAAAAAAAACTTTGTAAAAAAATAATAGACTAATATCATTTGAAACAAGGAGGCAATAAAAAAATAAACATCTTGTTCGATAATAATACTTTTTACCAAAAGATTTGCATAAAAAATTAAATGAAAAATAGATTTTTTCTTTATGCAAAAATCAACATAGTTGAGTACTACAGATAGTAATAAAAAATGAAATACAACATATATAAATCCTCCTTCCAAATATGCCCAACCATACATTGTTGGCGTGGGAGAATTTCTTATTCCTTTTACAATCATTTCTTGTAGTTTTGCCCCATTGTCTTCTTGCGGTTTGTTTGACAATATAAATCTTGGGATTAATGAAACAGGTAAGTAAATAAATCTATCTAAGTTTTTATAATTATTCCAATCCTTCTCTTTTTCTAAAGCAAAAACCAGATAGGGCAACATTGCTATTCTATCAGTATAGCTATTTGTACTGGAAGAAACATTTTTTCCAAAATTTAATGATACAGTTTGGGCGGTTGCGACTTGTAAAGCAGCAACTTTACTTACTCCTGGATTCTTAACTAAAATATCTCGGTAGTTATTATTTAATGGATAAAGAATAAGTAAAAACAAAAATGAAAACACTACATATTTTATATTTATTTTCCTTCCGGAATTAAGATAAGGAATTAAAAAAAGAACAATTCCAAAAATAAGAATTCCTTTCATACCGGCAATTAATCCAAAAAGAATATATAAAAACATATACGTTTTAAACGCTATATTAAACATTCTAGAATTATAATGCATGGAATACTTAAGGATTAAATAAGACAAATAAAAAATAGGAGATACGATATTAATTACCTGAAATATGAATGAAAAAGATCCTATGTTTACTTCATCCGAAGCTCCATACCCTATAACACCCAACGCGAGTAATAAATACATGAGTCCTATAAATGATAGTGAAGAAATAATAAAAAGTTTTTCATTTCTCAAAATATATTTATTTTGTATCTCGTAATTCAGTACATTTTTATTTTTTACAGCACCAAAAAAAATGAACAGAAAATCTACAATATTAATTGTCATTAAACCAATAACAACAGTTAGTAAAGCACCATAAACATAAGAAATGTTCACATAATTTTCCGCATATATTCCTACCTCTTTAGAATCCAACAAATTAGCTATATCATAATAATTAAAAATCAAATATAAAAAAGTAGAAAACTTCACCCAATCTGTAAGTCTTGGTTTTCCTAATTTATACCAAGAGTATGTAAATGGCACTATAGATAGCAGCGATGATAAAAAAGCTAATAACAATTCATATTCAATTTCTCTATTCTTTACCTCATTCAATAAAAAAAAAGATTTATATGCAATGAATCCAAATACTATTAGATTTATAGCAATAAATGTAGCTTTATTTAATTTTAATTTTAACATTACGTTTTTCTATTTGACTGTATATATTAATTTTTTTATCACTTTAGTATAATTAAAATCTACAATAATAAATATATACTCACAAATTGCTAATTTTTGAAAATTACAATATACTATCTAACATTTTTTTCAATCTTATGTCATAAGTATGATGTGTTAAGAAATGTTCTCGTTGCTGTTTGCTTAAAAGGTGTCTTTCATTAGGCTTATCAATATAGTACTTAATTTTTTCTATAGCTTCATTAATATTTTTAAACGTAAATTGTTCCGGGTCAATTATAGAGTATTCTTTAATTATGGGTTTATAATCACATATCTGAAAAGCACCGATGCCACCAATCTCAAAGAATTTTACATTCACAGATTCTATCTCCGCATAATGAAAGTTATTAAAAACTATTTTAGATCCTAACAAAACCTCTGATTTTCTGGCACCAGTAATATATTCATTGGTAAAGTTATTCTGAACTGCCTTCTGTGGGAATCTCTTATCCGGTATGCCAAATAATTTTATGTTTATATTGCTTTCTACCAAACTTTTAATCATATTGGCACGGTAAGGATACATATTTCCAAAGGTTACAACATCTATATTTGTCTCTTCTTCCAATGTTTTTCTGTCTTTTCCTTCAAAAGGTTTGTGAACTCTTTGGTTAAAAGCCTCAGGAAGATAATGCGCATTCAGAGACATTTTACCTTTCATAAAACTTACAATGTAAGGATCTTTTGTAAAATATGCATCATAATCGGAAACAAATATCTGTTGATACTCAAAAGTGGTTAAAGCATCCGGGTTAATATGAATCGCTACTACATTTTTAAGTTCATCTTTTATTTTTCTTATACATTTCGGATGTATAAAGCGATAAACCCCGATTACCAAATCCGGTTTTTCATCAATAACTCGATCTGCTATTTTAAGAAATACTTTTTCATCATATTTTGGGAATAGTTTTGTAGCATAATAATTATATCTGTACGGAATTTTTATTACATCTGAAATATCAATATGAAATACCTCATGTCCTAAAAAAGTAAGAGAATCATGTATATGATATTCTAAGCTATCAAAATCTTTGCTTCCTATAATCGCTATTTTCATAGATGTGTCTTTTTTATTTCAGTGAAGTATTCAAAATATTCTTGTTTTGTATATTTTTTATTGAATTTACTGAGCCACAAAAATAAATTGTCATAAATTTTATATAACTTGAAGTTTTCAAAATCGTTCTTTTTCAAATATAAGTTTTTGCTTTTATGTACAATAATCCTTTTTTTATTTGTGTACCGCTTTATATTTTTTCCACTAGCATCTTCTAGATGAATAATTCTAGTTTTTGTATAGATAAAATTTCTTACACCAAGCAAATTACTCATCCTTTTCTGTAAATCAGATTCTTCATAATACATGAAGAAGTCTTCATCAAATCCGTTAAGCTTGAGAAAATTTTTCTTTCTCATAAGCATATCCGCGCCGATCACGTAATCAATTTCAAAATAATCATTTGTTAATTCAATCGGTTTTCTCTTTTCCTTTTTAACGAAAAAATTAGTAATTGGAATTAATGATAAATAATTACTAATCTCTTTTTTACAGGAAGGAAACTCATCGCCATATCCATTAATTTCATACTTATCATCAATTAAAAGACAGCCTAAAACTCCAATTTTTAACCCTTCTTCGTTCTGACAAAAGAAATCAAACATTTTTTTTATGGAATTTTCAATTAAAATGGTGTCTGAGTTTAATAAAAACAGAAGTTCTCCTTTAGCTTTTTCTGCTCCAAGATTATTAGCTTTGCCAAACCCCAAATTTTCAATAGAATAAATATACGTTATATCTCTCCTCTCTTCGAAATATTCTTTAGAGCCATCTTTAGAACCGTTATCAACTAAAATGATTTCATACCCCAAATCTTTTGTATGAGAGATAATAGAATTTATACAATCATTGGTAATATCTTTTGTGTTATAATTAACAATTATTATTGAAACCTGCATTTACTGAATTTTATCTAGTGAGAAGACTTTATGTTCTTCAAGTTAATATACTCAATAATATTATCTATCTCTTTGTAAAATATACTTTCCTCTTCGACAATTCTACTTCTATAGTAGACAAAGTCTTTATTATGTTGTTCGTAATTATCAAATATATTATTTATTGTATTTTTAATCTTTTTAATATCGATTCTAGAAAATTTATAGTTTTCACTTATTGGAACATCCTCGAAATATTTTGCAGATCCTTTTGCAGCTACAATAACACAACATCCATTTATACATGCTTCCCTTGGGATCCTATCCTTTCCTGGATGATTACCAAAATCAATATAAACTTTTGCCGTTCTAAGCAATTCCTTCATTTGCACACGTGTAAGTCCGGATAATGGTACAAATTTTATTTCTGGTGCAGATTTAATTAATCTTCTGGTTGTCCTAATTCCTTTTGCTGGATTGTATAAAACTATATTTTGTTTAACAAGATTGGAGTTTCCTGCAAGATAATCTTGTATAAATTCTTTATTAATATAATCACTTAGGGGCATTTGATTGTAAAATCCTAAATTAAATATTTCATGCTGAGCATATTTGGACTGATAAACATTGATTAGTCTATCTTTATAGCATTTTCTAAGTGATGAAATACTTGTACACAACTTAATATTATAAAAATATATGTTAATTAATAACTGTTTCCATGTAAAATATCCCTTAAAAAAGTACTTTAAGTAGTCAAAAATTGAAGCTATGCCAAAGAAGTTATCAAAAGACATCCACCAAAAAAATAATTTAATATTTTTTGTTTGTCTAGCAAAGTATAAAGAACTTTCTGGTATAAACAAATAGTTTTTATCATTATCTTCAATATCAACAGAAGTTTTAATCTTATATTTTCTAAAGCCTTCTGGAATTTCCTCATTTACTATTTTATCCTTTAAATAATAAACTATATAACATTGCAGACCTTTTTTATTAAGATAGTCCACAAGTTGATGAGCTAATTCTGTCCCTCCTGTCTGGTATTTAGCTGGACATAAAACATATATCTTATTTTCCATAACTTTTACAAATTTCTAAAGCTTCGCCTATTACATGATGCATATCCATATATCTGTAGGTTGCTAATCTTCCCACAAAATAAATTTTATCCATCTTTTTAACCTCCTCTTCGTACAATGCAAGTTTTTCCATATCCTCCGTTAATCTTTTAGGATAGTAAGGAATATCTGCTTCCTCAGTTTCTTTACTGAATTCTTTGAAGTAAGTTGTTTTCTCATGTTCTTCCCAAGGAGTAAAATGTTTATGCTCGTGTACTCTGGTATATGGAACTTCAGGATCTGCATAATTTATGACAGGATTACCCTGATAATCTCCTTCTGCTACAGCTCTTTCAAAATAAACGGTTCTATAAGAAAGTCGTCCGTATTTATAATCAAAAAAAGCATCTATAGGTCCGGAATAGAAAACTTTTTCATATTCGGAAAGATCCCATGAAGAATCAAACTTCGTATTAAGTTTAACTTCAATATTACTGGCAGAAAGCATTTTCTCGAAAATTGCGGTATATCCATCTCTTGGAATTCCCTGATAAGGATTTGCATAATAATTATCATTATAATTAAATCTTACAGGTAATCTTTTGAGAATACTTGCAGGTAATTCTGTTGGTTCACATCCCCACTGCTTTTTTGTATAACCATAAAAGAAAGCTTTATAAAGATCTTCCCCGATAAACTTCATGGCTTGCTCTTCAAAATTTTGAGGCTCTTCAATATCTTTTTTTGCAATAGATTCTATAAATATCTTTGCCTCATCCGGACGCATAGTTTTATTAAAAAACTGGTTTATGGTATGCAGATTAATAGGCATGGAATAAACATTTCCTTTATAAATTGATTTTACGCGATTTACAAACGGAACCATTTCGCAAAAATTCTGGATGTAATCCCAAACTTCTTTATTGTCTGTATTAAAAATATGTGGACCGTATTTATGTACCATTACATTGGTTTCCGAATCTCTCTCCGTATAGCAGTTTCCCCCTATATGATCCCGCTCATCTATTACAGTGATGTGATTTTCCGGATTTTTACTTAATTGTTCTGCAATAACAGCTCCGGAAAATCCAGATCCAATGATTAGATATTTTTTCATTTTATTATTCGTTTCTATTTTTTAATGTCAAGAAAATTTGTTTTGGGTTGAAGTAATCCATTTTAAAAATACCTATTTTTTCTTTTTTCAAAGCAAAATACATTAAAATGGTAACTAAGCATTCTATGATTACACAATTCCAGGCCGTTCCTATATATCCCCAATATTTACTCATAAATATATTTAATATGAGACCTGCGATACTTGCTATGAAAGTTGTTCTGAAAAACATTTTATCCAGTCCTAAATTTAACATAAGCTGTATGCCGAAAATATTTGAAAGACCAACAATAAATGGTACAAAAGAGATAATTTTTAGAACATTAATGGAATTATCAAATTGATGTCCATAAATAAGCCTAACTAAAAATGGCGCAAATAAAAGAACAGCAACAGACGCAAAAAAGGTAAGATAAAAAACTATTGGAACAATTTTTTTAATTAGAGTTATTCCATGCTCTCTTGATATAGAAAATGCCCTGCCAATAAAAGGATAAAGTGCTGTTGAAATCGGAAGCATAAGCATTGAATTAACTATATTAAGGAAATTCTGACTTGTTGTATAGTAACCAACTTCTTTAGTATCCGCAAAAAAACCTAAAACTACAATATTGGTAGAAGTGTATAGACTAATTACTATAGTAGAAAAGAAAATTATTCTTTCATCAAGAATAAGTTTGAATGACTTTCTAAACGATATCAACCTATATTTAATATGAAATTTTCTGACAGCGTAAAGAAAAAGAAATACATTCGTAGATATTAGAAAAATTGTCGAAAGCAGAGGAATCCAATAATAATCTGAACTATGTTTAATTAAAATGAAAACTAATGCTGTATTTATAATACCTTTAACAAAATTAAGTTTAGCAAAAATTTCCAGTTCCTGTAATCCCTGAAAGATATATTGTGGCGAAATTACCGTAGATATACAGCCGGTAAATAATATTACTGCAACTGAAAGATCTTTCTGTATAGGGGTAAAAAAATAAAGAGAAATAACAAATAAAATGCAGGATACTGCATATAAAATTATTCTTGATGTAAATACTTCAGAAACAACTTCATTAATATATTCTTTATTATTTGAATTTTGTGATATTCTTCTGGTAGCCGTCAAATCAAAACCATAAGCAATAAGAAGCGTGAAATATCCAATAAATGCCATCGCATAATTAATAATTCCATATCCGTCCGGACCAATTATCCTGGAGACATATGGCACGGTAATCAATGGAAATATATAGTTAACTATCTGAATAATTCCCAAAGAAGCAATATTTCTTACTAACTTTTTTTTTTCAAGCATCATTATCTTTTTTAGATATTCTAATTTAATCCCTACAGCCTTATGTAGTAATTCTTATCCTGAGATTCAAAATCTATTTATAATCGTGCATCTGCGACATCTCTATCTAAGAATGCTTTCACATCAAATAATATAGAACTATCAGCTTTTAATGAAGCAATATCGAGTAATTTAAATTCATTATGTGAAACTGCTAAAACAACAACCTCATATTTTTTATCCTTAATGATATTTTCAAGAGTTTCGATATTATATTCAGATTTCACTTCGTCTTTATCCGCCCACGGATCATAAATATCCACATTAAGACCATACTGTTTAAGCTCAGAATAGATATTGATGACTTTTGTATTTCTAATATCTGGACAATTCTCTTTAAAAGTAATTCCTAATATCAGAGCATTTGCATTTTTAATCTGAATACCCTTCTGAATCATTAATTTCACAACCTTTCCAGCAATGAATTCCGGCATCATATCGTTTACTCTCCTGCCGCTTAAAATTACCTGTGGATGATAACCAAGCTGCCCTGCTTTATGAGCAAGATAATAAGGGTCTACTGAAATGCAGTGTCCTCCTACTAAACCGGGACGATATTTTAAAAAATTAAATTTTGTACCCGCAGCTTCTAAAACATCATGTGTATCTATACCGATTCTGTCAAAAATTAATGCTAATTCGTTTACAAAAGAAATATTTACATCCCTTTGAGCATTTTCAATTGCTTTTGAAGCTTCGGCTACTTTAATACTTGGCGCTTTATGAGTTCCTGCTTTAATAATCAGCTGATATAGTTTATCTATACTTTCAGCGATTTCTGGTGTAGAACCGGATGTGACTTTTTTAATGGTCACCAAAGTGTTTACTTTATCTCCGGGAACAATTCTCTCGGGTGAATATCCAACGTAAAAATCGACATTAAGCTTTAATCCTGATTCTTTTTCTAATATCGGAATACATTCTTCTTCTGTACATCCAGGATATACGGTAGATTCATAAATCACAATATCATCTTTTTTAAGAATTCTACCTAACATTTCACTTGCCTTTATCAACAGGCTAAGATCAGGAGAGTTAAATCGGTCTATCGGTGTAGGAACTGTTACAATGTATACATTTGCGTTTGCAATTTCCTCCAAAGAACAAGATGGTATATATCCTTTTGTAAAATTACTTTTAACTGCAATGCTCAGACACTCTTTTATTTCTTCAGAATTAGCTTCTAAGGTATGATCTTCACCCTCTTTAAGCTCCTCAATTCTTTTGATATTAATATCAAATCCATAAACAGGTAAGTGTTTTGAAAATTCCAGAGCTAATGGAAGCCCAACATAACCCTGACCGATTACGGCAATTTTAAAATCTTTATTTGTTTTCATCATTTTTAGTAAAAATGCTTTTTACCTTATCAAAAAAGCTTCTGTCATCTGTTGCTGTATATCCATACCCGTATTTGTTTCCATAAGCAAAGTACTCTTTGTTTACGTCATTCAATATAAAAGCAACATTCTTTATTTTGTGTCCTTCCACCTGTTTGTTGGCAAAATCAATCAGAGATTTTTCAGTATGTCTTGATCTTGTTACATATAGCGTTACATCTGCCATATTTGCAATTAACAACGTATCCGTAACCAGCATTAATGGAGCAGTATCAATGATAATATAATCATAAGTACCCTGAAGATCTGCAAGAAGATCTTCATATCTTCCGTTAGATAACAATTCTGTCGGATTTGGAGGAATACTTCCTGAGAAAATTACATCCAAATAAGGATTAAATGCGCTCTGGTGTACAATATCTTCTACAGAAACCTGGTCATCATAAAGAAACTCTGTAAGTCCGGCTAAACCTTTTCTTGTCGTATTATATCTTTGTAACTGAGGGTTTCTTATATCTGAACCAATGATGATGATCTTCTTCTTAGGAGTTGCCATCGTTAATGCAAGGTTTACCGACACGTGCGTTTTACCCTCCCCTTTTACGGTTGAAGTTACAAACACAGTTCTTCCTTTTTTGATATTTTTAGGGAACATGAAATTCATGTTGGTAATTAAAATTCTGAAAGACTCTGCCATTGGCGAAAGATCATTCATTTTTACCAACTCATCCTGTCCTCTTTCCATACTAGGGATTTCTCCTATGATTGGTTTTCTGTTCGTTAGTTTTTCAAGATCATGTTTTGTTTTTACTTTATCATTGAATAACTGCTGAAGATAGATGATCGCAATCGGAATCAAAAAGCCTATTAAAAACCCGGAAAGTAAAATTACCATGGCTCTGGGCGCAACATTCATTCCTACAAAAGCTTTATCAATAACTCTTGCTTTAGGTGCAGTAACCGCCATGGATATAGCCGTTTCTTCTCTTTTTTGTAATAAAAGAAGATATAGTGATTCTTTTATTTGCTGTTGTCTTTCAATGCTTCTGAATAGCTTTTCCTGAACCGGTACTTTAGCAATTTTACCTGAAATGCTATTTTGTTCTGATGATAAACCATTTTTAGCTAACTGAAGCCCTGTTCTGTTTTTCTGTAAACTCTGAATAACAGAATTTCTGATATTATTGATTTGCTTTGTAATATCAACAACAAGCGGGTTTTCCGGTGTAGCACTTTGAAGAAGTTTATTTCTTTGCAGAACTAACTGATTATACGAAGAAATATTAGTCGTTGCACTAGGATTATTTAGTCCTAAATTACTGGGTAAAGTCTGATAAGAATTCTGATTACCGACATATCCTAACAAAGCATCGGTAAGTTCAAGTTGCGCATTAATTTCCAACTCTTTACTCTTTGCTTCCGCATTTGTTTGTAAGCCTAATTTAACTTCTGTTTCTATATCGGATATTTGGTTACTCTGCTTAAACCTTTCTTTTTGGTTTTCTACATCGCCCAAATCTTTACCAACCTGCTCTATCCTTTCACTGATAAATTTAGCTGTATTTCTAAATTCTGTATTTTTATCTTCAATTGCATCCTCGTTGTATACCTGAACCAATTTATTAATAATTGCTTTAGCTTTATCAACATCGGCATGATTCATTGCAAGCTTGATAACAGTAGCATCTTTATTTATAAGTGATACATTTAAAGCTGCTTGATAAGCATCCGTTCTGGAATCAATTGTAGAGATATCTAATATAAGTTCATTTAATTTTTTGCCGGCTTTATAGTCCTCATTTCTTAAAATCATTATATTAGCAAAAGGCAGACTGATAACTTTATTGAAGGTTGTATTAATAGTGGGTATAGTCTCTGAAGACAGTTTCAACTGATTTCCGTCAATTTTTAAATTTACAACCCCTGAAATCTTACCTTTTACATCTTTTTCTTGTAAAACTCTAACCTTTATAGGAGAGGTTTCACCGTAAATTTCATGTTTTAAATCTCCATTATAAATATTAGTTTCGAGACCTAATGTCTTTACAACTTCTCGTACAAGTTTTTTAGACTTGAAAATTTCCATTTCATTTTCAACTCCATTACTACCTATCTTACCAATACCCGAAATATCTCTTAGAGCTGCAAAATCCTGTGTTCCCGCATTATTTGATTTAGAATCTTTAATAAGTACTGTTGAAGCGACTTCAAAAATTGGAACTTGTCTTTTAAGATATAGATACGCAAGAGTTACCGATACTATAACACTTGCAATAAGCCACATCCAACGTTTTAAATAAGGTTGAATTATATCTCTTACATTCAGTTCTGTTTCAATTTCTGTTGAGTGAATATTTTGTTGTTCCATCATTTTATTTCTTAAATAGACCTATCACAACTGCGATTGCTGTTACACCGATAGAAATTGCAGATAAAATAAGAGGTGTATTCGGATTCTGTTTTGAGATTACATCTTTTGTATTGTTCGCAGATACAATTATAGCATCACCCTGCTTGAGATTATAGAAAGGAGAATTAATAAGATTAGCATCCCGCACGTTTACTCTTCCATGAGTAATTTGTCCATTTTCTGTTCTTATTATCAGGATATCATCTCTTCGTCCATAGGTAGTGAGATCTCCGGCCATTGCCAAGGCATTTAGAATAGTTGCCTGTCCGTTTGTCACAATATAATCGCCCTGCCTGTTTACTTCGCCTAAAATTGAAATTTTAAAGTTGGTAAGTCTTACAGATACCGTAGGATTAATAACAAATTCTTTCATTCTGTTACTTATTTCCTCCTTGAATTGGACTAAGGTTTTGTTTGTTGTATTGAGTTTTCCCAAAATTGGAAAATCTATATCCCCATTTGAATCTACAATATAAGTTGGTCCTGAAATAGTTGTTGATCCTTGTCCTGGTGTATTGCCGCCTGCCAATGTATTACTCTGAACAAATTCTGAAGAAGAATAATTTTGGTTAAATGGTCTAACCACATCCATATCTTTTGCAGTAATCAGAATAATTAATTGGTCTGCCGGTTGAATAGTATTTTGAGAATTTTTAGCAGAAGCATCTATTGCAACATTTTCTATATTCTGCATATAATTCAGATCGTTGTGTGCGCTGGGATTGGTTTTGCACGAAACTAATGCAACTGCTAGTAATACAGCCAGTATTTTACCTTTCATCATATTTTTAAATTGTACAAATATACATTTATTATTTTTCTATTTATCCAGTATTTCATAAATAGAATTGTTACTTCTAAACTCGGGAACAATAGTTTTTAGAATTCTTACCACTTCCACTTTATCTCTTTTGATTGCAGCCTTAGTAACAAGATTTATCATAGATTCTATCTCCGAAAATTCCATACTTGGATCTTTTGAGATCATAATTTTATCATTATGCGTTGGCAGTGTTTTTGCATCATCACTCAAAAGCTCTTCGTATAATTTTTCTCCGGGTCTCAGTCCCGTATAAATAATTTTAATATCAATATTAGGTTCGAATCCTGATAATTTTATCATTCTTCTTGCAAGATCCAGAATTTTAACCGGTTCTCCCATATCAAAAACAAAAATCTCTCCTCCATGCCCCATTGTTCCTGCCTGAAGAACAAGTTCACAAGCTTCCGGTATTGTCATGAAATATCTCACAATATCCGGATGGGTAATCGTTACTGGACCTCCTGCCTCAATTTGTTTTTTAAAATAAGGAATAACAGATCCGTTAGATCCTAAAACATTTCCGAATCTTGTTGTGATGAATTTGGTTTTATTTCCTTCTACATTCTGTAATGATTGAACAAATAATTCCGCAGCTCTTTTAGAAGCTCCCATCACATTGGTAGGGTTTACAGCTTTATCTGTTGATACCATTACAAATCTATTCACCTTGTATTTACTTGAAAGTGTTGCAATAATTCTGGAGCCTAATACATTTACTATAATTCCTTCGTGTGGATTTTCCTCAACCAATGGGACATGCTTATATGCCGCTGCATGGTATACCATAGAAAAATTATACATTTGGAATAATGGTTCTATTCTATGTTTATTGGAAACATCTGCTAAGACGAACTTAAAAGTGATATGAGGAAACTTTTCTCTCATTTCAAGTTCAATATCATATAAAGGTGTTTCAGCCTGATCTAATACAACGATAAGAGAGGGATTAAATTGTGCAACCTGTCTAACAATTTCACTACCGATAGATCCTGCACCTCCGGTTACTAAAATTGTCTTATTAAAGTGTCTGCTTCTTACATCTTCACTTTCAATTTTAATCGGCTTCCTGTTCAGTAAATCTTCAATTTGCAGATTCCTGATAGATCCTCCCAGATCACTGTCTCTAAGTTTTTGAACAGATGGAGCTTTAAAAATATTAAGATCTTTTTCCAGAAACAGATTCACCCACGAATTCATTTCGTCTTTAGACATCATTTCTTTTATAATGATCACTCCGTCTACAACCAATTCTTCCTTTGTATGACCTTCAATTTTTTCTTTTGAAAGGATTGGTTTTCCTAACAGTGATGCTCTCTTAGAATCTGATCTCTGAGTAAGAAATCCCACCACATGATAAGGAAGGCTTGGATTATCCAAGATAGCTCTTGCAATGGCTATAGACTGCTCATCAATCCCTAAAACAAGAATTCTCTTTTTAAGGGTACTTCTTCTATATTCTCTTACAATATGAAAAAATTCTTTCACATATAATCGGAATAGAAATAATCCCATAAAGGAAATAATGAAAAAAAGTATCAGATATGGTGTTAGAATGAATTTTCCTCCGGTGAACCAGAAATAAAAAATATTGACTGTTGCTACGGTAGCCATCGTACAGAAGCATGAAGTCAGAAGCTTAAAAAGATCGGTGAATGTTGAATGTCTGATTATTCCTGCATAAGTCTTAAAAATATACATGTAAAAAACATTCACGACAATAATTGATAAAAATACAAGATTCTTATCATCGTAGATAAATTCCTTTTGGGTAATTTTTTCTATAATGTAGGTAGATAAAAATAAGGATATTACCAGAATAATAATATCAATTATTAATATTATCCATCTGGGTAAATATCTTACATCAGAGAGACTGACAACATTATCTCCTCCAAAAATCTTCTTTCTAAGAGAATCGTACATTGTCTAGAGTTGTGTTCATATAATTTAAAATTAATGTCTAGAAAAATAAACTTATTTATCTTCGCGTAAAATTACAATAAAATTTCATCGATTTTTGAATTAATAACAAATTTAATTTCTATAGTCATATAACGTTCTGGTAATTCTTTCTTTACAATTTTCCGTAATATTACTTCCTGACGGAAGACACAGACCTCTATCAAAAAAAGCACCAGAAATATTACTGCCAAAAAAAATACAGTCTTTATAAAGCACCTGCAGATGCATTGGCTTCCATAAATATCTGGTTTCTATATTATTTTCAGAAAATATGCTTCGCATTTTTTTTTTATCCCAATATTCTCCATCAATCAAAATTACATTCAACCAATAATTTGAATAAAATTTTGCAGAAGGTTCAGAAAATAAATGAAGATCATCAAAACTTTCAAATAATTCCTTATAAAAAACGTGATTTTCCCGCCTTGCCCGAATCCTTTCTTCAAGCACTTCCATTTGTCCCCTTCCGATGCCAGCTGAAATATTGCTGATCCGGTAATTATATCCTAATTCTGAATGACTGTAAAAATCCTCATTTTCCTTAGCCTGCGTCGCAAGATAAATGGCTCTGTTTTTGGTAATCTGGCTTTTCGAAATAAGAATTCCTCCACCGGAAGTAGTAATGATTTTATTTCCGTTAAAACTGATAATGGATAAATCGCCAAAAGTTCCACATGCCTGATTGTTGTACTTACTGCCCAAAGCTTCTGCACTGTCTTCAATAAGGGGAATATCGTATTTTCTGGAAATTTCCAAAACTTCGTCTACCATAAAAGGCATTCCGTAAAGACTTACAGCAATAATAGCCTTAGGCTTTTTTCCTTTCTGCAGGCAAAATTTCACAGCGTCTTCCAACGCATTAGGACATAAATTAAATGTCGAGGGTTCACTGTCTACCAGAATTGGAACAGCTTTTAAATATAACACGGGATTTACAGATGCTACAAAAGTAAAAGACTGGCAGATCACAAAATCTCCTTCTTCTACGTTTAATAATCTCAAAGCTAAATGTATAGCAGCCGTTCCGGAGGAAAGAGCAGCCACAAAAGAATTTTCACCCAAATATTCTTCAAGAATATTCTCAAAATGATCTATATTATTTCCAAACTGAGAAATCCAGTTGGTATCAAATGCTTCTTTTATATATTTAAGCTCACTTCCTCCCATATGCGGAGGTGAGAGCCAGATTCTCTCCTCTTTCAAATTAAAATAATTTTATCATTTATGCGTTGTCAAAATTATCAATTATTTTCTCATATTCAAAGCCCCTGCTCATTAAATATTTAATTGTTTTGGCTTTTCTTTGATATTCTTTCAGTCCGCTCTGTTTATCATAATAATCCTGATAAATTCTACGGATCGTTTTACCGTAATCATCTTCATCAATTTCATCAAAACACAGATTAATTAACTTATCTGATATCTGTTTCTGTTTAAGATGAATTTTAATCTTTGTTTTCCCCCAATGTTTAATATAAAATTTTCCGCGAATATAACTTCTCGTAAAACGTTCTTCATTCAGATAATTTTCTTTCATCAGATAAAGCAAAATTTCTTCTTTCGCTTCATCAATAAGGAGAAACTCCCTCATTTTCTGTTCAACTTCTGCATGGCAACGATCCTGATAAACACAATAGTTTACCAGCTTCATTTTAATCTCGTCAAAAGTGAAAGACTTTTTCTCCATATATTCTACACAAAAAAGAATGAGCTAAGCCCATTCTTTATAATTTATTTCTAAGAAAATTAATAGTTGAATAAAGCTTTACCCTCCATTAATTCATTTACTTTTTTTCTGACAGAAGTTATAACTTCTTCATTTTTGATATTATCTACCACATCAGAAATTAATCCGGCAATAGTGTCCATATCATTCTCTTTCAGACCTCTTGTTGTAATCGCTGCAGTTCCCAATCTGATCCCTGATGTTGTAAATGGAGATTTATCATCAAAAGGAACCATATTTTTGTTACACGTAATATCTGCAAGAACAAGTGCTTTTTCGGTCTCTTTTCCGTTTACATTTTTATTTCTAAGATCAACCAGCATTAGGTGATTGTCTGTTCCTCCGCTTACAATATCAAAACCCCTGTCGATCATTGCTTTAGCCAAAGCCTGTGCGTTAGACTGAACCTGTTTTGCGTAGATTAAAAACTGATCGTCCAGTGCTTCACCGAAAGCAACCGCTTTACCTGCAATAACGTGCTCCAGCGGACCTCCCTGAATTCCAGGAAAAACAGCACCGTCAAGAACCTGACTCATCATTTTGATTTCTCCTTTTGGAGTTTTATGACCGTAAGTATTCTCAAAATCTTTCCCCATCATGATCATTCCACCTCTTGGTCCTCTTAGCGTCTTATGAGTAGTTGTAGTAACAACATGACAGTATTCAAATGGATTGTTCAAAAGACCTTTTGCCACCAGACCTGCAGGGTGGGCAATATCAGCCCAAAGTGTAGCTCCGATTTCATCAGCAACTTCTCTGAATTTTGCATAGTCTAAATCTCTTGAATAAGCAGAAAAACCAGCAATCAGCATCTTAGGTTTTTCCCTCAAAGCAACTTCTCTCATCTGATCGTAATCAATAAGCCCAGTTTCCTTTTTAACACCATAAGAAACAACGTCATATTGAATTCCTGAAAAATTAACCGAAGAACCATGCGTAAGGTGCCCTCCCATAGAGAGATCCATTCCCATAATCTTGTCTCCTGGTTTTAAAACCGCTAAGTAAACTGCCGCATTCGCCTGAGATCCGGAGTGGGGCTGAACATTCGCATATTCTACTCCGAAAAGTTCTTTAGCTCTGTTGATTGCCAAAGTTTCAACCTCGTCTACAACTTCACAACCTCCATAATATCTTTTTCCGGGATACCCTTCAGCATATTTGTTGGTCAATACGCTTCCCATAGCTTTCATTACATTCTCAGAAACAAAATTTTCTGATGCAATCATCTCAATACCATGAGTTTGTCTTAGTCTTTCCTTTTCAATCAGGTCGAAAATAATATCCATTTTACTTTTAGTTTTTGAAATTTTTCATGCCAAAAGTACGAAATTTTCACCGAGATTTCAGCATTCCGAATAATGATTTTATACCTGATTTACAACTATTGATAATAAAATTAGGGCTTCCTCCAATTTTATTAGAAACTTAAAAATATCTCGACAGGTGAATAACATAGTGTTTGTTTTCAAAATTAACTCGTAATGTAGATATCACAATATTGAAGGAAATACTGCAATGCTTATTTTTTAAATTAATTGACGACAAAACCTTGATGAAGTATTTCTTCCTTTAATTGAGAAATTCTTTGAGACCAATAAACTAATCTTTCATCCTTATCAGGAATTGATTATTTTGATAAGTTCTGACAATCAACCAAGTACTCTTGATATAATTTTAACTTGTCGCTCAAATAATCTTTATATTCCAATCTGTTTTGAGGAATATATCCTGGTCCACTACAACCACAAGAATGAAATACTTTTCCTATTGTATATAAACCTTCAACTATTTCCCATTTTTTAAAAGCCGTTTTCTTGGGAGCCTTAAAATCCAATCCCAGATCTGCCATTAATTGAGAACATTCAGGACATTTAATCGGACGATTTTCTATTTCCGAAATCAAAGTGTCCAATTTACTCATATCTTTCTTAAATTGAAATCCAGTTTTATAACTCAGCTTATTTTTATTGATTCTCTCTAAAATATCCGAAGAACTACTCTGTTTAAATGATTTTCTACATTTGAAGCAGACATAATGAGACTTGTATGTTTTTCCGGCATATCTACACATTTCCTTTAGTTTGTCTTAAATATAATATTATTAGAAAAATCTACAAAAATATCCGGTAAAAACAAATTGTAAATAAGGAGTTGACAATTACATACATCGTATTTATATATCATTCATTCACCAAATTTTCATGAGCTTATTCCCGCTATCCACTGTATCTTTTGGGTTACGGGCTCCGCTTAGCTCCGCCCGTAACCCAAAAGGATGCCGTTTCTATCGCGGTTAAGTAATGAGTAATGAGCAATGAGCAATGAAAGATAATTGATGATTGATGATTGACTATATCCTCGGCTTCTTTACTTTTTACTTTCACTTGTTACTTGTTACTTGGCTCTTTTCCCTTTTTACTTCTTCCTTTATCCTTTTAACTTGGCTCTTTCCTTGGGGTATTCTTTGAGGTATGGGCATAAAAAAAGTCTCATAGAATTTAATCTATGAGACTTTTAAAAAAAACTGGCGGTGACCTACTCTCCCGCTTTCGCAGTACCATCGGCGCTGGTGGGCTTAACTTCTGTGTTCGGAATGGGAACAGGTGAGCCCCACCGCTAAAACCACCCTA
>NZ_JBBCWG010000018.1:0-86448 GCF_037146035.1 Chryseobacterium sp. MMO-72
TTTATTTTTTTTTTTTTTTTATAATTTTTTTTTCTTTTCCCCCCCTGGGTCCTTGGTGGGTGGGGGGGTCGTTTGCCTTTGTTGTTGGGGGGGGGCGCCCCCCCCCCCCCCCCCCCCGAAAACCCAAAAAAGCGAGTAGCGAAAGCGCGAAACAGCTCCTGATAAAAAACTTTTTTGTCGGAAAACACGATATTCAATTTAACCTTTGTCTTTGTAACAAATCTTTAACAGGAACGACTATTCTTATAAATAATCTTTTTAGTAATGAAAAATTCAAAATTTGTGTCATTACTTTTTGTTTTGTCTGCAGGAAGTATGATGTTTGCACAGGATGACTTAATCAACAAGTTAAAAAACAACCAATCCCAGAATGCTAATTTCCAGTTTACCACGCTGAAAGATGTAGGTGCAACTTCGGTAAAAAATCAGGGATCTTCGGGAACCTGCTGGAGCTATTCGGGAAACTCTTTCCTTGAGTCTGAGATGCAGAGAATGGGCAAAAAACCTGTTGATCTGGCGGAGATATACACTGCAAGAAATTCTTACCACGATAAAGCTAAATTATACGTTCTGAATAACGGCGCGATCAGTTGGGGAGACGGCGGAGAGCTTCACGACGTAATCAATATGTATAAAAAATACGGAGCCGTTCCACAGGATGTTTACACAGGTTTAAAGCAGGGGCAGAGTTTAAATAATTTCTCTGAAATGCAGGGAAAATTGAAGCCTGTTCTTGACAGTTTGGTTCAGGCTGGTTCTAAAGGAAAACTGACGGATAACTGGATGTCTTCCGTTGATGCCATTCTGGATGAATATCTTGGAAAAGTTCCTGCCAACTTTACGTATGAAGGAAAATCTTACACACCGCAAACTTTTGCGAAAGAGGTTGTAGGAATCAATCCGGAAGATTATGTAGAACTTTCTTCTTATAAGGATTATCCGTATTACCAGAAATTTGTAGTTCCGATTCCGGATAACTGGAGCCATGATTCTGACTGGAATGTACCGATGAAAGATTTAACGGCAATTATCGACAATGCTGTAAACAAAGGATATTCTGTAGGTTGGGCAACGGATGTTTCTGAGCCTTATTTCTCTTATAAAAACGGGATTGCTTATGTTCCGGACATGGATCTTGACCAAATCACAAAAGAAAATAAAGGGACTTTATTCACAGAACCGAAAAAAGACAAAACGATTACTGAAGATATGCGTCAGAAGGCTTTGAATAACCTTTCTACGACTGACGACCACGGAATGCACATCGTAGGACTGGCAAAAGATCAGTCGGGGAAAGAATATTATATGGTGAAAAATTCCTGGGGTGTAACGAATGATTTTGAGGGGTATATTTACGTAACAAGACCTTATGTAGAATACAAATCGACAGCAATTCTGGTTCATAAGGATGCGCTTCCGAAGTCAATTAAAAAGCAACTGAAACCAACAAAAAATATTGGTCTCTAAATGTGATCACTTTTGTCATTATGGATGACAATTTTAGATATTTAAATCTGTTAAAAACCGTTCGCATTTTTGGGAACGGTTTTATTTTGTTTATTGTTTACATTAAAAAAAAGTAATAAAGTATTGCAATTAGCTGATTAAAGCTTTCAAATTCATATTGATTTTTCTTAATTAAAATATGAAATCTTAATGTTAAAAAATATCGAAAAGTTATTTTAATTTTTAGAATAGCTTCTTATTTAAACCATTGAGATTTTACAGTAAGGAGTTATTAGCTTTGCTGTTTAAGGTTCCGTTGATTTTCTTTTAATCAGGCTTAATTTCTTAAAGGTGAATTGGAAAAAGTAGATTCATTTTTTTAGGGTTGTTTTATTTTTTCATTTAGTGGAGAAATATTATATTTGGTAACGAACAAAATTATTCCTATGAAAAATCTAAGAAAATTACCAAAATCTGATTTGAAAAAAATCAACGGAGGAAATGCTCCGGAATGTCCAGCAAACACTGTAGAGTGTTACTATCCGCCAAAAAATGGAATTCCGGGATACTGGAAATGTGTTTCTGTTACTTTTGGATGTCCTAATTAAATGTAAATTCAGGTGTCTGAAATTAATGTTCTTTTAAATCATTAGAATATTTCAAAGAAAAAACCGCTTCAGGGTCTCTCCTGAAGCGGTTTCGTTTAAAATAATTGATAGGTAAAATTATGGTAGAAAGTGAATAGTTAATTCGCTTTGCTGGTTAATGAATGGTTCAATAAAAATTGACAGCAAAGCAATTCACCATTGACTTTTAATAAAGTGTTGCCATGCTTTCTGCTTTGAAATCCTGAAGCTCGTCTGTTTTTTCTTCTTTGACTTTCTTCACCCATTCCGGATCCTGTAAAAGCGCACGACCAACCGCAACCAGATCGAAATCTCCTCTTTCCAGTCTTTTCGTAAGTTCAGTTAAATCAGCTTTTTCAGTTCCCTGTCCTCCGAAAGCCGCCATAAAATCTCCTTCAAGACCTACAGAACCTACGGTAATGGTTGGCTGTCCCGTGATTTTTTTTGCCCATCCTGCGAAATTAAGATCAGAACCTTCGAATTCTGCTTCCCAGAAACGTCTTTGAGAGCAGTGGAAAATATCAACTCCCGCTTCTTTTAATGGCAATAACCACTCTTCCATTTCTTCCGGTGTATTCGCAAGTTTTACAGAATAATCCTGCTGTTTCCACTGAGAAAGACGAATAATAATCGTGAAATCTTCACCAACCGCAGCTCTGATTGCTTTCACCACATCTACCGCAAATCTGCTTCTTTCTTTCAGGGTTTTACCTCCGTATTCATCGGTTCTTGTATTGGTTACATCCCAGAAAAACTGATCGATGAGATAACCATGTGCTCCGTGAATTTCCAAAACATCGAATCCCAGATCCTTCGCAGATTTTGCAGAAGCCGCAAATTGAGCAATCGTATCCTGAATGTCTTCCAACGTCATGGCAGAAGCATTTTCCATCTCAACCGAAGGATAATCTTCCGACATTCTTGTGTCTCCAACGTGCCAGATTTGTGGTCCCATTTTTCCTCCGTTTTCATGAACTGCATCGATTACGTTTTTCCAGCCGTTCAATGCTTCTGTTCCGTAAAAATCCGGGATATTCTGTAAGTTTTTTGAAGCAGGTCTGTTGATGACCGTTCCTTCCGAAAGAATTAATCCCACTTCGGAAGCCGCTCTTCTTGCGTAATAATCTGTAATTTGCTGCGTAGGAACCCCGTTATCGGATTGTGCTCTCGTCATGGGAGCCATTACAATTCTATTTTTAAGTTCTAAATTCTTGTATTTAAAAGGTTTAAATAATGATTCTGTGCTCATTTTTAACTTATTATTTTATAATTGTTACACAAAGTAACTAATAATAGTTCATATTTGTATCTTTCGGATTGAAAAAAGTAGTAACTTTGCAGTAACTTACATTAGTAACTTTAAAGTAACAGATGAGATTTTGCAAGCAGATTGGATTTTAATTTTTATTTAACCATAAACCGAAGGTTCGACAGAATAAAAAGGAACAAAAAAGATTAGCACATTTTTTATTTTAAGTCATTCTTAAGAAAATATAAATCTTAAAAATTCTGTATCTCTTATAAGTGAAACGGCATTGTGAAACTTAAAAGCAATTAATCATTAGAAATTTTGTGGGCTCTGTGTTCAACAAAAAACAGAAATTAGAAATACACCTTTATGAAAAAGAACGAATTGATGCAATACAGCTGTCCTTTGGGAAAAGCAATGTCTGCTCTGGGTAGCAAGTGGAAACCGATCATTGTATTGGTGATTAAAGACCGTAAACTGCGTTTCGGAGAATTGGCAGCAAGAATCAATGTGATCTCCAGAAAAGTTCTGACCGATCAGCTTAGAGAAATGGAATCCGACGGATTGGTAATTCGTGAGGAGTTTAAAGAAATTCCTCCAAGAGTTGAATATTCACTCACAGAAAAAGGATTGGCTCTCCTTCCTATTTTATATCAACTGGAAGAATGGGAAACGAAATATCATGTGTATGATCCTGAGAAAGAAAAGGATTGTAAGATTTTTTTAAATAAAAACATTAAGGAAAAAAATCCCTTAAAAATTTAATCTTTTAATATAAATCGAACACTTTATCAACTCTGATTTTTATTTTTTGTAATGAAAAACTATTTCTGAATATTCCTTCAATAGTATGGGATATTTTCATTCTTTTGTATTTTAATTCCGTATCAAAAACAATATGATCAAAATATTAAAGGACATAAGACTTTATGCATATTTAGTTTTTCTTTTTATCCTTCTGGCTTATATAATTTTACAGCTATATGTAAAGACCAATCTTCCAATCCTTGGTTGGACCGTTTCAGACTGGCTGATCAATTATAATGACGGTGGCTTCAAAAGAAGAGGTTTATCCGGAAATTTTTTGTTCTTTATTCAGGATCATTTGAAAGTTCCCCTTAATACCCAAATATTTCTCATTCAGTCTTTTTTCTTTACAACTATTTTCTTTTTTTTGATCCGTTTAGCTCTATCAAAAAAACTTAATTGGGATATTTTAATCTTAATCTGTTCGCCACTTTGCCTTTTATTTATTCCTGTTAATATTTTTAATTCCGGAAGGAAAGAAATTATTTTACTAGCCTTAATTCTATATTTTGTATCCGGAAAAACAAATAAGATAAAAAAGGTAGTATTATTTATTGCCTTTCTGATTGGTCTTTTTATACATGAACTGTATTATTTTTATTTACCTTTTGTAATTGCCACCTATATTCTGAAAACCAAAGAATTAGATTTAAAATATCTTGGAACTCTTTTTATATTATCTACAGCTATTATGTTTATATTATTTTTTTGTGGAGGAGAAATCAATCAAGGGCAAAGTCTGGATATTTTAAAACATCGCGGAATTACATTAGACAGATGGAATATTTTCAATTATGATGCTCCTTTGGAAAGAAAAAATATGTTACTTGCTTATAAATCATATATTTTGTTTGCACTGGAGTTCCTGTTTATGACAGTTTTATCATTTCTTTTTGTTAAGAAATATTTACCAGAAAAGCTTAAACTATTGAAAATATTTATTGTTATTTCCATCATTTGGGTGAGCCCGCTTTATTATTTAGGCGCAGATTGGTTTCGCTGGAATCACATTTATTCGCTATTACTTCTAATATTAATAATATGTGCATTGCCTGATAATCATGAGAAAAACGTTTATTTACAAGGAAAATTCAATACTTCACTATTTTTGGTCAATATACTATTCTTCCTCGTTTTTTATATTCATATCATCTATGATACTTCAGGAAATTCTACAGAACGTTCTATACAGTTTATTGAGAATAAATTATATTTTATTAAAAAGATAATGTAAAAACAGTTTTCCAAAGAGAAAGCGGTTCAAAAAATTTATTTAAAATTTCACTTTTTTACAATCAACATATTAGCAAAAGGCGTAATTTTCTTATTTTCAATAATCTTCAAACCAGCTTCAGAAATAGCAATCTTCCATTGCTTTTGACTTAAAAAATGAAAAGCTCCGATGTTAAAGAAAATAAAATTTGTCAAATCTCTGAATTGTTCGGAAATGATTATTAAGCCATCATCTTTTAAAATTCTCTTCGCTTCTTTGAAAAATAAAACTCTTTGGTCGTGATCTAAAATTTCGTGAAGTGCAGTTATAGCAAGAATTATATCCTGAGATTGATTATCAAAAGGAAGATGATCCGGTTTAATCTTTATTTCTTTAGGATTGGGTGGAAATACTTTCTTTGAAGTTTCTATTCCTTTTTCCTGTTCGTGACGATTTCCAAAAATATCACAAACCGTTAAATTCAAATCCGGATATTTTTCCTCCAATCGTTTTGACAAAGGATCAAAGCTTGCGTGAACTAAAATTGCATTTTCAACTTTCTCCAAATCCACAATTCCCTTTAAATTGCTCAATTCATACAAATCAGATTCGTCATATAAAATGTAAGAAGCAATAAGTGATGCAAAAATATTTAATATGATAAGTGCACTTAAAATTCTTAATATTAAAATATCCGGAACTGAATTTATCCAAAATGATAATGCACAAAGAAGAAGCGAAACAATAAACCCAAGTACTATTTTTTGATAATTAAAGAGGACAACAAGTTTTGTGATTTTCATAAACAGGCTTTAAAATCTAATTTACAAATTCTTAACAAAAAAACCGCTCTCCAAAAGAAAGCGGTTTCTAAATTTATTTAAAATCCCAATTAAAATATCGCCGGATATTTCTGAGGATTTGTTTCGTTAAACATTGCATAGATTTTTTCAACCATATCATCCGCAGAAGGTTTGCTGAAATAATCTCCGTCACTTGCATACGCAGGTCTGTGATCGTTTGCAGAAATTGTCAACGGATCAGAATCCAAGAATCTGAACGCTTTTTGTTTTTCTAGAATCTGCTGAAGGATAAACGCTGAAGTTCCGCCTTCCACATCTTCATCAATCACAACCAATCGGTTTGTTTTCTTTACAGATTCAGCGATTTCATTTGTTAAATCGAAAGGAATTAATGACTGAACATCAATCACTTCCGCAGAAATCCCTAATTTTTCAAGTTCTTCTGCTGCCTCCATTACAATTCTCCACGTAGAACCGTAAGTAACCAACGTAACATCTTTTCCTTCTTTTGTCACCTCTATTTTTCCGACTGGAACAGTGAACTCACCTAAATTATCAGGCTGCTTTTCTTTCAATCTGTACCCATTTAAACATTCAACGATTACAGCCGGATCATCGCTCTGAAGCATGGTGTTGTAGAATCCGGCAGCCTTGGTTAAGTTTCTCGGAACCAATACCAGAATTCCTTTTGAAAGATTCAGAATTCCTGCCATCGGAGAACCTGAATGCCAAACTCCTTCCAGTCTGTGACCTCTCGTTCTGATGATAACCGGCGATTTCTGACCTCCTTTTGTTCTGTACTGAACGGTTGCCAAATCGTCGCTCATTCCCTGTAAACAGTACAGAATATAATCAAGATATTGGATTTCGGCAATCGGTCTTAAACCTCTCATTGCCATTCCGATTCCTTGTCCTAAAATGGTTGCTTCACGGATTCCAGTATCGGCAACACGAACGTCACCGTACTTTTCCTGCATTCCTTCAAGACCTTGGTTTACGTCACCGATATTTCCGGCATCTTCACCAAAGACTAAAGTTTCAGGATATTTTTCGAATATTTTATCGAAATTGTTTCTTACCACTACTCTTCCGTCCACATCTTCAGAAGCGTCGGAATAAATGGGCTTAATTTCCTTTACGTTTTCTGCTTTCCACTGAGACTGAGAATATAAGTGAGAAGAATAATTGTCTTTTTCAACTTCAAAAATCTCGTTATATTTCTGCATCAGTTGGTTTCTTTCCGCAGAATGGGTTCCTCTCGTTGCCAGTAAAGATTTTCTCACCAAATGGAAAACATCTTTCTTCGCTTTTGAAACCAGTTTATTGAAGTGAGTAATATAATTATCGATTTCAGCGTTTTGCCCTTTAAGATTTTCTACCAAAGGTAAAACGGAACCGATTAAATCTGTAATTGTTTTCTGATAATTTTCCCAAGCCTGTTTTTGTCCTGTTTTTACCGTTTTTTTAGCTTCATTATCAATAGCATCCAGCTCTTCTGCTGTTGCCAGAACTTCTTCTTTTCCTTCAATTTCGATGGAATAGTTTAAAATCCATTCTCTGAATTTCACCAATCCGTCAAACTGAGATTCCCAAGACAGACGTTCTTCATTTTTATACCTTTCATGAGATCCTGAAGTGGAGTGACCTTGTGGCTGCGTAACTTCAATCACATGAACCACTACCGGAACACTTTCTACTCTTGCAAACTGTTCTGCTCTAGCATAAGCATCCAAAAGCGCAGGATAATCCCAAGCTTTTACCTGAATGATTTCGCACCCCTGATTTTCTCCTTCTTTTCTCTGGAAACCGCTCAGCATTTCAGCGATATCGGCTTTTGCTCTCTGATTTTTCGTAGGAACAGAAATTCCGTACCCGTCGTCCCAGATCGAAACTACCATTGGAACCTGAAGCGCACAAGCCGCATTCAGTGTTTCCCAGAAATGACCTTCCGCTGTAGAAGCATCCCCGATTGTTCCGAAAGCAATCTCATTTCCTTCTCTGGAAAACTTTTCAGAACCTTCGAATTTTACGGTTTTATAAATTTTAGAAGCCTGAGCCAATCCTAATAATCTCGGCATCTGTCCCGCAGTAGGAGAAATGTCGGAAGAAATATTTTTCTGAGCCGTTAAATCTTTCCAGCTTCCGTCTTCATTTAAACTTCTTGTCGCAAAGTGACCGTTCATCTGTCTTCCGGCTGAAGCAGGTTCTCTTTCCACGCTAGTATCTGCATACAATTGTGCAAAAAAACTTTCAACAGTCAACGCATTTACAGCCAATGCAAAGGTCTGATCTCTGTAATATCCCGAACGGAAGTCTCCATCTCTGAAAACTTTCGCCATTGCAAGCTGAGGAAGCTCTTTTCCGTCCCCAAAAATACCAAACTTAGCTTTTCCCGTAAGAACTTCTCTTCTTCCCAAATAGGACATTTCACGAGAAATCCTTCCTAATTTATAATCTTCAAGTATCTGATTTTTAAAATCTTGAAAGGAAATTTGCTGTGTTTCAATATAGGTTGTCTGCATAGCCAAATATTAAATATTTTTATTTTGAAGTATTTTGCTAATATACACTTTTTAAATTAATTTTAATTTTTAATAATCTTTTTTAAAAATTTGATAATAAAATAAATTGTGTTTATATTGGAATAAATTTGTAAATGATGGAGAAAAAATCGTCTCATATCCTTAATGCATCGAGTAATCTTCTGGGGTTTTCTCTGGTAATCATCACTTCATTAAAGATATCAAAAATCAGCCACAGTACGCATTTGGACGAGTTCGCCGGAGTTGCCTGTCTGTTTTTTGCCTTCAGCTGCTTTTTTTCTTTTCTGGCTATAAGATCAAAACATGAAAGACGTTCTTTCAGATTTGAAACTATTGCGGATTATTTATTTTTAATCGCTTTATTTTGCATTGTTCTGGCTGTAATTATTGTGACAGTGAAAATAATTTAACTTTAAATAAAATAATTAATATTCAATTATATTTAAATTATCATCAATAACAAACAGATAAAGTCAAATAATATATATAAATTAAAAATTATCAATAATTTATTTAATATTTCAGCTTAAAATTCACAAATAACACGGCATACATTTTGACGATCTTGAAAAAAATTCACAAATTTAAAAGGATCATGAAAAAATCATTATTTCAGTCAGTTGGCTTATTCTTATTCTGTGCCCTTTCCGGAACAACATTCGCACAAGTAGGCATAAATACGGGTAATCCTCAAGCCACCTTTCATGTAGACGGCGCCAGAGATAATGCAGCCACGGGAACACCGACTACTGCACAGCAATCTAACGACGTAGCCGTTACTTCATCTGGAAATTTAGGTATCGGAACTGTTGCTCCCACAGAAAAATTAGATATTGTAACAGGTAATGCGAGAATTCGCAACATCAATTCAAATGTTGGCATTGGAGGAACAGACAGGGTGGTTGTTGCAGATGCAAACGGTGTTTTAAAAACCATAAATTTCAATGCGTACTCGTTATTTCACGCAAGGCTAACCGCTAATCAGAACGCCAATTCCTCTATTACAACTTTATTATTCGGTACTCCTTTATCAACTTCCCCTTATTATTCTTACAACACTACTACAGGAGTTTTAACATTCAATCAGGCAGGAAATTATCTGATTACCTTACAGGCAAGTTTTGTAAATGCTCCGGCAGGAACTCAATTGCTGATTGGAATAAGACCAGTTCCGGATGCTGATTATTTAGGACGAGGCAGTCATTATAATGCAGTAGCAACTTCCGGTTCGGTGGGTGAACTTATGAATTATACAACGTTGCTTGTGATTCCAACCGCAGGTTATCAGGTACGTTTTACAGCAGCTCCGAATCAGAACTGTACTGTTTTGGCGACAGAAACGGGAAGTACGGGAAGCGGAAATGTAACAAGTGTAACGATTCAGAAGATTTAATCAGGATCTTAATAAAAAATAAGCCGGAAAATCCGGCTTATTATATTTTTATTTAAAATTTTCTTTCAATTACGTAATCAAGCATAATTCGCAATGATTTTTTTGCTTCAGAATCGGGAAATTCGTTCAGAATATCAATTGCTTTTTGCTGAAAGTCTTTCATTACGGTAATCGCATACTCCAGACCTCCGGAACTTTTAACAAAATTAATCAGCTCTTTTACGCGTTTCTGATCGTTATTGTAACGTTTAATGGTATTGAAATAATATTTACGATCTTTTTCACTGGCTGTTTTTAAAGTATGGATCAGGGGCAGCGTCATTTTCTGCTCTTTGATATCAATTCCTACCGGTTTTCCGATAACGTTTGAAGTTAAATAATCAAAAAGGTCGTCTTTGATCTGGAAAGCCATTCCGGTATAAGTTCCGAAATCCATCATTTTTTTAGCCAGAACTTCATCTGCATTATTCGATAAAACGCCGATTTCGCAGCACGCAGCAATTAAAGTCGCTGTTTTCTGACGGATAATTTCATAATATACTTCTTCTGTAATATCCAGTTTTCTGGCTTTTTCCAACTGAAGAAGTTCGCCTTCAGACATTTCGCGGATGGTTCTTGAAATAACGCCTAATAAATCGTAGTCTTTATGATCTGTAGATAATAAAACAGATTTGGATAAAAGATAATCTCCTACCAAAACAGCAATTTTATTTTTCCACAATGCGTTGATTGAAAAGAAATTACGACGCTTAAAACTTTCATCCACCACATCATCATGCACCAGAGTTGCGGTGTGAATCAGCTCAATCATGGAAGCTCCACGATACGTTTTTTCGTTGACGTCGCCGACTAATTTTGCACAAAGAAAGACAAACATCGGACGCATCTGCTTTCCTTTTGTGGTAACGATAAAACGAGTGACTTTATCTAGTAAAGGTACTTTGCTCTGCATGGATTCATAAAACTTCTGCTCGAAAAGTTTCATTTCCTCATTGATCGGTCGCTTGATTTCTTCAACGGTGTTCGCCACAATCTTTGAATAAGAGATAAATTATTAATTCCCACAAAGATAATTTTTTTCGGGCAATTTTAAGAGAAATTAATCTTTGAGTTTATCTATCGGAATAAAATACAGGCTTTGTTTTCCTCCGCCAATCGGAGAATGAAATTTTTCCCCCGAAATATAGATTCCTGTTTCATCAACGGCAATTCCTTCAATTTGTCCAATGGATAAAGCGCTTCCGAGATAATAATGTTTAGGATTTTCTTTAAAAAAAACTCCGGATTCGGTTTCATTAAATATATCTAAAAAAACTTCTGTTTTCTTGGTATAGCCTATCAAATAAAGCTTTTTATTAAAATAAGAAGCATCTGTTACCATAAAACCGGTCTTAAAAGTTTCTGTTTTCTGTGCTTTTTGCTTTTCTGAAATTTCAGGATCGATAATGTAATGTGTTGTTGATTTTGAACCCCATTCTTTTGTAAAGAGATGAATTTTGCCATTTAAATAAATCATCGCTTCCGCATCGAAATCTGTTTCGGAATATTTCGGAATAAATTCCTGCTGTTCGGGATATTCGAAGGAAATTACTTTTACAGAATCGTTATTTAATGTATTATTTTCAAAAGGAACTTTATAAATTTCGAGATCTTTTCTGGTTCCGCCATTGTTTCCGAAATCTCCGATATAAAAGTTTTTACCGTCGTTTGTAAGTGCTTCCCAATCTTTATTTTTAGCGTTGATTTGTACGATGCTGATAATTTTTCCTGTTTTTTTATCCAGTTCGAAAAGTTCGGGAGAATTTCCGCTGTCGTTAAAAGTATACAGTTTTCCGTTGATTAAGCTCAGCCCTGAAGTTTCTTTCACTTTATCATCCAAATAATTGACTCTGTACTTTCTGATTTTGAACAGATCCGCCTGTTGGGAAAATGAGACTGTTGAAACGGTAATGGTAAGTATGAGGAAAAGCTTTTTCATGCGGTAAAAATATTTATTTAAACACAAATGGCTCTAATTTTTTATACTAATTTCACTAATACTTATGTAGAATTTTATATGCTTTTCGTAGTTTTGAACATAATAAAGTTGAGTAATTTTTTAATACAAAGCTCGCAAAGATTTTTTTATTACTATTCGTTTTTAAGTTCGGAAAGCCGTTTCACTTAACTAAGATAACGAAGAAGAGATTGAATTTAAATTTAAGCAAACAAAAAAGACGAGCAAGCCCGTCCTAATTTATTGTAAGATTATATTTAAATTCAAATATTGTGAAATCTGTGTCAAAATAGCGTCACCATTGTTTAGAAAACTAAGCAGATTTCTTCTGAACCTGATCTTTATTTTTATTTTTTCTTGCCCAATAATCTTTTTGATATTGTCTCACTGTTTTTCCGGTTCCGTCGTGCCGCCATCCCGGAGAATTAAAGATATAATTAATACGATCTGAAAATTTCAGTCCCGGCTGTTTAATATCTTTCCAAATTTTTCTCCATTCATATAACAAAACAGTGTCTGGTCTGTCATTCGGCATTTTTGGATAAATACCGTACTTTACAGGAACATTAGGATCTTCTTTTTCGAAAGTTCCGAAAATTTTATCCCAGATAATAAGACACATTCCCATATTTCTGTCAAGATATTTGATGTTACATGCATGATGAACACGGTGATGAGAGGGCGTTACCAAGATATATTCCAGAAACCCCATACTTTTTACAGTCTGCGTATGCACCCACGTTCCGTAAACCTGACCAATCGCATAAACCACCATAATGTGCCACGGATTGAATCCTAAAAAAGCCAGTGGCGAAAAGTACAAATATCTGTATAGAGGCTGTAAAACCGGACTTCTGAAACCTGTGGTCAAATTGAAATATTCCGAGTTATGGTGCGTAATATGAACCGCCCAGAATGCTCTGGAATGATGATCTACATAATGAAGAACGTAGTACGCGAAATCCGTTACCACAAAACAGATCAGCCAATACCAAATCGTAAATTCCCACGTGAAAAATCTATGATTGTAAAAGAAAAACATGACAAACATGGCAAATCCTTTCATTAAAAGATCCAGCCCGAAGTTCATCAGTGCCAAATAAACACTTGTTGCAACGTCTTTTTTATCATATAATTTAGCCTCGGAAACATGGCTGTAAATCATTTCGGCTAAAATAACAGCAGCGTGAACAGGAATTGCCCATGAGTAGACACTTTCCAATCCATTTTCATCCATAAAGTAATCCATCATCACTTTTAAATTTGTGGTACAAAGTTAGGATTTTACAAAAACGATAAGAAAAATATTTGTTTTTTTTAATAAAAATTTAATCCGAAGACTTATTGGCAAGCTGTCCGCAGGCTGCATCTATATCTCCGCCACGGCTTTTTCTTACCACACAGACAATTCCGGCATTTTCAAGCTGGCGGATATACTTTTCCTCTGCCTGTTTGTTGCACTGGTCATATTTTCCATCTCCAATGGGATTATACTGGATTAAATTTACTTTCGAAGGAACCTGTTTACAGTATTTAATCAGGGCTTTGATGTCTTCATCTCCGTCGTTAATTCCTTTCCATACACAATATTCGAAAGTAATGACAGAGCCTGTTTTTTTATACCAGTACTGAAGAGATTCCATGATTTCCGTTAGAGGAAACTTATCGGAAAAAGGCATGATCTCATTGCGTTTTACTTCGATTGCGGAATGGAGTGATAAAGCTAATTTCACTTTCAGTTCTTCATCAGCAAGCATTTTGATCATCTTCGGAATTCCGGAAGTAGAAACCGTAATTCTTCTCGGAGACATTCCCAGACCTTCCGGCTGGGTAATTTTCCGGATTGCTTCCACGACATTCTTGTAATTCATCATCGGCTCTCCCATTCCCATAAAAACTATGTTGGAAAGCGGTCTGTCGAAGTACATTTTGCTCTGGCTGTCGATTAAAGCAACCTGATCTACGATCTCGGCAACTTCAAGATTTCTCATTCTTTTGAGTCTTGCGGTTGCGCAGAATTCGCAGTTTAATGAACATCCAACCTGTGAAGAAACGCAGGCTGTCGTTCTGGTTTCTGTAGGAATAAGAACGGATTCCACCAATAAGCCGTCGTGTAATTTCACTCCGTTTTTAATGGTTCCGTCTGTGCTTTTCTGAAGCTGATCCACAGAAACAGGATTGATGGTATACTCTTCCGCTATTCTTTCACGAAGAGACTTTGAAAGATTCGTCATTTCATCAATCGAGTGGAGATTTTTACTCCACAACCAGTCGTACACCTGCTTCGCACGAAACGGTTTTTCTCCCAAAGAAACAAAATATTCTTTGAGCTGGTCCAGTGATAAAGTTCTGATGTCTTTCATAATTTATTTAAAGAGCCAGGTTAAAAGTAAAAATTAAAAAGTTTTTACAGCTTTGTGTTATTAACTATTGCAGCTAAAATATTTTTCAATTCAGCACTTTCATTTAATAAAGTTTTAAATTCTTCAGAATCGTAGCCATCCAGCTTTTCTAAAACCCGAAGCCAAAAACTACTTTCTCTGGCTTCTCTTAAAGCAATTTTTACTTTGTTTTTAAAATCAGCTTTAGAAGATCCGGCCTGAGATTCTTCATAATTTGCTCCTATTGAAGTCGCTGACTTTCCCAGTTGAAATCTGATTAATTTACTTTCAGGATCATTTGGAAGTGATCTTAAAAACTTAAGACAATTAACTCCAAATATAAAAGTCCTTTCAAGTAGATCATTCTGTTTCACAGCTTTTATACCTTTTACTTTTAACCTGGTTCTTTTTACTTATTTTGTTACAAAATTAACATTGCGTCTCCGTAAGAGTAGAATTTGTATTTTTCTTTTACGGCTTCTTCGTAAGCGTGCATTACGAAATCTCTTCCTGCAAACGCTGCGATCATCATGATTAATGTAGATTTTGGCGTGTGGAAGTTTGTAATCATACAGTTTGCCACTCCGAAATCATGTGGAGGATAAATAAATTTATTGGTCCATCCGTGGAAAGCAGAGATCTTCTTGTTTGAAGAAACAGAAGTTTCCAAAGTTCTCATGGTAGTTGTTCCAACGGCACAAACTCTTCTGTTTGCTTCCACAGCATTGTTGATGATCTGAGCATTTTTCTCATCGATGAAGATTTCTTCAGATTCCATTTTGTGCTTAGAAAGATCTTCTACTTCAATCGGGTTAAATGTTCCCAAACCAACGTGAAGTGTAACCTCAGCAAAGTCGATTCCTTTAATTTCCAGTCTCTTCATGAGATGTTTTGAAAAGTGAAGTCCTGCAGTTGGTGCTGCAACCGCTCCTTCTACTTTTGCATAGATGGTTTGGTATCTTTCCGCATCTTCAGGTTCAACGTCTCTTTTGATGTATTTCGGGAGCGGAGTTTCTCCCAATTCCTTTAATTTGGCTCTGAATTCTTCGTAAGAACCATCGAATAAGAATCTTAAAGTTCTTCCTCTTGAAGTGGTGTTGTCTATAACTTCTGCTACTAAAGATTCATCTTCTGTGAAGAATAATTTGTTACCTATTCTGATTTTTCTTGCAGGATCTACCAAAACGTCCCAAACGCGGGTTTCCTTATCCAGCTCTCTTAATAAGAAAACTTCAATTTTAGCTCCCGTTTTTTCTTTATTTCCATATAAACGTGCAGGAAAAACTTTAGTATTGTTGAAGATAAAAAGATCTCCTTCGTCGAAATAATCTACCACATCTTTGAACAGTTTGTGCTGAATTGTTTCAGTTTTTCTGTCTAAAACCATTAATCTGGCTTCGTCTCTGTGTTCTGATGGGTGTTCTGCCAATAATTCCGCAGGAAGATCAAAATTAAAATCTGATGTTTTCATTTTTTAAATTACGGTTTAAAAATTTATAGAAATTACATGGTGTAATTTTCGGAGTGCAAATATACGATATTCGAAACCCCTTTGTCAAGTATTATTTACATAGATGTTAAAGTAACTCTTTATGCATTTTTTAAATAAACACAACTAACTAATAATCAATAATATAATTATTTTCTGTTTTGCATTTTTTAAATGAGATGCCTTTGTATTTCTTGAAATTAAAAAAGTTTTATTTAAGAATTTTGTTTAAATTATTGAAACCAAGATAAACAAGGGCGTTTGACTTATTTTCGAAAATACAAAGATTCAAAGTATTTAAATTAATTTTAATTGAAATAAAACCGTGATTTCCCGATATTTTTTATACCGTAAAAAAGCTATTTTTGAGAACATTAAAAATTTACACTATGAGCAAATATTCGATTGAATCTTTTGTGAACGAAACGAAAGAAAATCCAATGGAAAGAGATTATTTCGAACTGGAAAAACCCTCTCTTCTGGAGATCAACCTTAATAATCAGTCTGTCTGGACGAAGGCAGGAAGCATGGTTGGCTACATCGGAAACGTTAATTTCGAAAGACAGGGAATGCTTTCCGGAGGAATTGGAAACTTATTGAAAAAAGCGATCAGCGGCGAAGGAGCAAAATTAATGAAAGCCGAAGGAACCGGAAAATTGTACGTTGCGGATTCCGGGAAAAAAGTTCGTATTCTTTATTTAAATAATGAAGCAGTCTGCGTGAACGGAAACGACGTTTTGGCACACGAACAAAGTATTAAAAGCGACATTACCATGCTAAAAAGTATTGCAGGCGTAATGTCTGGCGGACTTTTTCAGGTGAAATTATCCGGAACCGGACATATTGCGATTACCACTCACGGTGAACCGTTGACATTATTGGTAACTCCCGATGCTCCGGTTTTCACAGATCCGAATGCCACCGTTGCATGGTCCGGAAACCTTTCTCCTGAACTGAAAACCAATGTTTCTTTTAAAAGTCTGATCGGAAGAGGAAGTGGTGAGGAATTTCAGATGAAATTCTCAGGAAATGGCTGGGTTTTGATTCAGCCTTATGAGGAGGTTTATAGGATTGAGAAGTAAGTATTTTTCAAATAAATCTTAGCAGGGATAGTTTTTATTCCTGCTATTTTAATTCAGAAATTCTACAATCTTCTTCCATTCCTCCAGTTTCTTTTCAAAAGACACTGTATGAAGCGGGCTTGTAGAAGGCAGTAAAAATACAGGTATTTTATAATTCTTTCCTAAAATTTTCTGCAAATTTTTATAGGACTTTCCGCCGTTACAAAAGATTGCCTTAATATTCGGATAATCTTCCAGGAGCTCTTCAATCTGATTGGCTTCTTCATTTTTTATTTCAGAATCCAGACTTCCTTTTCTTTCGCAGGAATCAATAACATCCCAAAGTGCAATGTTGTGTTTCTTTAAAATATTGATTCTTTCCGCATAATCTTCTGTAAATTCTTCATTGAACAATTCAAAGATGATTTTCCAGAATTTATTTTGGGGATGACCGTAATACTGTTGTTTTTCTAACGATTTTACACCGGGAATTGATCCCAGAATGATAATTTTAGAATCCTTGTCGATGATGGGTGGAAAGGAAGATATTCTGTTTTGCATGATTCAAATATATATACATTTTGGCTAAAGTCATTCTTAATTTTCAAAACAAAAAACGGACTAAAAGCCCGTTTTCTGTTGATTTTTATATTTGTTTAAACCACCCCGTCAAAAATTCTATGAATTTTTGCCACCCCTCCAAAGGAGGGGAATTCAGTAGGGAAGATTACATTTATAACGTTTCTTTTAACCAATCAAAGAATTCTCTTTGCCAAACCAATCCGTTTTGTGGATGCAGCACCCAGTGATTTTCATTCGGGAAATAAACCAGTTTAGATTTTAAACCTCTCAGTTTTGCTGCCTGAAATGCTTCCTGTCCCTGTTCATAAGGTACTCTGAAGTCGATTCCGCCCTGAACGATCATGATCGGCTTATTCCATTTATCAACAAAATTGCTTGGGTTGAATTCCGTATAAGCTTTTGGTTGCGGTTTTTCCCATGGTGAACCGAGATCCCAGTTCGCAAACCAAAGTTCTTCTGTTGTTAAATACCAAGATTTCATATCAAATAATCCATCATGAGCAATGAACGTTTTGAATCTGTTTTCGTGAATTCCGGCTAACATAAATACGCTGTATCCTCCATAACTTGCTCCGACAGCCGCTACTCTGCTTCCGTCAACGTAAGGTAAAGTTTTTGCGTAATCTGTTGCGGCCAAATAATCTCTCATTGGTTGTCCTCCCCAGTCTCTTGAGATTTCTTCATTCCATTTTGTTCCCCAACCCGGCATTCCTCTTCTGTTTGGTGCAACAACAATGTATCCGTTGGCTGCCATTAAAGCAAAATTCCATCTTGTGCTGAAGAATTGTGTTAATGCAGATTGCGGACCTCCCTGACAATAAACAAGGGTTGGATATTTTTTATTCGGATCAAAGTTTGGCGGATAATGGAACCACACTCCCATTTCTTTTCCGTCTGAAGTTTTCACCATTTTCAGTTCAGATTTTCCCTGAGCCAACTGTGCATACATTTCTTTATTGGCTTCCGTAACCTGCTTCATTTCTCCGTTTTTAAGGTTAACAGAGAAAATATCTGTGGCGTGGTTAATATCTGTTCTTCCTACCAAAAGTGAAGTTTTCTGATCGGCAAAAATTTCATTCACATCAAAATCACCTTTTGTGATCTGCTGCACTTTAGCATTTTTAGGATCTAAAGAAAATAACTGCTTCGTTCCTCTGAAAGCTGCCGTGAAATAGATCATTTTTGAATCTCCGCTCCAGAAAACATCTCCGGAAACACTTTCGTCCCAACCTGCGGTGAGGTTTGTTGTTTTTCCGGATTTCCAATCCATGATTTTTACATCATTTTTATCGGCTTCATAACCGTCTCTTGCCATACTCTGCCACAAAAGTGATTTTCCGTCCGGACTGAATTTCGGATTAACGTCGTATCCTTTATTGGATTCAGTTAAATTTTTTGTTGTTCCTGAAGCCAGATCGTAGGCAAAAATATCTGTGTTTGTGCTTGTAGAGTATTCTTTGCCGCTTTTCGGTTTAGTTACATATAAAAGCTGTGCAGAATCCGGACTCCAGATGAAATCTTCCGCTCCGCCAAAAGGTCTTTGTGGCGAATCCCACATTTTCCCTTCCAGTAAATCTTTTGCAGAATCTGCTTTTTCCGAAACATTTACCACGAAAACATGATTGTATTTCCCTTCATTGAAATAATCCCAGTGTCTGTGATTCAGATCTGTATAAACCTGCGCGGTGGTTTTCGGAGTATCGGAATATTTGTCTTTTCCCATTACTTTTTCCACCAAGACCTGCTTGCTGAAGGCTATTTTTTTACCGTCGGGAGAAATAACAATGTTGTCTGCTTCACCGATGGTATAAAATTCCGTCCATGTTTTACCGTTATCTTTTGAAAGAAAAATCTTATCGCCTTCCTGCGCATACAATCCGTTTTTATCCCACTGAATCAGTGCTTTTTTGCCTAAATCAACTTTCACGGACTGATTGTTCAGAACATTCAGGAAATAGTTCTCGCTTTTTGTTTTTTCGGTTTTAAGATCGGTCTGTCCTATTTTGTAGATTAACGAGGACTGATCCGGAGAAACTGCCTGTACTCCAACTTTTTTCAAAGTCCATAAAATTTCAGGCGTCATTAGTTGTTGTGCATTCATTAAAAGCGGAGCTGCCAAAGCCAGCAGACTGTACTTAAGTTTCATATTAATTCATTTTTTATGACTTTATCATTCAATCCGATCATAAAGTCTTTATTTAATTCAAAGATTGCCAAAGTTAACTATTTTTAAAACACAAACGCGCACAAAAAATCGCCTGTCGTTTTAACAGGCGATTTTTATATCATTTTAAATTTTAAATTAATCTCCGTCCGAAAACATTGAGTTTGCCAGTGAGCTGACGATGGAAAGCAGGATGCTGAAAATAAGTGCCCACAAAAATCCGTCTACCATCATGCTGTCTATAAAATAATCCGCGATCAGGATAATAATTGCATTGATTACTAAAGTGAACAGCCCCAATGTAATAATCGTTAAAGGCAATCCCAAAATATTAAGAACAGGTTTTACAATTAAATTTAAAAGTCCTAAAACGATGGCAAAAATGATCGCTCCGCCAAATCCTGTAAAGTGTACTCCCGGTAAAATCCATGTTAAAAGATAAGCAACAATGGCCGTTACCAAAAGTCGAATAATTAAGTTCATAGTATGATTTTTTAATGTTGTTGATGCGTGTTCCTGTGCAAAAGCTATTCCACTTGTTATAAAAAATTATCTGATCTTCATCATCGTAACCAAAGACGTGGCAACATGACTTTCGGAAGCTCCGTCTTTATCAACCACATAAATTTCGGTGCGGATCACACTGATCTTTGAACCTCCTTTTATCACATAAGATTTCGAAATTAAAGCATCCCCGATAGCAGGTCTTAAATAATTGACTTTCAATTCAACGGTTACGACATAACAGTCTTCTTCGTAATGACTTACTGCTGCATAACCGGAAGAAACATCCACCAAAGAAGCAATCATGGCTCCGTTGAACATTCCCGCTTTTCTTGTCATGAGTTCCATTTTCGGGATTTTCATGGAAATGAAGTCGGTTTCTACTTCCAGAAGTTCGGCTTTGTAGAATTTTAATGTCTCGGAGCGGTGGAAACTGTCGGTGATGAGCTGTTTTTTATGGGGTGTCATTTTTTGTTTATAATTTGAACACAAGTTGCACAAATTTTTTTACAAATGCGAAAATATTATGTTTGCTTTTGATTTAAACACAAATTGCACGGATACATTTCACAAATGGCGCAAATATTTTAACCATGAAGGATATTTGAGAAGTTAAGAATTATTGAGTTTTGGCTGAAGTTATTTAAACACGAATTGCACGGATAGATTTCACAAATAGCGCAAATATTTTAACCGTTAAGGATATTTGAGAAGTTAAGGATTATTATTTAAACACGAATTGCACGAATAGATTTCACAAATGGCGCAAATGTTTTAATCATTAAGGATATTTGAGAGTTTAAGAATTATTAAGTTGGACTAAAGCCATCTTTAAGTTTATATTTAAACACGAATGGCACGGATAGATTTCACAAATGACGCAAATATTTTAACCGTTAAGGATATTTGAGAGTTAAGAATTATTAAGTTTTGGCTAAAGTTATTTAAACACGAATTTCACAAATAGATTTCACAAATGGCGCAAATATTTTAACCATTAAGAATATTTTGGGGGTTAAGAATTATTATGTTTTTGCTGAAGTTATTTAAACACGAATTGCACTAATATTTTAACCATTAAGGATATTTGAGAGGTTAAGAATTATTATGTTTTGGCTGAAGCCGTTGTTTTGGGTAAAATGTGAAAGCGGACTAAAGTCCGCTCCTATTGATGTTTCGTTGTGGTAATCGTGAAAATATTTGTGGTATTTGTGTTTAATTTTTAGTTTAAAACAATCTGAAATTGCTCATCCATCGCTAAAATACCTTCTGCCACACTTTCAGGATGGGTGGTGAAGCCTTTTAATTTTGAGGTTTTTCCTTTTAAGACCAGATCCATTAATTGCTTATCCGACAGTTTTTTTCCGAAGATCTCAAAGGAAACTTTAAAGCCGCAGTTTTTAAAATCGGAACATCCGACAGCGGTTTTTCCTTTCATTAAATGATGTTCTTTGCATTTCGGGCATTTGGTTTCTTCCCAGGGTTGGAGTTCTTTTTTAACGGCAGGTTCACGTTTTTTCTTTTCTTTTACCTCCTCCACTTTTTCTTCTTCCAAAGAAATCACTTTCCCTTTTCCGTCGACTACTTTTTTAGTAAGCTCCGTCACCATCTGGATCAGCTCTTCCTTAAAATGATTGGCTTCATATTCGCCTTTTTCAATTTTTCGGAGCTTCAGTTCCCATTCTCCGGTTAATTCGGGACTTTTCAGCAATTCATCTTCAATGGTGTCAATCAGTTGAATTCCGGTTTGGGTAGCGATTAGATTTTTTCTTTTCTTCTCAATATATTTCCGCTTGAAAAGCGTTTCGATAATATTGGCTCGGGTTGAAGGTCTTCCGATTCCGTTGTTTTTCAGGAGTTCGCGCAGTTCATCATCTTCCACCTGTTTTCCTGCGGTTTCCATAGCTCTCAGCAAAGTTGCTTCCGTATAAGGTTTTGGCGGAGTCGTTTTTCCCTGATGAATCATCGGATCATGCGGTCCGGTTTCTCCAACGGTAAATTCGGGAATGGTCTGTTCTTCTTCCTTTTCTTTTTCTTTATCGTTGGGTTCTTCTTTCGGTTCTTTGGCATAAACGGCTCTCCATCCCGGTTCCAGAACCTGTCTTCCGCTGGTTTTGAAAGGAATAGTTCCTACTTTTCCTTCTACTAAAGTATTGGAAATTTTACATTCGGGATAAAATACGGCAATGAAACGTTTTGCCACGAGATCATAGACCAGTTTTTCTTCCCTGCTTAAATTCTGGGAAGGCGGAACTTCTGTCGGAATAATTGCGTGGTGATCTGTTACTTTGGTATCATCAAAAACCGCTTTCGATTTGGGAATCGGAGCTTCCAGTAAAGGGGCGATAAGTTCCTGATAGAAATACATTTTCTTCAGAATTCCTTCAATTTTCGGATATAAACTTTCAGACAGGTACGTTGTATCCACACGCGGATAAGTAACGTGTTTTTTCTCGTAAAGACTCTGAATATAATTTAAAGTATTCTCTGCAGAATAGCCGTATTTTTTGTTGGCTTCCACCTGAAGTGCCGTCAAATCAAACAGTCTTGGATTTTTCTCTTTTCCTTCTTTAATTTCAAAGGATACGATTTCGAAAGGATTCTGTTTTAAATATTCCAGCCCTTTTTCTGCACGTTCCAATGTTTTGAGACGGTCGATCGCAGCGTTAAAAATAACTTCGCGGTATTTGGTTTTCAGTTCCCAATATTCTTCGGTGGTGAAAGCATCAATCTCTTTCTGACGCTGAACGAGCATCGCCAACGTGGGAGTCTGTACTCTTCCGATGGAAAGAACGGCTTTATTTCCCCCAAATTTTTTGGTAAAAAGCCGCGTTGCATTAATTCCCAGCAACCAGTCTCCGATCGCTCTTGCATTTCCTGCGAGATAGAGATTTTTGTACTCTTCGGCAGGTTTTAGATTGGCAAAACCTTCTTTAATGGCTTCTTCGGTAAGGGATGAAATCCACAAACGCTGAATGGGTTTGTTGCATTTTGCTTTCTGTAAAACCCATCTCTGGATCAGTTCTCCTTCCTGACCGGCATCCCCGCAATTGATGACCTCATCACATTCTTCAACCAGTCTTTCAATAACTTTAAACTGATTTTCAACGCCTTTGTTTGGGATTAATTTGATCCCAAAATTATTGGGAATAATGGGCAGCAAAAACAGATTCCATGATTTGTACTGCGGACCGTAATCGTGGGGTTCTTTGAGGGTACAAAGATGCCCGAAAGTCCATGTCACACAATAGCCGTTTCCTTCTATATAGCCCTGTTTCGGCGTGGTGGCGCCCAACACTTTGGCGATATCTCTGGCAACACTGGGTTTTTCGGCAATACAAAGTTTCATGAATGTCTCGGAATTTTTTGGAGAGGGCAAAAATCGGGAATTTTTTTGGATTTTGCTAATTTGTGAATTGCTGGTTGAAAATAAGCCTGTCTGAACTTTTTAAAATGAAGGGTATTAATTAATTTTTTTGAAAAATAGACACGTCATGATTGTCATTCGGGAGGAATCTATACTCGAATATTTTTGTGTGAATTTCTTAGATCCTTTCAGGATGACAAATATTGTGGAAATCTGGGCATTTTCAAACGCAAAGTTTTTTTTATGATGGTGTTTATTTTGAGGAAGCAAAGTTATGCAGATTTCATCTGTGATGAAGCGTGTGTTTTAACATCTTTTTTTCTTTGGTTCTTTTTATAGAACAATTTTACATTGTCTTTGAGTTGGAATTTTAAATTTTATTTTTTTCAGAATTTCTAATACTTTGTTTAGATCCTTTTCAGGATGACAAATGTGGAGGAACGCTGGGCATTTTCAAACGCAAAGTTTTTTTATGATGGTAATTATTTTGAGGAAGCAAAGTTATGCAAATTTCATCTGTGATGAAGCGTGTGTTTTAGCATCTGTTTTTCTTTGGTTCTTTTTATAGAACAATTTTACATTGTCTTTGCTTTGGAATTTTAAATTTTATTTTTTCCAGAATTTCTAATACTTTGTTTAGATCCTTTCAGGATGACAGATGTGGAGGAAAGCTGGGCATTTTCAAACGCAAAGTTTTTTTTTATGATGGTGATTATTTTGAGGAAACAAAGTTATGCAGATTTCATCTGTGATGAAGCGTGCGTTTAGTATCCGTTTTTCTTTGTTTATTTTTATAGAACAATTTTACATTGTCTTTGGGTTGGAATTTTAAATTTGATTTTTTCCAGAATTTCTAATATTTTGCTTAGATCCTTACAGGATGACAAATGTGGGGGAAAAGAATTCAGAGTTAAAAGACAAATTTGTTTGGAGAAATTCAAAACAGTCCTGTAACGGCTTTTTGGGTAACCGGGAAAGTATGTTTCGCCCCTGCAAGAGACTTTCCGGGAACCTCGAAAGCTTCCTGCACCCCTGCGACAAACTTTCCGGAAGGCGGGAAACCTTCTTGCACCCCTGCAATAAACTTTCCCGGAAATTAAAAAAAGCTCCCTTAAAAAGAGAGCTTCAAAACAATTCACACCTTATCACTACACTTCCATCGGAACTTCCATGAGAAGAATCTCGGTGTTTTCCGATGTGGATTTTATTTTTAATTCGGAAATATCCCAAATTCCGAAGCCGTCTCTTTCTTCGAGTTGCTCTCCTTCAATTTCTGCGCTTCCTTTGATGATGAAAACGTAGACGCCGTTTCCTTTTTTCTTTATCTGATATTGGGTTTCAGCCGTATTTTCAAAATCTCCGAGATGAAACCATGCTTCCTGATTAATCCATATTCCGTCGTCTTGAGGGTCGGGTGAAAGGATCTGCTGAAATCTGTTTTGGCTTTTCGTTCTGTCGAGTTTCATCTGGTCGTATCTCGGCGTTACATTTCTTTTATTGGGATAGACCCAGATTTGCAGAAATTTAACCAAATCGCCTTCATCTTTACTGAATTCACTGTGCATTAATCCTGTTCCGGCGCTCATCACCTGAATTTCGCCGCCTTTTATTTCGTTATGGTTTCCCAGATTGTCATGATGAATCAGGGTTCCTTCCAGTGCAATGCTGATGATTTCCATATTGTCGTGAGGATGTGTTCCAAAACCTTTTCCGGCTTCAACGGTATCATCATTCAGAACTCTTAAGGCACCGAACTGCATTTTTTCGGGGTCATAAAATTCTCCGAAGCTGAAGGTCTTTTTACTGATCAGCCACTGTTCGTTGGTTACCCCTCTTGAATCTGCGCGGTGCACTACTCTGTTTTCAGTCTTTTTTGCAGCTGCAAAACTGTTTTCCACCTCGTTGAACAACAATCCGCTTCCGCCACCGTAATGTTCTATTACTTTTATATTTTCATCAAAATTTCTGCAAAAAACACTGATCTGTTTTTCGAACTGTTCTTCCAGACCGGAACTCAGCAAAACAATATCGACGGGATTGTTTTTGATAAAATCCTCGCTCTTGCTTTCATCACTCAGAATTTCAGCCTTCCATCCATCATTTTTTTCGATAATTCTTTGTAAGGTTGCAAGAATTTCGACATTTTTTCCGATTACCAAAAAGTTCAGTGCTTTCATTTTGATTCAATTAAAAGTTAATGGTTTACAATTTTAAAATTTTACAGTTCTTCTTTAAACCATACATCGCTGTATTCGTCTGGACGGCGTTTGAACTGGGCATGAACATAAGGACACAGCGGAACAATTTTGAGATGATTTTCTCTTGCGTAGGACACCAGTTTTTCCAGCAGGATCTTTGCAAATCCTCTGCCTTCAAATTCTTCGTTTACTTCTGTATGATACACCGTTAGTTTATCTTTAATGACGGAGATGTCCATTTTTCCTGCTTTTTTGTCGTCTGAGAAGAGCTGAATCTCTCCTCTTACATTTCCTAAAACAACTTCTGTTCTTTCCATGATTTTGATTTTTAATGATGATGTAAAATTAGGCAGCCTGAATTTGCCGGATCATGATGTATGATAATAAATCCGTTTTATTTTGATTAAACTGAAAGAAGCCGGGAATTCTTTTTTTTAAGGTGATGAACATAAATTTTCTGTATGTATTGCTGTAAATTTTCCATTCGCGAAGGGGTTACACGCAGCGGAGGCTTGATTTTCGGAACATCAACAGGAAGTTCAAAGCTATTATTCGGGTTTTTTGAGCGAAATTAAAGGTGAATTGATAGTATTTCGAAAAATTAAATCATTAAAAATCAAAATATTAAAAACAAGAGATCAATTTATTTGCTAAAAAGTCTACTTTTTTAGTGGACTAATAGAAAAATATGTTTTATATTTGCAACCGTAATCAGGATATAATAATACAATGAAAGCAGAATTCAAGAACAGCACCGTAAGAAAACATATCAATCATTTTATGATGATGTATTGCTGCATGCCTATGCTTCATTCCTGTTGTGGTTAACCTTACTTTTATATGACATATTTCTAAAGGCTTTACCACGTTGTAGAGCCTTTTTTATTTTAAAACAACATTAAAAAATATCATGAATACTAATAAAAACAAATGGCTGATTCCTATAGCCTTCACTAATATTTATGTAATATGGGGAATTACTTTCCTCGCCATTTCTTTCGGGTTAAACGGATTTCCGCCTTTTATTCTTTCGGGGTTCAGATTTTTGGGCGCAGGAATAGCAATGATCGGATATCTGCTCGTAAAAGGTGAAAAAGCCAATTCTGCCATCAACTGGAAAAAAAATGCCATCACCGGAATTCTCATCCTTACGGGAGGAACGGGATTGGTTGCGTGGGGAGAACAATATGTAACCGCTTCTGAAGCAGCCATCGCTATTGCAACCGGACCATTCTGGTTTATCGCCATTGATAAGAAAAACTGGAGTTATTATTTCTCGGATAAGTTTATTCCTTTGGGCTTGGTGATCGGGTTTGCAGGACTTATTTTATTTCTCAACGGAAGTGTAAGTGGTTCCGGTTCGCATATACAAACGGCAGATGCTTCAATCAGGGTAATTGCATTTGTTGTTCTGGGCTTAAGTTCCGTAGCGTGGGTTTTAGGATCTCTTTATTCCAAAAAAAATCCGGCCGGTCAGTCAACTTTTATGAATATTGCCCAACAGCTTATAACAGCGGGTATCGCTTCATTTATTATTGCGTTTTTCAGAAATGAATGGACTGGCTTTTCAATCGTAAAAGTACCGTTAAACGCCTGGTTAGGATTGTTTTTCCTTATTGTATTCGGATCGATTATCGCTTATCTTTCGTATATCTGGCTTTTGTCTGTAAAACCTGCCGCTTTGGTAAGCACGCATACTTACATCAATCCTATTGTTACTGTAATTGCGGGTTGGATCGTTGCAAATCAGACCATTAACATCAACCAGTTTTATGGATTGATTGTTATTCTTGCCGGAGTTCTTTTAACGAACGTGACTAAATATTTTAAGCTTTCCAAGCGGTCTAAAGTGAAAATAAGAAGAGTGATAAGACACGTGAACAAAAACGCAAGACCTTATCAGCCAATATAAAATTTAAGTAAAAAATGATAGAGATAAAGAATGTTTCAAAAACATTTCATCAGAAAAAACAGTCGTTTAAAGCGCTGAATGATGTAAGCCTCACGATTGAACAAGGCGATATTGTAGGCATCATCGGATTTTCGGGAGCGGGAAAAAGTACGTTAATCCGAACGGTGAATCTTCTTGAAAAACCTGACAGCGGTGAAATTGTGATTAACGGAAAGGATTTTACAAAATTAAATTCGAGACAATTGGCACAGGAAAGGAAAAAGATCGGGATGATTTTTCAGCATTTTAATCTGCTTTCTTCGAGAACCGTTTTTGAAAATATTGCGCTTCCGCTAGAGCTGGATCATGTCAGCAAAACTGAAATTAATAAAAAAGTGAATGAACTGCTGAAAATCGTAGGACTGGAAGAAAAAGCAAATGATTATCCTAAAAGTCTTTCGGGAGGGCAAAAACAGAGGGTTGCCATTGCAAGGGCTTTAGCAAATGATCCTTATCTCCTGCTCTGTGATGAAGCGACGAGTGCGCTCGATCCTGCTACCACACAATCGATTTTGCAATTGTTGAGGGATATTAACCAAAGACTTGGAATTACGATTTTGCTGATTACACACGAAATGGAAGTCATCAAAACGGTCTGCAACCATGTTGCGGTAATCGACAAAGGTCAACTATTAATTAAAGGAACTTTAAGCGAGATTGTCTCCAACAAAGAGAATCCTATCATCAAACAATTTTTAAACTCTAGTGTTATGACGATACCACAGGAATTGAATAAAAAACTACAGAAAGAGCCACAAGACGGATTATTTCCATTGGTGGAAGTAGAACTTAATGAAAATATATCGGTGGAAGAACTGCTTTCCATTGTTTATGATAAATATAAAATTCCATACAAACTGCTGAAAGCGGATGTTGAATATTTAGGCGATTCCAATTTTGGAAAACTATTGCTTCAGCTTCAGGGAGAAGAGGAGAAAAATCAGCAGGCCATTTATTTTTTCAATCAGAATAAAATTCAAAATACGGTAAGAGGATATGCTTAGTGATACGGTGATTTCTCTTTTATCAAAGGGAATTTGGGAGACGGTTTTTATGACGTTTGTTTCGGGGTTTTTCGGATTTGTTCTGGGTTTGCCTGTCGGAATTTTATTGTTTTTAACACGGAAAGGTCAGCTTTTGGAAAATGTAATCTACAACAGGATTTTATCTGTTCTGGTAAATATTTTCCGTTCTATTCCTTTTATTATTTTAATTGTATGGATGATTCCTTTCACGAGAAGTCTGGTGGGAACATCAATCGGAGTAAACGCAGCTTTGGTTCCTTTAAGCATCGGAGCAGCTCCTTTTATTGCAAGACTGGTAGAAAACAGCTTGCTGGAAGTTCCTCATGGATTAATTGAAACTGCAAGAGCTTTGGGAGCAAGTCCGTTTCAGATCATCAGAAAAATATTGTTGCCGGAAGCACTTCCTTCCTTAATTAATAATGCAACAATTACCTTAATTACGCTTGTCGGTTATTCTGCGATGGGAGGTGCTGTCGGAGCCGGCGGATTGGGACAGATTGGTTATCAGTACGGCTACATCGGTTATGATGCAGTGATCATGAATCTTGTTTTAGGGCTGCTGGTTGCGATTGTTTTCATCATTCAATTTTCGGGAGACCGATTAGCGAAGAGGTTTGATCATCGTTGAGTTTTTTGAGTGGGAGGGTTTTGAGTTGGAGGGTTTGAGTGTGTGCGAGTGAGAGTGTGTGAGAGTATTTTGACAATCAATTGATAAGTGTGAATGTGAAATAGTGTGGTGGTTTGAAAATTTCAGCCATCAATCGGGCGAAAATCAGCAAAAAGGAGTAAAAGCCATATTTTATTTATTAAAGAATTTTAAAAATCTAACCTTTTTGCTTTTCGCCCTTTTTTTAAAAGAAAATAATGTACAATGAAAAAAATAAAGATTTTAAGTTTTTTAGCAGCAGGTTTGTTAGCATTTACCAGCTGTAATTCATCCAAAAAAGAAGATCCTAACTTTATAAAAGTAGGAATCACTTCCGGACCGGAACAGGAAATTGCCGAAGTGGCGAAAAAAGTAGCGAAGGAAAAATACAACCTTGAAGTAGAACTGGTTTCCTTCAATGATTATGTGATCCCCAATGAAGCTCTGAATAACGGTGATATTGACGCCAATGCTTTTCAGCACGTTCCTTATTTAACCGAACAATCTAAACAGAGAGGATATAAATTAGCGGTTGTAGGAAATACTTTTGTCTACCCTATCGTTGCGTATTCAAAGAAAATTAAAAGCATCAATGAACTTCAGAACGGAAGCACAGTTGTAATTCCGAATGATCCTACCAATGGCGGTCGTTCATTACTTCTTTTACAGAAAAACGGCTTGCTGAAACTGAAAGACGGCATCGGACTTTTACCGAAAGTAACGGATATTGTTGCCAATCCTAAACAGTTAAAAATCCTTGAAATTGAAGCACCGCAACTGCCGAGAGTGTTGGATGATAAAGAAGTGGTGATTGCGATTATCAACAATAATTTTGCTGCGCAGGCGGGATTGGATGCTGATAAACAGGGAATTTTCAAAGAAGACAAAGATTCTCCTTATGTAAATGTAATTGTTTCCAGAGAAGATAACAAAACCTCCGAAAAGGTAAAAAATTTCGTAAAAGCTTATGAGTCTGACGAAGTAGTGAAGAAGGCAGAAGAAATTTTCAAAGGCGGTGCTGTGAAAGGCTGGAACTGATTTGGGGAGATTGTGGATGGTTAATAGTGAATTCTTCCGTTATGCTATAAATTCACCACCAACAATTCACCATTGACATTTAAAAAAGTCTATTATTATATATTCAGACATTGTTTCAATTTTTTTTGAAATGATGTCTTTTTTATTTTCAAATCACGGGTTATTAAAAATTATTTATTTAAAATATATTTTCTCAATTTGAGATAATAAAATTTTTTGCTATTTTTGTTTCCAATCAAAAAAGGCTTTTTATGTTTAAGAAAACCGCCATTGTAAGTTTATTCACATTTATTTCTGCTTCTTATATGGCTCAAAATACACCGCTTCCTGTTTATTTAGACGAATCCAAACCTGTGGAATTACGGGTAAAAGATGCCCTTTCCAGAATGACTCTGGAAGAAAAAGTGGCGATGCTTCATGCCCAGTCAAAATTCAGTTCACCGGGTGTTCCAAGATTGGGAATTCCTGAATTCTGGACTACGGACGGACCTCACGGAGTTCGCCCTGAAGTGATGTGGGACGAATGGAATCAGGCGGGCTGGACGAACGACTCTATTATCGCCTACCCTGCTTTAACGGCACTTTCCGCAACATGGAACAAAAAAATGTCCTGGAATTACGGAAAAGCACTGGGTGAAGAAGCCCGTTACCGAAAAAAAGATATTCTTCTGGGACCGGGAGTTAATATTTACAGAACTCCACTCAACGGAAGAAATTTCGAATACATGGGTGAAGATCCTTATCTGACTTCAAAAATGGTGGTTCCTTACATCAAAGGAGTACAATCCAACGGTGTGGCAACTTCTGTGAAGCATTTCGCCCTGAACAATCAGGAAATGTTCCGTCATACCAGCAATGTAAAAGTGGACGACAGAACGTTGTACGAAATTTATCTTCCGGCTTTTAAGGCGGCTGTTACGGAAGGTGATTCTTGGACGATCATGGGAGCTTATGATATGTATAAAGGTCAGTATTCTAGCCAGAACCAATATCTTCTGAACGATATTTTAAAAGGAGAATGGAAATATAAAGGGGTCGTGGTTTCCGACTGGGGTGCTGTTAACAATACCGAAAAGGCTATCCACAACGGACTGGATCTTGAATTCGGAAGCTGGACAAACGGACTTTCGGCAGGCACAAAAAATGCTTACGACAATTATTATCTGGCAAAACCTTATTTAGATTTAATTAAATCCGGAAAAGTAGGAACGAAAGAATTGGACGATAAGGTTTCAAGGCTTTTAAATCTTGCGTATAAAACGACAATGAACCGAAACAAGCCTTTCGGAAATATTGCTTCTGAAGAGCATAAAGCTATTGCAAAAGAAATCGGGGAGGAAGGAATTGTATTGTTGAAAAATCAGGGAAATATCCTTCCGATTGATCTTAATAAAGCTAAAAAAATTGCCGTAATCGGCGAAAATGCTATTAAAATCATGACCGTTGGCGGAGGTTCTTCTTCATTAAAAGTGAAATACGAAACACTTCCTTTAGACGGAATTAAAGCGAGATTCGGGAAACAGTCGGATGTACAATACGCAAGAGGTTATGTTGGAGACATCGGCGGAGAATACAATGGGGTAAAATCAGGTCAGGATTTAAAAGATAACCGTTCTGAAGCTGAATTATTAAACGAAGCCGTAGAACTGGCAAAAAAATCTGATTACGTTATTTTCGTCGGAGGATTAAACAAAGCAGATTTTCAGGACAGTGAAGGAAACGACAGAAAAAGTTACGGATTACCTTACAATCAGGACAATGTAATTGCTGCACTGGCTAAAGCGAATAAAAATCTTGCGGTTGTTCTGGTTTCCGGAAATGCGGTGGCAATGCCGTGGATTAAAGAAGTTCCGACTGTTGTTCAGGCTTGGTATTTAGGTTCTGAGGCAGGAAATTCTATTGCTTCGGTTTTAGCAGGTGATGCAAACCCGTCAGGAAAACTGCCTTTCACTTTCCCTGTGAAACTGGAAGACAATTCGGCGCATCAATTGGGAGAATATCCCGGAAATAAAGCGGAATTGGCAGCAGATAAAGGAAAAGATCAGAAAAATCCGATCAATATCGCATACAATGAAGGAATTTTTGTAGGCTACAGATGGCATGATACGAAAAAAATCAAGCCGTTATTCAGTTTCGGACATGGTTTAAGCTACACCACTTTCGAATTCGGAAAAGCCAAAGCTGACAAAACAACGATGTCTCAGGATGATAAAATCACGTTTACGGTTTCTGTAAAAAATACAGGGAAAAGAGCCGGAGCGGAAGTTGCCCAACTGTATATTTCCGACCTTAAATCGTCTGTTGAAAGACCGGCTAAAGAATTAAAAGGTTTTGAAAAAGTGTATCTGAATCCGGGAGAAGAAAAAGAAGTAACGTTCACCATTGATAAATCTGCTTTAAGTTTCTTCGATCCCCAAAAACACGACTGGGTTGCAGAACCGGGAGATTTTGAAGCACAGATCGGTAATTCTTCCGATGCCATAAAAACAAAGGTGAAGTTTACGTTAAAGTAATCTTACTTATATATTTCTAAAACGGAGAGTCCTTTTGTAAGGGCTCTTTTTTATTTAATCCAGTCACTTTTCATCAATTCCATTATATCATTAAAATGAGATTGAACCAAATAATCATTCCACTCTAAGTTTTCATCACTGGATTTTGCTAAAGCATACATTAAATGCATTTTAAGACTGTTTTTCAGACCATTTGCAATCATATATTTAAATTTATTTTTGGGATTGGCATTACTCAATGTAGAATTTAAACTTGTAGTCAATAAACACAGATTACCTAAATTATCAATATTTAAAATTTTATCCGCGTCTAATTTCTGATTTTGAGCATATAAATGTTCAACTGAGTTATTATATTGATAATGATAATCTTTTAATTTGTCTATTTCCAGACTCTTGTAAATATGCAATATTTTATTTTTTCGGAAAAACAAATCCTCATAAATTTTATATTCAATGTAATTAAAAATAAAGTTTGGAACCGCCGTTCCGATTTTATAAACTTCATTATTAAAATCAAAATATTTATCCTCAGATTTGAGCTTTTGAAAATTGTACTCGTTAAAATCTTCGATACAAGCAATATCTTTTCTACTTATTGCATTATCCGGATTATCATTCAAATAGTTTTTAAAAACATAATAATCAGCGACATTCGTAAGATAATCCATGAACAAATCAGGTGATTTCAATTTAAAAGATTTTTCATTTTCATTGGTAAACTCTTCAACATTTTTATCCAAAAATTTCATAAAACCGTAAAGCCAATATTTAGAATTCTGATCGGGATAAGTGACCTTAAACATAGACTGAAGAAGTTTTATTTTAGTCTGAAGATCAGAATCGATTATTATTTCATCATTATCAGATTCAATTCCAGATGAATTTCCAAATGATTTTTTATAATAAATTGAACCATTAGAAGCCGGTATTTTTATATCCCATTCATTTTTTTCAGTATTATCTTCAACCTGCCTTTTTATTATATAACGGTCAAAAATAATCCTGTATTTTATCATTCGTTTAGTAAAATTAAGTATAAATTCATATCCAAGCTCTTGAGAATATAAAGTATCAAGCAACTTTTTCTTATCCAAACTTAAATTTTCAGGATAAAATGATGAATAAACAAGCATAAGAAAATTTTCAAAATGCAAAATACTTGTATACTTTACTGTTTTATCTGTTATTGGAGTAAACGCAAGTTTATTTTCTGAGTCTAAAATATTCTTTAATGAATAATTATTATCTTTTTTATTCTTTTTATCTGTAATCGTTTTTGCATTAGAAGATTGTTTATCTGGTTCAAACTTGGGATAAATCTCTTTCCAATCAGCATTATTATATTTAAATTCGACTTCAAAATAATTTTCCATTGAAGCAACAGAGTCCCAAACTTGTTTAAATATTTTTGCCTGTTCTTGGTTGTTACCATATATTTTCGAATAAAATTTTGCACGAATCAACTCAACTTCAGTTAATTGTTCGCCTCTGTTATTCATTATTTCAAAATAATGATTTAAGTCTGTTTTTTTAGGAACAGAAATCTGCATCAAAACAACTTTCTTTAAATATTCTAAAAATTGTAAAACCCTGTCTTTCTTTTCCTTAAAATAATTTTCAATAACATTATATCCCTTTATAATATGCAAATTGAGTTTTTTTTCATCTTCTTTACATGATTCTTTATTTCGTATTTTTTCCAGCGTAGTAATAGATTTTGCTCTATTTTCAAAGCTCAGTTCACTATTAATTTCCAAAGCAAAATTATCATTTAGATAATTCAATAAAAGATAAAAAGTGGTAAGCCTTTGTTGTCCATCGATGACTTCAAATTCATTATTATTATTTTCTTTTGGAAACACAATCATTGATCCAATGTAATAAAATTCATTAGATCCGTCTTCTAAATAGGAAATGATATCGTTTAATAATTGCTCTATTTCATGCTTTTCCCATGCATAATCTCTTTGATAAATAGGAATACTGTATTTCTTGTCTTTATCTTTAAATAAATCAAAAACTGTAATTTCCTGAATTTTATTCTCTGTCATTTAAATTAGTTTTTCAAACTCTTCAATAAGTTCATCTAAATCATTTACGTATTTTTTATCAGCAATTTTCTGAACCGCGTCAGAATAATCAATCCGAAAATTAATTATTTCTTTTACAGAAAGCGCATCTTCAATAAGTCTGAAAATACATTTTAAAGCAAAACGATCTATATCAGGATATCCTAATCTTTTGCTTTCAAATCTTTTTTTATAACAGTAAATAAATAATTTATTGAAAACAATATTCGCTTTTTCATCTCCAAACCTATCATTGAAAAGACATAATGCATTAAAAAACATATTACGAATTGCCAAATCTCCTTTTCTCCAATTGAGAGAATTAACAACTGTCAAAATTTGCAAGTTTTCCTTAGAATACCCTAAGTTTATGAAAGAAGAATTGTCTTCTGTATGTGTATTATATGCTTTTAATTTGTAATAAAGATCATTATTTTTATAAAAACTAACCATCTCAAAGAAGCGTTTTCCATTAGGAATTACCTGATTGTATTCCATTGGATAAATATTTCCAAAATCATTGTCATGTTTTAAAGCAGATTCGAGCATTTGTACTTTTTTTACTTTACTGGTTTTGGAATTTCCGTTAAGATCAATTCCTTTGAAAATATCTATCGTTTCTTTAGAATAGTCTAATCCAGAATTCATTTTAGACCACTTTCTTATTCGGTACAAACGATAATGAAGGAAATTATGTAACTCATCTTTATTATAATTTTCCCATTGTTCAACTGTTGCCGCCTGTGCTGCCTGATCATCGTTTGATGACATTGCTCTTAAATGAAAGGCTTTGAGCAGATCATGAGGTTTTAAATCTAAGCCTCTTGAGTTTTGGGTGTCGAAAAATTGAAAAGCTTCTTTTTTCGTATTTAAAATAAAAACGTTAAAATAACAATTATTTATTAAAAAATTGATAATGTTTTCCGTGAATTCAGATTTTCTTGAAGAAATAATTTTCTTTGTTTCTAAAATATTGTATCTGCTTATTTCACTCTCATAATTACTATTGATTAAAGGAAGATTAATTTTGCTTTTTAAAGTATACAAAAGAATGGTAAGCGTTGTTAATCTTTGCTGCCCGTCTACAATTTCAAAATCGCTATTTAAGGCTCTTTTTTTATTATCATTAAACAAAACTACAGTTCCTAAAGAATACTCATCTTGTTTGTCGACAATATAAATAATATCATCAATTAGCTGATGAACATTTTTTGACTTCCATTTATAAGGTCTTTGATATTCAGGAATTATTAGATTCAACTTGAATAGGTCTTCCAAAAAAAGATAAGTCTTCTTTTCTTGAATTTTAGATTTTATAATTTGTGACATAAGAATTTGACGGCTTATTAAATTACTTCAATTAGCCTTAATTATTAGTTTTTAATTGAATGCAAATTATTATTTAAATTAAATACTTTTAGCAAAATCGATGAACTTAGGTAAAATTTGATTTTCTACACCTCCACAATCAGCTCCCTCTCAAATCCATTATACTTTTCCGAAATATAACCATGCGGATTGCAGATAATCTCCGTCTCCCCTATTTTGTATCTTGTCGGCGTATGAATATGCCCGTGAATCCAATACAAAGGCTGATATTCCAGGATAAAATCCTCCAGATTGGAAACGTATGCGGAAGTTAACGGATCATTTTTAAAATGTTCCGGGCTCGACTGTAAACTTGGGGCATGATGAGTAACCACAATATTCTTCATGCCCTTTGAATTTTCAAGACTTTCTTTCAGCCATAATCTCGAAAACTGATGAATTTTATAAATATCAATCGACCTCATCTTGGAATAGGAAGGATCTCTTTTAATTTTCTTATAATCGTTCATTCCTTGCTGACAGACAAATCCGTAGTATCTCGGATCTCCGAAAACAGAAAAATCCGTCCACAACGTTGCGCCATGAAAACGAATCCCATCAATATCTGCAAAACCGTCTTCCAGCACAAAAACATTGGAATTTTCTGCGGCAGCTTTTATTTTATTTAACGTTTTAGGATAAGAACCTTTATAATATTCATGATTTCCCAATACATAAATCACAGGTTTATCGGGAATTTTTGTTTTAATCCATTCAATTCCTTTCGTTCCCAAATTAACATCCCCTGCCAGAACAACGACATCGGCATGATCAAAAGATAATTCCGACATTCCAAATTCCTGATGCAGATCGCTGATGATTTGTATTTTCATGGTGCTAAAATAAAAAAAGAACCGACAATTTTTTGTGGTTCTCTCAATAAGAATGTCTAAAATAATTTTTCGGTTAATCAAAAAGTATAAACATTCCTCTATATAATTTAGTTTAAAGTAGGTCAGTTTACGAAACAGCGATTTCAGATTTCGCTATTTTTATATTTTTAAAGATAAAATAGCACAGCATTGTCAGTGCAAAAACGGCATAGCCGATCAGAATAATCAGGCTCAAATTTCCAACCGCCAATTCCGAAGGAAAAATCTGGCTCATCAACGTCATAAAAGACAACCCGATTCCTGCGCCTAAAAAATAGCTTGTAGAACTCAGACTCGAAGCCACTCCGTAAGAGGAAGGATTTACATCCTGAATTCCCAAGACAGACAAAGCGGTAAAACAAAACGTCATCCCTATTCCTGAAATGCATGCTGCACCAAATAAAACCATTGACAAAGGATGCCCGAAATAAATGGAAACCAACAACGCCAAAGCTCCGCTTAACATGAAAATCCAGCCCAAAATTCCCATCTGAGAAGAATTTAATCTTTTGGCAACATGAGGAAGGATAAATTTAGCTACCAAAGCCGACATAATGCTGAAAGGAACCAACATCAGTCCCGCCGAAGCCGCACTGTGATTCATATCTTTCTGTAACATCAACGATATTAAAAACAAAAATCCGATGAAAAATGCTCCTAAAGCCACAAAAGCCAGATTAGAAACTACCAGTGATGAATGTCTTAATAATTTTAAATCAATCAAAGGCTGAGCAACAGATTTTAAACGAAAAACGACAGAAGTTAATAAAATAACCGCCAAAATTAACGAACCTGCAACCAATAAAGTCTGCTCTTTGATGTGAACCAATTCATGCGTTCCGTATGTTAGGCTCAATAAACCTAAAACCAATAAAATTCCCGATAGAAGATCTGTTTTTTGGGATAAGCCTTTCTCGTCTTTCGGAAGATATTGATAAGCGAAAATCAAGGTGATGAAAAGAATCGGAACATTAATCAAGAAAACCCAATGCCAACTCAGATACGTACTGATGATTCCCCCTAAAGAAAGTCCGCTTCCGGAACCAATCGCAGCAAAAGAACTGAAAATCCCGATCGCACGGTTTCTCTCCTGATCTTCTTTAAATGTATTCGTCACAATCGACATTGCCGAAGGCATGATGAAAGCCGCTCCCAATCCCTGCAATGCTCTGAAAATAGCTAAAGTTCCGAAGTTTTCAGACAAACCCGCTCCCAGAGAAGTCAGCATAAAAAGGAATAATCCCAAAAGAAAAATTTTCTTTCTTCCGAGCTGATCGGAAAGTTTTCCCCCGATAATCAGAAATCCGCCAAAAAATAATACATATAAAGTCTGAAGCCATTGTACGGTTTCTGCACCAATCCCGAATTGCTGTTGAATAGAAGGAATTGTGAGATTGATAATCGCAATATCCAAAGCCTCTACAAATGTTCCTACCGATGCTAAAATCAAAATCAAATTCTTTCTCTCCATATAGTTCAATTATGCTGCAAAATTAAAATTAATAGAACGTATATAAAAATTCAGACTAAAATTAAGAACATATCTAATTTAATTCAATTTAAAAAAGAACAAATAGTCTTATATTTGAAATTAATTCTTCAAAAACAGAACAGATGGCAACAGAAAATTATACACCCGACGAAAAAGACCTTTCCATTCTCAGAATTTTACAGAAAGATGCGAAATTAAGCGTCCGCGATATTGCAGCACGAATTAATCTGAGTCCCACTCCTACTCACGAAAGAATTAAACGAATGGAAAAACTGGGAATCATTAAAGAATACACCACCGTTGTTGACCGTAAAAAAGTGAATAAAGGAATGATGGTGATCTGTATGATCGCGCTGAATGTTCACAACAAAAAAACGGCAGGAAAATTTATTGAGGAAGTAGGAAAACTGAAAGAAGTGGTTGAGTTCTACAACATCAGCGGAGATTTCGATTTTATGCTGAAAATTCTTGCTCCGAATATGGATGAATTTCATGAATTTTTCGTGAACAAGCTCTCTGAAATTGAAGGGATCGGACAGACGAAAAGTATTTTTGTGATGAACAGCATTAAGGAAAGTTCCCAGATTTTGTAGTTATTTTTTCTGGTAAATTATTTTTAACGGAAAGATCACAAAGATATTTTTAAAATTGTTGTGAATATTTTTCGTTCGCAAGGGCGTTTCACTCAGCAATTGAGTAATTTTGCCATGATTATTTTGCTTAGTATTTGTCATCCTGTAAGAATCTAAGCATGAATCTTTCGATTTTTTTTCGCTACTTTTAGATCAGAATAACAATCTAAAATGTTAATCTATGCTGTCAATGTATAATTTCGTAAATTTAGTTACATTAAATCAACAAAATTATGCCTTGGAATCCTGAAATTTACAATCAGTTTAAAAATATACGGTATCAGCCTTTTTTTGATCTTTCAGATTTAATTAAAGAAGAAAAACCAATGAAGGCAATTGATCTGGGTTGCGGAACAGGTGAACAGACTGCAATATTAGCTGAAAAATTTCCCGAAGCTGTATTTATCGGAATAGATTCTTCTGCCGAAATGCTTGAGCAATCAAAAAGTCTTGAAAATGAACGTCTCCATTTCAGACAGGCGACAACAGAAGAAATTTTGGAAAGTGATGAAAAATGGGATTTGATCTTCAGCAATGCGGCTCTGCAGTGGTCTGATAATCATCATAAATTATTCCCAGAATTAATTTCAAAACTAAACTGTAACGGACAACTTGCAATCCAAATGCCTTATCAGCCGGGAAATATTCTCAATCAGATTTTGTCTGAAATGTCGGATGAGCAACCTTTCAAAACACAATTAAACAGATGGAACCGTCCTTCTTCTGTTTTAACGATTGACGAATACGTACAGATTCTATTTGAAAACGGACTTGAAAATTTAAATATATTTCAGAAGGTGTATCCTATTATTGCGGAAGATCATGAAACGCTATTTAATTTCATTTCGGGATCTGCGTTAATTCCTTATTTGGAAAGACTTTCGCAGGATGAGCAGGAAACTTTTAAGACAGAATTTAAACGAAGGATTCAGAAAAATTTCCCTAGGCTTCCCGCAGTTTATTCTTTCAAAAGAATTTTAATGTATGGAAGGAAGCTATAATTCCTGTAAAAATAAAATCGCGGAAAATGCATTCTCCGCGATTTCAATTTATAAAAAATATTTTAAGATTAAGCTACCGTAACCCCGAAAAGATGCCCGATTAAAGCCGTAATTCCCATGGCAACCGTTCCCCAGAAACAAATTCTGAGAACGGCGATTCCTATTTTTGAGCCTCCTGTTCTTGCTGAAATAGCGCCTAGAATCATCAGAAATATAATAGAAAAGCCATATTGAAAATACACCATTTCCTTTAAGGGAGCCACCAGTGAAACGATAAACGGCAGTAACGCTCCCAAAGCAAAAGAACCGAATGACGCCAAAGCAGCCTGTAACGGTTTAGCCTGAGTAATTTCGTTAATTCCAAGCTCGTCATGAGCGTGAGCTGCCAAAGCATCGTGTTCCGTAAGTTCTGTAGCTACTTTCAAAGCTGTTTCTTTGCTTACGCCTCTTTTTTCATAAATTTTAGCCAGTTCCAGAAGTTCAACTTCCGGCATTTCTTCAAGTTCCCGCTTTTCGCGAAGGAGATCTGCTTTCTCGGTATCTTCCTGCGAACTTACCGATACATATTCTCCTGCAGCCATAGACATCGCTCCGGCAATCATTCCGGCGAGTGCGGCAAGAATGATGGTATTTCTTTCGGGTGTGGCTGCTGCAACACCAATAACGATACTTGTGGTTGATAATAATCCGTCATTCGCTCCCAAAACTGCTGCACGAAGCCAGCCTACTCTGTTCACATAATGTTTTTCCAACTGATGATGCATACACTTTAGTTTTTAAGTTAAAAAAATGACTTGCTAATTATGTTAACAAGTCAAAATTAAACTGATTTTTTATTTAAACCTTAAATTTAACGAAATAATATCAGATTTCATTCCGATCGATTTCGTGTAATGTCCATATCGTATTTCCAGCATATTCAGTCGTTCTACTCCGAATAATCCGTTTTTCGGACTGATTCTGATTCCTGCTCCGTAAAAATGGCTGTCGAATTTTGACAGATCGTAATTACTGGTGTAAAAATCGTCAAAAGCGGTATGCTGCTGATAAGGCGCAAAATATTTAGCTGCAGTCTGAGAATAGTAACGATAGAAAGGACTTACTGAAACAAACGGAGAAATCTTTACAGGCGTTTCCAGACTGAAAGTATTGGATTTCAAGCCCCAATCGTCGGTGTAATAACGGTAATACGCTCTCAAAATCACCTTGTCTCCCAAGAAATAATTGGCTCGTACTCCCAAAGGAATTTTAAATCTTTTATCCGGCAAAGCTTCCTGATGAACCGATTTATCATTAAAGTAAACCCTGTGGAAAGGCAAACTTAAATATCCGGTCTGCTGAACTCCGTCCGCCAGAAATTCAACCTGAAAGTTCTGATTGATGATCTGTGAATACGCCAGAGACAAAGCAAAGGTATTTCTTCCGCTGGTTCCGTAATCATCATGTTCTTTTCCCGTATTACTTCCTGTTCTCAGTTCAATTGGAGTGACCAATTTTACCTGATCCAGAAAGGTCTGAAATTTAGCCGTAAACTCTCCCATTCTGTTTTTCGTTTTTTGTGAAAACCCGATGTTTGCCCCGTAAGAGGTATAATCGAATTCGAAAGAGGTAGAAACTCCTGCCATTAAAGTCGTTCCTTTTTCGGTATTTTCACGGCTCCAGCTTAATGCAGGATAAATTCTGTTGTCTGCGTGCGAAGCCGAGGAATTGGCTTTCAGATCAATCATATCCGAAGATGCGGAAGTATAATGATCGATCCCGACACTTACATTGAATTTATTTTTACGGTCTTTTTTATCGTATTTCACCATCGTTACATCAATCGTGTTGGAAACATCGGTCAGTTTTTCTGAGCCGATTCCGCCTGTAACGGCAGAATTGTTTCCGTCCTGTTTGTAGTAACTAGAAACTAAATTAGCTTCATCAAAAGTCAGCTTTTTGGGCTGTTCGTTATTTGTGTTTTCCTGTGCTTTTGCATTAAAAATTCCGAAAAGAGCAACAACACTTATGATTATTTTTTTCATTGTAGATCACATTAAATTTTTACCATTCTCTTTTCTTAATTGCATCCGCAGCCACCGCCCACTTTTCCGGCATTGGCTCCTGAAGAACCTTCTCTGTAAGACTGAAAGCTCAGTTCAGTCTTTTCAATGGTTCTGTTTCCGAGCACCATTTCGGCATCATTGAGTTTATTTTTTTCGTATTCTTTTACGGTGGTACAGGAATTCAGCAAAGGAATTGTTACTATCGAAAGAACTGCAAATGTTCTGTAATTTAAAGCGTTGAATCTTCGCAGCCCGGCTTGAACGGAGCTCTTTTTGTGAGGAACGAGCAAAAAAGCGGGAGGGGAAGACGGTGAAAGCTGCCCAAATAAATATCCGAAAAGCTTCTGACTGTTTTTTATAAGGTCTGCCATTTGTATTGATTTGTTTTTAAAGTTGATTTAATTGCTTTAGTATGAATCAGATACTGAGGATTTTGTTCTGATAAACAAAGCATTTTATTTTAAATTAATGTTTTGAGATGAATAAATTCTGTCCTCATCGTCGATGATGATACACTCCAGATGATTGATCTGGTTAATCATACCGAGTGCGGCATCAATTCCCATAATACTGACGGGAGTCGCCATTGCGTCAGCAATTTCTGCATTGGGACAAAATACGGTAACACTTTTTACACCGGAAACCGGCATTCCTGTTTTGGGATTGATGGTATGAGAATATTTTTTACCGTTGATGACCACGAATTTCTCATAATTTCCTGAAGTTGCGACCGCCATATCGGTGATATTCATATAAGAAAAAGGCTGTTTTGCATTGTCGGGATCAGCGATTCCTACGGTCCAGGGTTTTCCGTCAGCCTGATTTCCCCAGGTCGTTAAATCGCCCGAAGCATTTACAATTCCGGATTTTACGCCTCTTTCCATGAGAATTCTTTTTGCCATTTCTGCGGCATATCCTTTCCCGATTCCGCCAAAACCGATGCGCATTCCTTTTTCTCTGAGAAAAACCGTCTGATTGTCGCCATCGAGAATAATATTCTGATAATTAACTAGTTTCAGATGATCTTTTATTTTTTCAGGATTAGGAAGCTCTTTCATTTCACGGTCGAAATTCCAGAAACTTTTATCGATTCCGCCGTAAGAAATATCGAAGTAACCGTCTGTAATTCTGCTGATTCTCAAACTCCTTTCAATGAGATCAAAAATCTCGCGGTCTACTTTTACAGGCTTTATTCCCGCATTTTGATTAATGAGATTGGTTTGACTGTCATCGCTGAAGGTTGTCAGCAGTTTTTCGATTCTGCGGATTTCAGCAATGGCTGCATCAATGTGATCTTGTGCAAGTTTTTCATCATCACTTACAACGGTAATTTCAAAAGCGTTCCCCATCAGTTTCTGAGGTCTTTTGAATTCTCTGACCATACTTTTCAATTATTTTTGATGTTCCTTAATTTCTCTGATTTCTTTACTGAAAGCCAGTGCATTTTCTGAAGGCAGCCCTTCCCAGCTTTTCAGAATTTTCCCTTCTGAATTTAATAAAAGGGTGTACGGAAACAAGCCTTTTTTATTGTATGCATCGGCAAGAGAAGCGTTTTCTTTTTTAAGATCGGCAGAAAGCTGATTTTTCTTATTTCTAGGGAAATCGGCATTGATGTACACGATCACTTTATCGGATTCCAGTTTTTTGAAATCTTCTGTTTCGATGATGTTTTTATGAAGTTTAATGCACGGAATACACCAGTCTGAACCGGAAAAGTTAAGCAGAATGAGTTCTTTGTTTTCTGCAGCCGTTTTTTTTGCGATTTCCAGTCTGTTTTGTGCGTGGAAACCAAAGGAAAATACAACCATAAGTATGGCTGATACTATTGTTTTCATTACTGTAAAATGTTATAATGATTTTTTAGAATAAATGATGTGTTCTGATTATGATATAATCAGATTGTAAATGGATTAAGAAAATGATTTCGGCGGTTCCCAGACAGATCCCGCGAATCCTTTGTAGCAGAAATCTTCGTCTTTTGAAGGAATTTTATGCGATTTCAGCGATCTGAAATTTTCCGTTTTTGTTTCAAAATAAAAGCCCGGATTGATGGTAAAAACCAAAGTAAGCGGTGCAGAATGAATTACAAACGGCAGTTTTCTGTCTTTACCGTAATCTCCGTCTTTTGCAGGATGATCGTAATGTGCTCTGAAAAACGCAATCAGCGGCATTTCCGGATTAAGCTGTTTGTGTTCCCAGTAATGTTCTACCAGAGTAGGAATCTTCAAAAGCTGATACAGCTCGGTTGTAGAAACCAAGAATAAGCATAGTAACAATATGGAAACCAACTTTTTCACCTAATCAAAGGTATAAAATCTTCTGTTAAGAATGATTTTAAATTAATCCGGATTATAACGCTAAAATATTCAATAAATTGTTCAGCTTTAGTTTATTGTTTAAATTATAAATTTGTTTAGAGGCTGCTTAGATTTTATTTTTACCATTAAGAGAATTAAGTTTTTTAAGCTTAATAAAAATCAATTTATTGATTAATTCATTACAATCAACTTAACTAACTGAAATTCTTAATATTAAATTTAAGAATAAACAAGTTTATTTAATTTAGAAAAGCTATAAAATTTTTATTTAGCAATATTAAATAAGCTCTTAAATTAAAGTTGTTTAAAGCAAAAATGTTAGAAAACTCGATGGAGTATTATCTGTGTGGAAATCATATTAGCAGTACGTTCGGCGTTCCGTAGGAACGCTATCTTTAAAACATTTATCGTATTACAGATATTAATTCTACGGATTGATTGATACACTTATTATTTTTCTACACAGATTCTGCACCTAAAGGAGCAAAGCTATTTTACTCTAAGCTACTTCAAAAGTTTACTCCATCTTTTTTTCTTTTGCGGTTAAATAAAAAATTTAAACAGACTTACATTTTTAACTGACGAATAATAATATCAAATTACTTTAAATTTAATATTTATTCTTCTTCTTCCGTATTTTTAAGCTTCATCAAAAGCGTATAGGCATTTTTGGTCACGATCTTTTTATTCTTAAAATCATCAGAATTAAGAATCTGGATAAACCCGTTTTCCGTTTCTCCCAAAGTAACCGGAGTCAATCGATACGTCTGTTTTTTAACCTCAACAAAAACAAAGTCTTTGCCTTCAAAATTCACGATACTTTCTTCCGGAACCGCATTGGAAAAGGAGGTGCTGGTTTCAATTTCGGCATTCATATACATTCCCGGAACAAGACTGTGATCGTACTGATCGAAATGACAGTGAACTTCCGCCAAACCGCCCTGACTGATATCTTTGCTGATGAGAAGGATTTCCCCATAATATTTTTTGCCCGGATCTGCATTGGTGTATGCTGCAAAACGCTGTCCTTTTTTCAGGTTTTCCAGATCTTTTTCGTACACTTTAAGATTCAGGTGAATGTCATCGGGATTAATAAGCTCAAAAAGCACATCCGACGGATTTACATATTTTCCGATGTTCACATTCACTTTGCTTACAAAACCGTTGATTGAGCTGTACACGGGAACGCTTTTCGTAATGCTTCCCGATTTTAATGATTCCGGATTGATATTGATGAGTCTGAGCTGCTGCGCCAATGAATTCATTAAAATTCTCTGGCTGTTCATTTCAGACTGAGCGAGCTGCATCGCTTTGTCGCTGCTTGCCTGACTTTGGTTCAGAGTTTTCTGACGGTTGTAATCCAGTTCTGCAAAATGTGCTTTGGATCTTGCCATTAAATAATCCTGCTGAAGCTGAATAAACTGCGGATTTTCAATCACGGCAATCACCTGACCTCTGGAAACCGGCATTCCCGGAAGAAGATTGCTGGATTTCAGATAACCGCCAAGCGGAATGCTTACAGAAACCAGATTTTGTGGCGGAACATCGATCATTCCGTTTAATTTCAGGGTGGAAGCGATATTCTGTAACGAAAGTGTGGTTGTTTCTATTGGTGCATTTCTTAACTGTGCATCGGTTAAAGTCACTACATTTTCGTCTTTCGGGAGGCTTTTTTCCTGTTTGGGAGCTTCTTCTTTTTTACATTGAATGAATACAAAAAAGCTGATTAATAGAGTATATATTGAAATTGATTTCATTTTTTTACGGATTTAAAGTAAGGTATTCCAGTTCAATGGCACTTTGGTTAAGTTTCCAGACTGCATCGGTGTAATTGTTTTTAAGCTGTACCGCCTGATTTACGAGGATCACAAATTCGAGGTAATTGATTTCTCCGCCGATAAACTGTCTTTTTGCCGTTTCGGTAATCACATCTGCATTTTTCAGGTCGGAACTTTCATATTTTGAAACAATTTCCAGATTGGACTGATAGATTTCTCTGGCTTTTTTAAGCTGATTCTGAAGGTTGAATTCAGCGTTTTTCAGTTCACTTTCTGCAACAGACTGCGCAACTTTTGCGGCTTCAATTCTCGCTTTCTGACCTCCTGAAAATATCGGAAGCGAAACACCGACCTGAACCGAATGAAACTGAGGTGTTGCATTATACAATTTATCATCCGGACCCAATCCTTTAAAACTGTTCAGATTATATGCGAATTGTAATCCGGGAAGCATTTTTGCTTTTTCCAGCGCGATCTGTTCTGCGGAAATATTTTTTTGCTGTTCCCAGATTTTGAGCAAAGGATGATCTGCCAGTTTTTCGTTTAAAGAATTGGCAAAAGATTTTGAATCTTCGGGAATGAAATCGGTTTCCGTATTCAAAAGCCACTGAAACTGGATCTTTAAAATGGCTAATTCCTGCTGCAATTGTTTTAACTGAATTTCTATCGCCGATTTCTGACTGGAAGCGGTTGTTTTTTCCAGAATATTGCTCTCTCCTGCTTTCAGTCTGAGGTTCGCTTTGTCTGAAAAATCGGTGTACAGTTTCAGAATTTCATTCAGCAGTTTTTCTTTTTCCTTCCAGTACAGAATGTTGTAAAAGGTAAGGCTGACTGCTTTTTTTAGTTCATATTCTTTCAGGGAAACATTCAGCAGAGATTTTTTCCATTCTTCGGTGTATACATTTTTCTGTTTTTTATACACTGTCGGAAAAGCAATATTCTGGGAAACGCCAAATTTGATATCGTTGTAGGCACTGTTGATCTGTCCGTAATCGAACGTTACACCAGTCTGCGGAATGTCATTAGCCGATTTTATTAAAGCTTTGGAATATTCAGATTTCAGTTTTTCGTTTTTAAGATTTCTGTTGTTTTCCAGTGCGGTACTGATCGCAGTCTGAAGATTGATCGGCGTTTGTGCCTTCAGTCCGAATCCTGCAAAGCTGAATAGCAAAATGAATACAGCCGTTATATTTTTGTGATTATTTTTCATATGTAGATATTTATTGTTTTTTAAAGGTCATATGTAATCGCGTTTTCTTCATAGGCGTTTGCGTTTTCCAAATGATGGCGATTTCATTTTAAATCCTTTTTCAATGGTTACATAAAGAAGCGGCAGTACAAAAAGCGTAAGGAAGGTTGCCACGAGAAGACCTCCGATCACCACGGTTGCCAACGGACGCTGAACTTCTGCTCCGGCTCCGTTGCTTAATGCCATCGGAATAAATCCTAAAGATGCCACGAAAGCCGTCATCAGAACCGGACGAAGCCTGGATTCTCCGCCATCAATTACAATTCTTACGATATTCCGGATTCCGCTTTTGTATAATCTGTTGAATTCTGAGATGAGAACGATCCCGTTGAGAACTGCCACTCCGAAAAGAGCGATGAACCCTACTCCTGCACTGATGCTGAAAGGCATTCCTCTCAAAGCAAGAAGAAATACGCCGCCAATAATTGAGAGTGGAATTGCGGTGTAAATCAGCAGACTTTCTTTCACCGAGCCGAATGCTAAAAATAACATCACAAAAATAAGCGCCAAAGCTACCGGAACGGCAATCATCAGACGCTGTTTTGCATTGTTCAGGTTTTCAAAAGAACCTCCGTAAGTCATATAATAACCTGTCGGAAGTTTTATCTCTTTGTTAACTTTAGTCTGAAGTTCTTCCACGATGCTCTGAACGTCTCTTCCTTTGATGTTAAATCCAACGACAATTCTGCGTTGTGCATTTTCTCTCTGGATTTGGTTGGGTCCGTTTTTTACTTCAACTTTTGCAAGCTGGGAAAGCGGAATCTGGTTACCAAACGGAGTCGGAACGAGCAGATTTTTAATATCATCTACATTTTTACGGACTTTGGAATCAAGACGAACGACCATATCAAAACGTTTTTCGCCCTCGAAAACGAGACCTGTACTCTGTCCTGCAAATGCAGCATTCACAATCCGGTTAATATCGGAAATGGATAAATGATATTGTGCAATAACAGGACGGTTGTATTCTATGGTTACCTGCGGCATTCCTGCAATCGGCTCAATGTAAAGATTTTGCGCTCCGTCTACAGTTTCAATAATTTTTCCGAGTTTTTGAGCATTTTGGGAAAGAACGTCAAGATCATCTCCGAAAATCTTCACCACGACATCCTGTCTTGCTCCTGTCATCAGTTCATTGAAACGCATCTGCACCGGAAACTGAAAACTTACGGTTACTCCGGGAACATCCTGCAGTTCTTTGCTCATTTTATCTGCCAATTCAGGGAATGTAGAGGCAGAAGTCCATTCTTTTTTATCTTTCAGAATCACCATCAAATCGGCAGCATCCATCGGCATCGGATCTGTAGGAACTTCCCCGCTTCCTATTTTTGTCACGACTTTTTGTACTTCCGGAAATCTTGATTTCAGGATATGAGCTGCCTTCTGTGTACTTTCAATGGTTGTATTCAGATTGCTTCCCGGCAAAACTCTGGTTTCTACCGCAAAATCTCCTTCTTCAAGGGAAGGAATAAATTCTCCTCCCATTCTGCTGAGAATGAAAATTGCCAATACGAAAAGTACAGCCACGATGGAGAATACCATTTTCGGAACTCTTAAAATTTTAAGCAGTGTTTTCAGATAGAGTTTCTCTACTTTTTTCATCATCCGGTCTGATAAGGTTGGCTTTGAGTTTCTTTTTCTCAACAGCAAAGAGCTCATCATCGGAATGTAAGTTAGCGACAATAAAAATGCGCCTAATAAAGCGAAAGCCACAGTCTGAGCCATCGGTTTGAACATTTTCCCTTCAATTCCCTGTAAGGTAAGTATCGGAAGATAAACAATCAGGATGATAATCTGTCCGAAGACTGCACTGTTCATCATTTTTCCGGCAGAATCGGTAACAATGGTGTCCATTTCCTCTTTTCCAACAGAGAATATTTTTTTGAATTTTGAATTATGACTGAACTGATGCAGGACGGATTCTACAATAATGACCGCACCGTCGATAATCAATCCAAAGTCCAATGCACCGAGACTCATCAGATTTCCGCTGACTCCAAAAAGATTCATCATACAGATGGCAAAAAGCATTGCGAGCGGAATTACGGAAGCCACAAGCAATCCTGCGCGTACATTTCCGAGGAACAGAACCAGTACAAAAACAACAATCAATGCGCCTTCCGTAAGGTTTTTTTCTACGGTTCCGATGGCGTTGTTTACCATTTTGGTACGATCGAGGAACGGTTCTATTACGACTCCTTTCGGAAGGGTTTTCTGAATCTGGGCGATTTTTTCTTTTACGTTTTTAATAACCTGATTGCTGTTTTCGCCTTTCAGCATCATCACCACTGCCCCGGAAACTTCTCCCTGATCGTTGAATGTCATTGCGCCATAGCGTGTTGCAAAGCTGGTTTTCACCTCTGCAACATCTCTTATAAACAGCGGGATTTCATTGGTTTTGGAAGCAATTGCTATATTTTTGATGTCTTCAATGTTTCCGATCAGACCTTCGCTCCGGATGTATAAAACGGTAGGACCTTTTTCGATATAAGCTCCTCCTGTGTTCTGGTTATTGGTGTTTAAAGCATCGAAAACATCGTTGATGGTGATTCCGTAAGCGTTTAATCTGTCGGGATTGACGGCAATTTCGTACTGTTTCAGTTTTCCTCCGAAACTGCTGACTTCAGCAACACCTTTTACACCGAGAAGCTGTCTTCTCACGATCCAGTCCTGAATGGTGCGGAGTTCTGTAATGTCGTATTTTTTCTCGTAGCCTTTTTCGGGACGGATCACATACTGGAAGATTTCGCCTAAACCTGTGGAAATAGGACCTAATTCGGGAGTTCCTATTCCCTGCGGAATCTGGCTCTGAACCTGTTGCAGCCTTTCTGCTACCTGCTGTCTTGCCCAGTAAATATCTACATCATCCTCAAAGACGATGGTAACGAGCGATAACCCGAAACGGGAAAAACTGCGGATTTCTTTTAATCCTGAAATATTATTGTTCGCCTGTTCTATGGGAAATGTCACGAGTCTTTCGATGTCTGTTGCTCCAAATGAAGGAGCAATGGTGATGACCTGAACCTGATTATTGGTGATGTCGGGAACGGCGTCGATCGGAAGTTTGGTGACCTGATAGGAACCCACGCCTATCAATCCCAAAATCAACAGCGCAATGATGAGTTTGTTCTTTACAGAAAACTCAATGATTTTTGTAAGCATAATGTTTTGTTGAGCTTATTAGCAGATGATAGATAATTGATAATTGATAACAGCTGATAGATAACTGGTTTACAGATAAATATCTCTATTTGAATGTACGATTCTAGCAAATGCTTATGAATAAATAAGTTTGATCTGATAAAAAATTAATGAACCTATCGTTGATTAACTTAATATCAAAACGTTCTCAAAGATATTTTGAGAAGAATTCAAAAAAAATCAACAAGATTTCGGCGGCTGCCAGATGGAATTGAGAATATCTTTATTGTAAAAGATGCTTTTGTAAAAAGTCTGTTTGGATTTAATAATCGGGTTGGATTCTTTGTCAGACAACTGAAAAGTAAAAGGTGTCGCAGGTGTACATACGATGATAAGATGAGCTGCGTGGGAAACAAACGGCAACTGCTGATCTTTGGTATAATCTGAATCTTTTACCGGATTATCATAATGGATTTTGAAGAATGAACCAATGGTGAGTTTCGGATTCTCCTGTTTGTGTTCCAGATAATGCTCTATAAGCACCGGAATTTTCAAAAACTGATAGAGCTCGGTTGTAGAAACCAAGTATAAACTAAGCAATAGTATCGAGATCAGTTTTTTCACTTCTGCAAAATTATAAAATGTTTCGTTAAGAATGGTTTTAAATTATAGTCTGCCTGAATTTTTTTCCTTAGGCACAAAAATTAATCACATTGATTGTTAACGAAGGATCGCTAAGGTTATTTTTATTTAAATCATTCTTTCAAAAGCTGTTCAATTTCCTGATAGAAAGAGTCTTTGCTGTAATCTGCCATTCCGGAATGATGCATTCTTATTTTCCCTGTTTTATCCAGAATAGTGGTTGCCGGAATAGAGCCGCTGTATAATTCTTTGGGAATACTGCTGTCTGGAACTAAAAAAGGAATGCTGAATTTTTCTTTCTGAAGATACTTTTTACCCAAAATTATTTCATCATCAAGATTTACCGTAAGAAATACCATATCTTCATTTGATCTGTACCGGTCATACAGTTTCTGAACGGAGGGAAATTCTGCGCGGCATGGAGGACACCACGAAGCCCAGAAATTGATGAAAACTACTTTTCCTCTGAGCTGAGCCGTTTCAATTATTTCTCCGTGTTCATTTTTTACACTGAAATTCGGCGTTACAAGTGAAGATTCTTCTGTTTTTTCTTCTATTTTTGAATTGAATAATCCTGTGGAAATCATCTGTCTCATCACCCATGCTTTTGCGTCGGGATTTACCCATAAAAGGATGAGTACAGCAATCATAATCACTGTACTCCAGTTTTTTCTGATCCACAGAAGAGATTTATCCATGATTTATTGGGCAATCTGTTTTCTTACCTCATCTTCGGTTACCAATCCCAGATTATCCCAAACAATTTTATCGTTTTTGTAAAGTTTGAGAACCGGAAGTGCAGAAACACTGAGTTCTTTACAGAGTTCTGTGTTTTCATCGACATTGATTCTTACGATCTTTACTTTGTCCGGCATTTCGGCAGCCATTTTTTTAAGGAAAGGCTCCATTTTTTTGCACGGAGCGCACCATTCTGCATAGAAGTCTACCAAAACGGGCGTTTTGCTTTTCAACAAATCATTGTATTGTGCAAGAGTGATTCCTTTTGCGGTTGAAGTTTTGATCTCGGGAAGATCTGCGTTTCTCCATTTCATCATTCCACCCTGCATTTCGTAGACGTTTTTATAGCCTAATTCTCTGAGTTTTGCGGCTGCAGCGGTACTTCTCGGTCCGCTCATACAATAGACGAAAACAGGTTTGTTTTTATCTAAAGCGGCTGCTTTTTCTATGAAATCTCCTCCGTTCCAGTCGATATTCATTGCGTTTTTCAGATGTCCGTTTTTAAATTCTCCGGATGTTCTTACGTCCACTAACTGTGCGTCTTTGGTTTTATCGAGTTTCTGGGAAAATTCGGTTGCGGGAAGTACGTTATCTGTTATACTTTGTGCTTTTCCGCATCCTGTAATGACTACTAAGAAGAATGCAACAATGATGTTTCTGTACATTTTAGATGTTTTGTTTTATTAATCTTTCCAATTCATCTGCCTGAAAGACTCCGGACTGTTTCCACTTCACTTCTCCGTTTTTGAAGATCATTAAAGTAGGAACGCTTCTGATTCCGAACTGTGCGGCAACTGCCTGATTTTTATCGACATCTATTTTGATGATATTTGCCGAATCTCCGATTGCTTTTTTAAGATCCTGAAGAATGGGAGCCTGCATTTTGCACGGACCGCACCATTCTGCAAAAAAATCTACCAAAACGGGTTTGTCCTGACTGATGATTTCCTGAAATTTGTTCATATTCTATTTTGTTTATTAATGGTTTTATTTGATTTCTTCATATTTAATTTCATCATTAATCTGCTTATGATTTTTGGTGGAAACCGAACAGCTTCTTCCTGAACAGCATCCGATATTCAGCAATGGCATCACTGTAAAAATCACTCCTGTAATGATCAGAAACCACATTCCTGATCTTACGGCTTCAATGGTGAGGAATATTCCCATTGCCAATCGCAGAAGTCTTACAAAGTTCCAGTTTTTAAATAGATTGTGAAACATTTTTTGATTTTTTATTTTACTGAAGATTTTATTCCCGCTGAAAATCAACCTGCATTTTTGATTTTCTGCATCGTTTTTACTACATTTTCTAAACTTCCGCCATTCACCACATTGGAAATACCATTTTTTTCCAGTATACCTTTTGCCATGGCGCTTCTGTTGCCGCTTCTGCAGAATACAATGATCTGGTTTTTGTTTTTAAACTTTGAAATCTGATTTTTAATTTCGCTCAGCGGAATATTCTGTTTGCCTTTTACACTTCCTGAAGCGAATTCGGAAGGAGTTCTCACATCAACCAGAAAAGGATTGTTTTTCAATGCATTTTCCAGTGCGGAGCTATCTTTTTTGCCAAATAATATGGATAATAAGTTCATTTTTAAAATATTTTCTGAACAAATTTCAGGATTTAAAAATGGCTTTACTGCTACTTTTGTTACATAAGTATTTTTCTAAATTAATCTGATAAAAGATTGACGAAAAAAAAGCCACAGACTCCGAAGAACTGTGACCAGAAAAAATAGATTTAACGGGAAAATTATTTTGATGATGATAAAATTATGCAGTTTCTTCTATCGCCTGTTCTTTCTTTTTAAACTTCTGAAACAGGAAAATATTCCATAGAATCATTTCATAACCGTAGACCGTATCTTCAATCGGAATCGTCAAAATTCTGATTCCCAGAAAATGTTCAGGATTGTAATTTACAATCGGAGAATCGAGTCCTGTTCCGGTAAGAATTCCGTTCACTCCCAGAAATCCGGGCATCAGAATCAGATAAATAAAAGAACCTTTGCCGATCCATCTTGCGTTTAAGATGAAATACAATACAAACAGACTGATTGCTGTCGTTAAAAACGTCACAAAAGGATAAATTCTGTTTTTGCAGTACAATGCCAGAATAACCAAAGTGACGATGGAAAAAATAACAAATATTTTCTCCATTTCGGGTTTCCAGTCGAGCCTGAAAAATTTATCCAGACAGAAATAGGTAAAAATACAAGAGAACGGAATGCAGATAAAAAATAAAATTTCTTCAATGGGGAGGTTTACAATTCTGAGTCCCAGAAGATATTTATCGTTAAACCACCACACTCCTATTTTGGTAAACCAGATATCCCAAACGATAAAAAACAGGGCTACAATAGACGAAGCAAGAATAAATGCCTTAAAATGCCTGTTCAATTTTATCTTATGATGGAAAGAAAAAATAAAACAGACGATAACCGTAAAAAAATTGATTAGCAGATAAGTGTATTGCAGCATTTTCAGGTGGTTTGTTTTTTAAAATACATTTTGAAGTACTTTACCGGAACCCAAAGAAATCCGAAACATTCTCCTCTTTCTTTTCCTGTGTGTTTATGATGCTGTTTGTGCGCTCTTCTGATCGCCAAAAGGTAAGGATTCTGGGTATTTCTGAGAACTTTAAAGCGCTGATGAATAAAAATATCATGAACGAAGAAGTACGCCATTCCGTACAGTGCAATTCCAACCCCGATGTAAAACCAATGGTTAAAATTCTGCATGGTTCCGTAATACATCAGAATAATGGTGGGAACGGCAAAAATAACGAAGAAATAATCGTTTTTTTCCAGCGGTCCGTCGTTGCTGTGATCGTGATGGTCTTTGTGAAGTGACCACAAAAAACCATGCATCACATATTTATGGATGATCCACGTCATTCCTTCCATAATGAAGAATGTGGCTGCTACAATTAGAAAATTCATTATTCCGCAGTATTTTTATTAAACATTTCTTCCAAAATCTGATATCTGTACGTGAAAATATCTTCCACTTTTTTCTTTACCAGAACAGTGTGTGCAATTTCTCCCAAAAATCCCAAAGGCAGTTCGTAATCCACCGTATCTTTCATAAAAATACCATTTTCATTTGGAATAAACTCGTGGTGGTGATGCCAGAGTTTGTAAGGACCCTGTTCCTGAAAATCGGTGAAACTCTTCTGATGATCTACCTGAATAATTTTGGTTCTCCACTTCATTTTTATTCCGAACAGTGGTGAAACGTAATAATCGATGTTCATTCCTTCGTAGATTTCATCGTTTTCCATTTTGGTTAATACCACGAAGTTCATTTCTTTCGGGGTAATTTTAGAAAGATTATTTGCCGAAGAAAAGAATTTCCATGCGGTTTCGATATCACAATTCAGCTGCTGTTCTCTGTATAGTCTGTGTCTCATTATTCAAGGGTGTAAGTAAATGTATCTATAAAAAAGAAGTTTTATATTGTACGTAGCTGCTCATCATTAAAGAAAGCTTTCTTCCGTTGGATATTCTTATTCTCTGGTTGACAATTTTGGCAGCGGATGTTTTTTTAATTTTTCTGAAAAGCGAAATATAATATCTGTATGCCAGATAAACTCCGAATCTTGAGGATGGTGGAAGTTTTCTGATTCCTTCCAGCGCAATTTTGAACTCTTCTTCAATTTCTTTTTCAATTTGGGCTTTTACTGCATTATCAAAGTATGAAATATCAACATTCGGGAAGTAAGAACGGCCTAAAATCTGATAATCATCTTTCATGTCACGAAGAAAATTCACTTTCTGAAAAGCTGATCCTAATGTCATGGCATAAGGCTTCAGTCTTTCAAATTCATCAATATTTCCTTCTGTAAAAATATGAAGACACATTAATCCTACCACTTCCGCAGAACCCAGAATATATTCTTTGTATAAATCTGAATTATAATCTATTTTCTGAAGATCCATTTCCATACTTTTCAGAAACTGATGAATAAGGGCGTAATCAATTTTATACTGATGTACGGTTTCCTGAAAAGAATGAAGCACCGGATTCAGAGAAATTTTATCTTCCAAAGCACAGAATGTCTCTTCTTTGTATTTTGAAAGAAGTTTCTGTTTATCATGATCGTGAAAACTGTCTACGATTTCGTCGGCAAGACGAACATAACCGTAAATGGCGTAGATCGGGTTTCGTATTTTCGGAGAAAGCGCCATAATTCCTAAAGAAAAGCTGGTGCTGTACTGTCTGGTTGTTTCCCTGCTGATTTTATAAGACAGGTCATCAAAAAGTTTTTTCATAGTTAATTCAATTTATTTGCTTCTCTGGCGACTATTTTACCTGATATAATGGATGGCGGAACTCCCGGTCCCGGAACCGTTAGCTGACCTGTGTAAAGAAGGTTTTTTACTTTCCTGTTTTTTACAGATGGTTTTAAAACTGCAGTTTGTGATAAGGTATTGGCAAGACCGTAAGCATTACCTTTGTATGCATTATAATCTTTTTTGAAATCTTCTACGCAATAGCTTCTTTTGTACTCTAATTTAGAAATAAGATCTGAAGTTCCGGTATGTTTTTCCAGTCTTGAGATCATTTCAAGGAAATATTTCTCCCTCATTTCTTCAGAATCTTCTATTCCCGGCGCTACAGGCATCAAAAGAAATACGTTTTCCCCGTTTTCCGGTGCGGTATCTTTATCTGTTTTTGAAGGACAGCAAGCGTAAAATAATGGTTTTGTTGGCCACTTTTTATCTTCATAAATTTCGTTTGTATGAAGCTCAAGATCGTTTTCAAAAAATAAAGTGTGATGGGTAAGATTGGGAATTTTTTCGTTGAATCCTAAATAATAGATAAGACAGGAAGGTGCAAAAACTCTCTTTTCCCAATATTTTTCGTCATAATTTCTGTGAGATTCCGGAAGTAAAGTTTCCGTATGCTGATAATCTGATGAAGCAATCACCGTGTCGAATCTTAATTCTTCACCATTGATTTTCAGACCGACCGCTTTGTTGTTTTCAAGAATAATTTTCTCGACATTGGAATCTAAATGAAAATGAACTCCGCCGTCAGAAGCAATCTGCATCATTGCCTGCGTAACTTTTGCGAATCCTCCCATCGGATACCAAGTTCCTAATTTGTAGCCGCCGTAATTCATTAAACTGTAAAGAGCCGGAATATCTTTCGGTGCTGCTCCTAAAAAGATTACCGGAAATTCCATGAGCATGATAAGCTTAGGATTTTTGAAATATTTCCTTACAAACCGCTGAAAATTGGTAAGCAAATCCAGTTTCAAAGCACTTTTCGCAATTTTCGGAGAGACAAATTCAAACCATGAATGGCAGGGTTTGTTTACGAAATCTTTCATTCCGACTTCATATTTATACTGGGCGTCGTTCATGAATTCGTCAAGCTGTTTTCCTGCACCTTTTTCTATGCTTTCGAAAAGGTTTTTCATCTCTTCATAATTTTCAGGAATTCCCATCACTCCGTCTGAAAATACCATTTCAAACTGAGGATTCAGAGGAATAAGATCATAGAAATCCGAAGATTTCCTTCCGAAGTCATTAAAAAAAGCTTCGATAATATCGGGCATCCAATACCAGCTTGGCCCCATATCGAATACGTAACCATTATCCGTTGTAAACTGTCTTGCTCTTCCTCCCACTTCGCTGTTTTTCTCGAAAACATGCACTTCATATCCGTCTTTGGATAAATAGGAAGCTGCCGACAAGCCGGAAAATCCTGAACCGATAATTGCTACTTTTCTGCTCATAGTTTTAGTTTTTAAATGCGTATTCCTGATAAACCGTATTGATAAGATCTTTGCTGTCGATATTTCTGGAAAATATCGGATGGTGAAAACGGTCAAGTTTATTAAGAATACGTATAAGTTCCATTTTTTCTGTATAATTTAGGTTTCCGGCAACAATATTAGTTGCGTTTCGGATTTTTTCCATCTGTTTGTCAAGAGCAAGCAGCCCTTTTTCTGAAATGCTGATGTATTTACTTCTTTTATCATCATCAGATTCGGTCTGTTCGATCCATCCCTGTTTTAATAATCTGGCAATAATGAGCATTCCCGCAGGTTTTTCCTGAATATTTTTTTTAATCAGCTCTGTTTTGGTCATTCTTCCGAAAGATCTCAGATTGATAAGGTAAATAAATTCTTCCTGCGTAGAAAATTCGGAATCCGCAATTGCAGATTTAGAATAAGTTTTTGCATATCTGTTAAGATGTACCAAAAGTGTATTAATAGCACTTTCTGGGCTTCTTCCATTTTCTTTTCCTTCCCAGTAGGGATCATTCTGCTTATCCTGATTTTTAGAAGATTCTTTATCATGTATCCAGGTTTTAAATCCTTCAACATCTTTAGAATATATATTTCCCGAATTTTCAGCTTCAAATTCTTCTAATAATCCTATTATGTCTTTAATCAAAGAATATTCCATTTCGTAAAAATTAGTATACAAATATACTATTTAATTTAAAATAATAAATATTTATACACTTAAATATTTTTTCATTATCTTTAAAAATTATTAACTATGGATATGAAAACTAATTCTGATATAAAAGAAACCTCATCCGGTGACTGTAAAAAATATATCAATGATTATCTGCATTCCTGTGTAAAGAAGGAATTCGGGCTGGACATTTCATTTGGAGAAGAATATGAAATCATGCAGAATATTGTTTCCAATAAATCTATGATTGTACCTAAGTTCTCCGATTATATTGTGGAAAATCCTAAGCTTCATGCTTTTTTGAAAGCACACATCGCACATCTTAATAAAGAGATGTTCGCTTCCCATATTTCTTAAAACAACATTTGATAAAATAAATTTATGAAGGGCGTTCTGAAGTTTCAGAGCGCTTTTTTATAGATGGAATTTTCGGTTATTGTTTGTCTCTCCGTTCAAAAAGAAAAACGAAATCAAGGTTTAATATTCGAAAAGATGTGTCAGCAATTTTATATAACCAAAAACTCCTCAAAAACCTGAGGAGTTAAATAGAAAAGTAAATGGTGTGAAAAAACAAGTGTATAAATAACTTTTTATTCAAAATCCAGCAAGCCGTCGGCGAGAATCTTCCACTGTATTTTTCCGAACCCGAAAATTCCGCCCAGAGCGATGAAAAAATTTCTTATTTTATCCCAAAAAGATGCATTGAAATTCGGTCTTTCGTTTCTCCCGTATACTGCGGCTTTCAATATATTTCCTTCTTTGGAGATCAACATACTGGAAGTGGCTGCAGGCGTATAAAAATGCGCAACATAGCCTTTCAGCTTATTAGGCTCTTTAGACGGTCTGCACATCATCAGATAAGATTCGCTTTTGTCTGTATCCCGATGCGAGATATTAATGATCTCTACCCAGTCGTATCCTTTAGCTTCCACCGTTCCGGGACCGGGAATGGCAATTCTTATAAAATCTCCTTTTTTGGGAAAACGGTCTGCCAATTCTCCGGAAGCATCAAAATGTTTAAAATCTGCTGAAGCATTACCACAGTATTCTTTCCATCGGTTAATAGAAAAAAAACGTTCTTTGAGAACAGCAAATTTTGAGTTGATTTCTAAAATCTTAAACTGTTTCGTACTTTCGGTATCGTGGAATCCTCCCTTCTTTTGTATCGGAACTCCCGGAATCTGCTTCGGCTTCATATTTCTTTCTTTGTGATGATCTGTTACAAATTTAGTATACAATACTGCAGCTGATTATGAGCAGAATCACAATCATGTATTTTATTTATCAATTGATTATAATCATACATTTATTATTCAGGAATAACGAAATTCGGTTTAATGAATCAACAGAAAAGAATTGTAAACGAAGTGTTATTTTTATGAAAAAGAATTTTTTCGACCGGTTTGCAGATCGGTCTGCATGTTTTGCCGGAAGTCCCGAAGCCTTTATCGGAGCAAGTGTTTTAGTAATTATCTGGGCTGCAACGGGTCCGTTTTTTAAATTTTCGGAGGTCTGGCAAATGGTTATTAATACAGGAACTACAATTGTTACCTTCTTAATGGTTTTTCTTATCCAGAAAGCTCAGAATAAAGATTCAAAAGCCATCCAGATTAAACTTAATGAACTGATTAAAGCACATGATAAGGCTAATAACAGAATTGTAGATATCGAAGATCTTACAGAAGATGAACTGGACGAACTTCATAAACTTTATGAAAAATTCGGAAAGCTTCCCAAGAGAACAGAGGACGATCCTGCCTGAGACCGAGGATGATGCAGCTAAATATTTTGTTGCTGGTTAAGCTTAATCAGTATTCTAAATCTATTAAATAATTTATGATGATGAATCTCCGGAACGATCTATTAGAATTTACAGGAAATTATTTTCAGACTACCAAGGAAACCATTGCCGTCGCAGAGAGTGTAACGGCTGGGTTTTTACAGTTTTCATTTTCGCAGATTAAAGATGCCTCAACTTTTTTCAAGGGCGGAATTACGGCGTATACGCTGGAAGAAAAAGTAAGATTTTTAAAAGTTGACCGAAAAGAAGCAGAAGAGAACGATTGTGTTTCGCAGAATATTGCGGATACGATGGCTTTAAATGTTACGGACTTATTTCATACCGATTGGGGAATTGCCATTACAGGTTATGCAACTCCAGTGGAAGAATCGGAACACAGGCTTTTTGCTTATTTCAGTTTTGTCTATAAAAATAAAACAGTCTTTTCCCACAAAATGAATCTTAATTCCAGAAAAGAAGCGATGAATGCCCAAATATGTTACAGTGAATTTATTATGGAATGCCTGAAAGTTGAAATGGAAAAACAGCTGACAATGAAAGAGAAAAAAAATTAACACCACCACACCACAATATTATATATGGAAAGTTTACAGCTAAAAGGAAAAAACGTTTTTATAACCGGAGCAGACAGCGGAATCGGAAAAGCAACAGTACTGCTATTTGCCAGGGAAGGAGCAAACATTGCTTTCATCCATTATAAAGACAGGAAAGATGCAGAAAAAACCCAGAAAAAAATTGCAGATTTCGGAAAAAAATTAAATTCCTGATGAATGTAAAGAGATAATTCTGAAATTGGTTTAAAAAAGGTTATAAAAAAACTATTCCCAGAAATAAATGCTGAGAATAGTTTTGTAATTTACTTAAGAAGGTATTTCCTATTTAACTGCTGATTTTGCTTTCTCAGATTCCATTAAATGGTGTTCTAAAGTAGGAAGTGTACTGCTGGCAAAGGATTTCAGCGATGCTTCCGAACCGGAGGCAGCTTCTTTTTTAAACGCTGCAATATCTTCTTTATGATCGCTCACCATAAGATCGGTGTAGGCTTTGTCGAAATCTTTTCCTCTTTTAGCCTTCAGATCATCATACATTTTCTGGTGATCTGCATCTAAACCTGTCGGCAATGTATATCCTGATGTGGATGCCCATTTTTTAAGCTCATCATTGGCTTTGCTGTGGTCTTTTACCATCATTTCACCCAACGATTTCACTGTGGCATTTTCTGCATTTGTTGCCGCAAGTTTGCCCATCATCACTTCCATCATACCTCCTTTTGCAGCAGCATCGGCAAACGATTTATCCTGATCGCTAAGAGATGTTTTGGAGGCAGAATCCGGCTGTGTAGCTGCTGCATTTGCGGAATCATTTTTCATCATTCCCGAATCTGCGGGTGCCATCATTGCAGTGCTGTCCGCAGAAGTGTCTACATTGGTCGTTTCATTTTTTTTACAGGCTACCATCGCTGCGATAGCAAGAATACTTAGAATTGAATTTTTCATAATATTAATATGTTTGTGGTTTAATTTGCAGGATATTTTATGTTTGATTTCTAATGTGTAACAATTTGTCTGCCAAAAGCTTAAGATAGCAGCAGAACAGATACCACAATTATTGATTTAAATTAGATATTAAAAAAAATTTATCAGAAACCGCTGATTTCTGTCTGAGAAGAAGGAACCTGTTGTTTCAGTTCAAAGCTGAATTCAGGAAATTGATGTAAGGTAAAATTATATTCAATCTGTTTTTCGGAAAGAAAATCTTTAATGGTAGCAATAAGATTCCGGATCATCCAAATATGGAAGGTGTATTTCTGATCTGTAAAAGAATCGATCTGTTTACAGACATTAACGAAGGTACGCTGAACAATCTCTTCTGCAAGTTCTTTAGAAGAAACCGATTTTAAAGCAAGACCATACAATATACTGCTGTAGCTTTTGTAGAGTTTTTCAAATCCTTGCTGCCGGTTTTTCTTTATCAAAATACACAAGGCGACCTCTGCTGAGTTGATTTCGGTATTCAATTTTGTCATGTGGTGGTTGCGATATGGTACTGAATCATATTATTTTTCACGTCATCCAATGTCATCAGAAATTTAAAAATGATAGTAACAGAACATCAACGCAACTGACAAATCTCTACACTCTATAAATAAAATTTTACGATTTCTATCTAAACGATCAGATAAAATCTACTATACAAATGCTATGCTAGAAATTTTAATTTCCGGAAATGATGAGATTAAAATTGGAAAATCCTTTAATAACATTAACCAAAAGCATACTAAAAATATGATAAAGTATTGATGAAATTCCGAATTTTTACATTAATTTCTGCTCCTCTTTCTTTACTCGTCGGAACATCTTTCATGGTCACTTTTTAAATTATCCAAAAATCATAAGTAATTCAACAATAAAAGTAAAATTCAATAAAGATTTTTGTATATTGAATTTAAAAAAATATGAATAATATATTTATTAGTTGGTCTGGTGAAGCTAGTATGAAAATTGCCCAGGAATTAAAAAACTGGCTGCCAAAAATAATTCAGTCTTCCAAGCCATATTATACACCTGATGATATTGAAAAAGGAACCAGATGGCTCCCAGATATTAATGCAAAACTTTCTGAATGTTTAATTGGTTTAATTTGTCTTACAAAAGATAATACTGAAAAGCCATGGATACTTTTTGAAGCTGGAGCTTTATCCAATAGACTTGAAAAATCAAAAGTTTGTCCTATTTTATTTGGATTAAAAAAATCTGAAGTTACATCGCCATTATCTAATTTTCAACTTACCACTTTTAATAGCTCTGAAATGTTTGATTTGGTAAAATCAATTAATAACTCTATGGACGAACGAGCTGTTGATAAAGAAGTATTAAAATCGACATTTGATGCTTTTTTTCCTGAGTTTCAAAAGAAAATTGAAAAAATATTAAATGAAGATTCATCAGATATAAAAAAACCCGAAAGAAGTGAAAGAGATATTTTAGAAGAAATTTTAGATTTAGTTAGAAAACACGAAAATATAAGGACAACAAACGTAACTTCTGCATCATCTATAACTTTACAAGATTTACTTAAGAACTACCCTCAAAATACGGAAAAGATAATATATAATATAGGTGATAAAGTGTCACACATATTGTATGGTTATGGTATTGTTGATAGGGTTATAATCGATGAACAAAATCGCCAAGCAATATGGGTAAATTTTGAAAATGGACACATCGGTGCAGTAAGAAATGACATACAGCTTACAAAATTGTTATAATTAATTTGAACTAGTCAATAGATATATTTTACTTCCCAAAAAACAAATCTGCTTCTGCTTTTCTTCTTCTCACCAAACCTGCCAGAACTTTTCCGCCTGCTGTGGTGTATTTTGTAGTAAACCAGCTTCTGATGGATGCTGCTTCTGCTTTTTTATTGATAAGTGAGAACAAGGTATCCGATCCTCCTGTGTTGTACGTGTGCGAAACAAGCGCATCGAACTGGTTTTGGGTAAGCTGAATTTTAATTTTTGCTGACACTATTTTTTCATAGGTCGGTAAAACCGATGCAAACAATTCTGCTCCTTTTTCCTTTGTAATCGGCAAATCTTTCATGGTCACTTTTTTGCCTCCGGGATAATAGGTATTTCCGTAGCCGATTGTCGGAATTCCGGCAGAATCCAGATAAGGCTTTGCGCTGAAGCCTTCGAATGATAAAATGAAGTTTATACCTTTTTGTGATGTTGTCATTTTTTAAAATATTTATAGGTGAAAAATGCGAGAATTATAATTCCTGCAATGATGGTGATAACAATCCATGCGCCTGCCTGAAATCCGTTTACTTTTATCTTTTTTGTCTGTGCGGAAATTTTGAGATCAGATTCTTTTTTTACTTCCTTAGAAATAATTTTCTGATCTGTGTTCCGGATAAGACTTACCGCCTGCTCTTTTTTTATCTCTGATTTTTTGCTGTCTGATTTCACATAATGATTATTGATAATATATTCTGCATTTCCAACAATTGAAATACTCTGAAGCGTATCTTTCCCCACAATGTTGTGGTAAACAAAAGGATTGGCTTCATCGGATTTTCCTTTGATAAATATTTCTCCGGATTTTTCGTCTTTTCTATCATCAGAAAGCGTTTGCGAGAAAGTGTTCTGAGCAGACTGCCGGTTTTGTGAACCCAGGGAATCTGTTTTTACTTTTTCTGATTCATTCCTGTTTTCTTCATAATGAGTGACTGCTTTATTTTTACTTCTGCAGCCAAAAGCCATACTCATTAATGTGATGAGCAGTAAAGTTTTTATTTTCATGATCTTGGTGTTTGAAATTGGAGTTTTATGAGAATACTTTATCCTCTTTTAAATATTCTTTCCTGATACTTTCCAACAGCATCTCCGAATTAACTTTATAGCCAGGTTCTTCCGATGCAATCGCCTTTAAGCATACATCCTGAATGATGTTCATAATATTGGATCCTGTAAGTTCGTATCTTCTGGAAATCTGATCCAGATTAATATCTCCCAAATCCAGCTGCTGCGGTAAATTCTGCTCCCAGATGCGCAGACGTTCTTCGTACTTAGGATTATTGAATTTTATACAGCTGTGGAAACGTCTCGTAAAGGCTTTATCCATATTGTTTTTGAAATTGGACGCCAGAATAATTAGTCCCGAAAAAGTTTCTATCCTCTGCAGGAGGTAGGAGACTTCCTGATTGGCATACTTATCATGCGCATCGCGAACATTGGTTCTTTTCCCGAAAATAGCATCCGCTTCATCAAAAAATAATATCCAGTTTTTATTTTCTGCCTTATCGAATAATTTTGCCAGATGTTTTTCTGTTTCGCCGATATATTTTGAAACAAGCATAGATACATCTACTCTGAACACAGGACGCTGGGTATATTTTCCCAAGAGACTTGCCGCAAGCGTTTTTCCGGTTCCGGGATCTCCATAAAAAAGTACGCGGAAGCCCGGTTTAAGTTTCTTCTGCATTCCCCAGTCTTCCATTAAAATCCGGCTGCTGTTGTACCAGTCTTCAATACCTTTAAGCTCTTCCAGAGTAGTTTGAGGAAGGATTAAATCTGCCCATGTTCTGCCTGTGTGAAGCTGTTCCGCAGGAAAATCGTTGCTCATTTTAGGAAGCTGTTCTGTCCCGAACATTAAAGCATCAAAAGCATCCTGATGAACACTGATCAGACTATTAACCGATGTGCTTTCCTGTGCAGAACATGAAAAAACAAGAAGTTCTTCTTTTACCAATACTGAATTCTGCCCGAAATAATCCAATGCTTTTAATCGTTCTGAAATACTTTCTCCGCCCAGAATGTACTGCAATGCCTGAACAGTAGGATTAAAAAGTCTTCCGTTATCGTTAACCGAACAGAAATCAAAGAACGGACTGGATGGATATTCAAGATAAACTCTCTTCAGTAAAGATGGATCCAATCTCGGCAGTAAAGCCATTAATAAAATAACAACTTCCTGATGAGTCAGTTTTTTTTCTGAAATATAATTTCCCAGATGAGAGCTTTTGTAATCGTTCGGATTAAACCGGGGTGCCAGATTAAAATCTTCATCAGAATGACTGACGCGCCATGTAATAACGCTTTCTAAATGGGTGAATAAGTTTTGTAATTGTATTGAATCCATTAATTCTATTCTTTTTTCTTTATTAATTTAAAATTTAAGTTCCGGTTATCCTTAGTCGTAAACATAGATCTCAATAACACCGTACTGTTCTTCAAAATCTATCGGAGATTGGTCTGAAGTATTAAAGACACTCAGAATTATATGATCTGCCGATGCTCTGTAGCAGTAACATTCTGCACGGTCTTTTTTATACGGTTTATTTATTCTTGCATTAATCCATACTTTATTTTCCGGAAACGCATCGCCCATTTTTCCTGTAAACTGTCCGTAATCGGTACGCGCCCATTCAATATCTCCGAGTGTATTTTCCAGTACGATAAATTTTGGATTAAAAGTTCCGCCGACATTGTTTAATAATGCTCTGTAAATTTTATAGCTGCTTCCGGTAATGCTTTTTATCTTTTCGTCTACCCATCTTTTCTGAACAAAAGAATTTTCCGTATAATTATCTCCATAATAATTCTGCCCTACGATACCGGGGCCATCAGTTGGAGCACCCACATCTATTCTGTCCAGCCATTGGGTAAGATTGATGTATTTATCTAATCCCTGAGACAACGAAATCTGCATGGGACTTGATAATATCTGAGTTCTGTCGCCCATAAGATCACCCGAGAATATGGTTGTAAATCCGTCGGCAACGGAAATACTTGAAGCCCCACTTTTAATGGCTCCTCCCCCTTCGGTTGAAAATTCTATTTCTCCCGTTACAGGTTTTCCGGGTAAAGTCCCCGATAAAGGAACAGGATCTGTTTTATTGATCCAACCAAACTGTCCTGAAGAATTCCCTACAAATACTTTATTGTAAGATGCGTCTCCTGCCGGAATGTATGACGGATTGATGGAAAACGATCCGTTAAACTTTACCCATCTCTGAAGAAAATCTCCGGTAATTAAAGCCATACCGAGGGTCCCCTGCTGAAAGCTTCCAAACACACCTTCGGAAGTGTTATTATATCCTGTTAAGGTATTATTGGAGTGGATAATAAGTTTATTGGATAATGCACCGTCGTTATGACCTGCTCCAACGCCGATCAGGATATTATTCTGACCTGTAATTCCCTGTCCTGAAGATGCTCCGATGATGATATTACGATCGCCTAAACCTGCTGTATTAGATGCTTTGTAACCGATAAGCGTATTCAGATTTCCGGTGGTCATATTATATCCGGACGCTGTTCCTACTAAGGTGTTCTTAAATCCGGACGTTACTTTAAATCCTGTTTCTTCTCCTACCATTACGTTAGAGTTTCCGGAAACTGCGTTCTGCCCTGCAACAACTCCCACAAACGTATTAAACGATCCTGTTGTAAGCTCTTGCCCCGCTGCAGCACCAAAAGCAACATTATTATTTCCTGTGGTTACTTTTGACAGGCAGTTGTATCCGAATGTATGATTGTAAAATCCAGTATGATTAGGATTAATATTGCCCCAGAAAAAGGAATAAGTTGCTGGATTCACTCCAATATTGGCATTAGTACGTTCGGAACCATCCAGAAAAGTAATCGGTTTCGGGGAGTATGCATCTCTGCTCACAACAGAAGCTAGTGTTTCATCTGCCAGCGTTTCTGTTGTTGTAACTCCTGATGATCTTTTAATATAAAACTTCCCATCCGTAAGAGGCTTTTCTATTTTTTTATTCAGTTCACCCTGAAGTCCTTCCACCATTCCGATGGTGACATTCGAGATTCCTGTAGGCAGATAATTATATTTATTGGTTTTTACACCGCCTTTAAAAAGATAAAGAGAAAAGCTTCCTGCCGAATCCGGAATTGCAATAAAATCGTTATCCTGAAATTCGTATGATTCAGAATGTTCTGCAAATAAAGAGATATCCTTTTCAGCAGCTTCAACGAGATTGGTTATGCCCAACGCCTCGATTTTTTCGGCAAGGATCTTTTGATTGCTGTCTACAAAATCGTTTAAAAGCATATATTTCGCATCGCTCTGGTCTTTTGTATAAACCGTTCCCGTATTATTTGCGTCATCAATAGTAGCGGTATTTTCAGGTTGTTTTCCTACTCCTAGTGCTGTTTTCCACGCCTGAAGATGGCTGCTGTCTAAATTTGAAGCATCTTTGGTGGCTAAATAATTGATATGGGAATCCTGATTTAATGTATGTGCATCAAAAGCTGCTTTGTCTGCTTTATTTTGCAGCTGCTGATCCAGTCCTTCAATTTTACTCGTCGGAATAGCATCGTTTTTATGCCAAAATGATGACCAGGATGCCTGAAATTCTTCCTGAGTAGGAATATCTCCGGTCTGGAAGTAACTTAATATGGTGTTTAATGGTGTTGGTATTAACATGGAAAAGATTTTTATTTTGTGTTTAGAGTTCAAGAAATTGTATCATCGGTAAAACTTTAGAAAAGCTTTACCGAGTGATTATTTATAACAGGTGATTTAAAATTTGATTAAATCGGAAAAGATATTCCTTAATTATTCTGAGATGAATATTTTTTAATTTTGAGTATAAAAGGACCTCATCTACTATACAGCAATGATTACGTTTAAAAAAAAAAGTGATTGATTGAAAGCGTAAAAAAGACTTTACCCGAGCGGCATGAAGTTATAGCTATTTGGCAGTTTTTAGAGTTGTTAAAGCACTATAGTTTAGCCAAATTCAATTTGTAATGGTAAAATTATTTGTTTGGAATTAAAAAAACACTTTTATCTGATATAGATTAGGTTTATTATGCTATCTGATCCAATAATGAGTCTTTGATAGTGGTTCCGTTAGGCAATACATGATTTAAAATATCTGCTATTTCCTGATTATTTTCATTGGCAACGGCCTGCTTCAATTCATCTGATCCGTTTTCAATAAAGCTGTTTAAAAGATTTTTCGTAACTCCGGACTGCTGATAATTTGTATAATGACTGAAAAGGGAATCGATATGATGTTTTACACCTAATCTTACACCCGATTCCTTTAGATAATCAATAATACGTTTGCGTCTTTTAATAATCATCTCTGCACTTTCTGAAAGTGACAGGGAAACATACACAGACTTAACAAGTACAGGATTTCCGTAAATATCGAACCATTTAATAACGATGTTCAATCCTTTTAAAAATCCATTTTCATCCAGTTCATCTGAAAAACTTTTCTGAATTGCCAGATTCGTCTGTTCTTTGTCTAAATAGTAACCAGTGCTGGTTTTTCTTCCTTTTTCATAGATTGGCTCGCCTTTCACGATTCCATTTAAAATAGTGACATCTTTTGCCATTAGCTCAAAAGGTGTAAGATCCTTAAGATGCTGATTTTGTTCAAATATTTTTAGTTTCATTAGTCTATAATTGTACTTGTAGGTTGATTATTTTGAATGACTTGATTGTTTAGATAATTACATTCGATTCTGATGTTTCTCACCATATTTGCAGAACCGCCGCCCCATGTATTTACATTATTTTGCCCTGCATACAGATATCCGGTCATTAAAAGCTGTCCCATATCTTCGTTATAGACCTGACATACTATATTTTGAGTTACTTTAGTAAGATCTGCTTTGTAATAAAAATATAAATAGTCCCAAAGATGATAATGATCGGTAACAAAATCTTTATCAATAAATCTATGTCCCCAATAACCAGATTCTGGTCTATACTGAATGGACAGATCAGTATTATTTATAAATTTAATATTAGTGTTTACAATGTTTAATTGCTGACCTAAGTTATCTTTATATATTTGAACTAAAAATCTTTTATCTGTAAGCGTTCCGAATTCAAATCCTTCAGGAATTGTTGGCAGGTTATTTCCAAAAAATCTGTAAATTCCGTAATTAGATTCTATTTGATAATATAATCGATAATATTCGTAATTATTTAATCCTTCTTTCGGAAACTTTTTTGCTTTAATAGTATAGGGTCCATTGTCTAAAAAGTACTGTCTTTTTTCATTGCCGTAAGTATTCCCAATTTCTATGACCTGATCCTCAAATCCATCCTGACTTATAACTAGTGGAAATTTCAGTTCTTGTCCGCCATTATTCAAATTTATATAATAGATAACATATCCGTTATCCATAGAAGCTAAGCTGTTTGCAAATACTACTGTTTCCTTATTAGTGGGAATGTCCTCTTTATGCTTCAAAGAATCTATTAATTCCGCAAATTGATCTTGCGTGGGATAATCCCCTTTTTCAAAATAAGATTTCAACACCTCCCGTGGTGTTATTTTATTTTCTTCCATATTTTTTATTTTTTGTTTGGATTTTTAAAATGTCTTTTTAGTTTATAAAATTTACTTCTGTATTCTTAAGATTCGATCCAGTATTTCCCAAAATCGCTAATACAATTACCTGTATTATCATTCCAACTACTTCTTATCAATGAACATAAAGGTTTAAAAGCATTGATGCCTGTTACATCTATATTAAAAGTTTTTACCGAACCTCCTGACCTCACAGTAGTATTTAATATATTTCCTACCTTGGTAAAAATACAGGTGCTATTTCCTAAATCAATTCTTTGAGCAATTGGAGTGGTATCAGCACTTATAGTAATGTGATTTATACTGTAATATCCCCAACCAGCTGAAAGAGATGATAAATAGCTATTTAAAACCCCTACGTTTGTTTTGGCAGAGCTTTCACAAATTCCTATAACCCCTATATTTTTGGTTGAATAATATTCTCCCACCGTACCACCAATTATAAACACCCAGTTTTTATTAGCGGGTAAAACCAAATTGGGATAAGCACAAGCCATAATTTCTCCTTGAGCAAATGCCACCAGATTATTCGTTTTTAAAGCAATTCCATTAGAAGCTGACATAACAGCAGCTGTATTTGGATTAGCATTAATTAAATTCCAATCGTCTACCGTTAAAGGTGTAAATTTTAAATTCCCTATATTCATAATAAATTCATTTAAATCCTTTACATTGGTATCTAATGCTGTAGGACTGTTTGTATAAGTGTGAACTATATTTAAAGTTTGTGATGTTGGTGTAACAGGGTTAGGTAAAGTATCCGGTATGGTTACAACCAGAGCATCACCTTCTACAACCTGTTTTGTATTTGAGTCTATTCTTAAAACTTTGGGGTGGTCTTTATAATTACTTCCTACATCTGTAAGTCCCTTCAAAAAATAAGCATTCCCCAAAGTATCCCATGTGAAACCTGCATTCTGAGTAAATGTTCTTGCCTGGGTATTGGTAAGATCTGCAGTAGCAATATTACTTCCCAAAGTACCCCATGAACTTCCGTTCCAGAGATAATATCCGGCTGTGCCATCAGTCTGATAAACAATAGCTCCCGCCTGAATAGTTCCTAAAGAAATAGCAAGCCTTTGAGCCTGAGTCATTCTTGGTGCGATAAGTGCCGCTTTAGAAGAAGAGTCGACAGACCAGATAATATTGTTGTAATTGTTACTCCCGATTCCTGAACTGGTTCCGTTATCCTGCAACACACCGTTAATAAATGTTGAGCCGTTCCATCTTCCTAGATAATTGGCTCCCATGGTAGGTTTATCGAATTTATTATTAAATGTATTCCAGTCTGTATTACTCAGATAACCCGAAGTATTCGTATTAGACTGAGATATGCTTAATGTTCTGTCTGACGATAAATTACCTCCACCCTGTAACGGAGAAACAGTATTAATAGCTACGGTTTTTTCTGCTTTAGTATCCAATACCGTCTGTAATCCTGAGATGTTGGAAACCGCAAACATCACATTAGACAATACGTTTCCTTTGCTGTCTTTTAACTGTAAAATATTGGAATTTAAAGCCAGTTGCGTACCTACATTATTTACAAAATCAGAAACCGGAATGCTGTCTAAAAGCTCATTGTCTGCATTATAAAGTTCCAGTGATGCTGTAGCAGCATTATACCTTAAGTCTGTCCCTTCATTGTCCAGAGACTGCAAAGAAATTTCCGACAATACGTTTCCCTGAGCATCTGCCAAAGACAGTTTTTTGCTGGTGGGTGACCAAAGAAGATCAAAGTCTAACGACAGATTTTCTAACCCTTCTATTTTTTCTTTAGGAATGCTTTCCTTTTTATGCCAGTAAGAATCTAAAAATTCTGAGAACTGGGCTTCGGTAGGTTTCTTTCCTGTCTCAAAATAGAATTTTAGAATTTCTTTTGTTGTTGATTCATTTTTTTCCATACTTAATTTTTTAACTTTTCTAAGTTTTTAATACAGCTGATTTGGATCCAATAGTATCTGTACTTGAGGGTTCAAAATTCCTTATTTTTTTCTTCTTATTAAAGTTTTTAGCCTCCTGCATTCTGTAGTTGCAGTAAGTCATAGATTTTGTATAGCTTAAGAAGTCTTTATTTACCGATGGAAAATTTTACTGTTTTTTCAAAAGGAAAATGAGAAACTCAAATGTAAAAAAGAAGAAGCCGTCTCACAACTGAGATGGCTTCCAATTATAAATTGTTTACAGAAAAACTTCGTTTTATATAGACATTTACTACAGTCTATGATTTATCTTTGTAATGATAATAAAATTCCATCTGTTCAGATAAAATATTATGAATCTCAGTCCAGCCATGGGTTCTGGAAAGATCAATCGCTAATCCCCAACACATTTCCACTTCATCCAGATCACCTCTTTTTCCCGCCCAGTAACTTGCACTTATTAGGGCATTCCAGCAGCCTATGGGATCATTATGCTCTTCCTCTAATATTACAGCAGCTTTAATGTGTGCTTCTCCTGCATAACCTTTTACTTTTTTAATAGCTTCTGTAGCTTCAAAAAGAGGATGCTTTTGGACTTCCTCAGGAAAAATTGCATATCTGCTTTCCCATTTTGAATCAAATGAATCCGACATAGAATCAAGTAGACTGCTAGAATTACCCAACTTAACAGTATATTCTTCAAAACTATTATCATCACAATCAAAGCCATGCGGCAATTGTACACAACGCCAATAATGCTCCCATTTCTCTTTAATATCAATATTCATTAAGGAATAAGCCCTATTTGCAAGTACATTTCCTATATAATTATTCCAAAGCCCATAATCCATCTGATCGTATTCCGGTAAATATCTGCGTTTATCAATAAGCTTATCAAATAATTCAAAGGCTTTTCTATTTTCAGGTGTGTTGTAGTAATGACTCCAAAATTCTTTATAAAAATCTTCTTTATATTCAGAAGCATTTTCAAAACGTTCCTGATTATTTTCTGATAATAAAAATTGTTTTAAAAACTCTAAATCTCCACCTCCGAAATAATCAAAAAATGGCTGAGAAAGTACCATCGTTTCTTCAATTTCCTCCTTAGATCGTTTAATAAAAAAAGGCTCATTAAAATAAATCAGATTTGCCATAGATATAATTGCTTTTGCATCTGGAGCAAGTATAAAGCACTCCTGATATGTATTATTCAATGATACGACAGGATTTTGTATTATTTTTTTATCAGGAACTAATTGAAGTGCCAAAACATTTTTTGCTTGAAAAGCAAATGGTACTATAGACCAAAATCCCCGTTTTAAACACTCCATTAATAACATCTTCTCATCTTGTTGTTCAAAGATAAAGCTGAACTTTTTCTTCACGTTCTTATCTTTATAGAGCATCTTTAAATCGGAATGTATTTTATTTATTTCCATAATTATTTATTTTGAGATATGTCTAATAATAATATCTTTTGAAAGTAGTTTACTTATTGTTTTAATGAAGCTGACTAAAAATGTTAATACAAAAGTAATTTATTTAAATTTTGGATTTCATAAAGTATATAAAACTTTAAATACTAAGCATAAAAAAAACTAAGCTTCTAAAAAATAGAAGCTTCGCTTTTTATAATAAGCATAGAATTAAATATCTTTTAAATAATGCTCCATACCATCTTCATCATGTATAGGTTCAAGATAACGTTCTATTTTTACTGGCTTTTTTAGAGTTTTGAAAGAAATATCTTCAAGACCTGTTGGAAATTCAAATTTTTTCTTTTTACCTACATCACTAGTAAAAAGATAAGATTTCACAATCATTAAATTCCCATCTATTTTTGTTACGAATAAACAGTCACCATAAGTTAAAATTCTCTTTGGATTACGTAATGAAAGATAAGCTATATAAACTTCTCCTTATTTTTCATTTTCATAACAGCTTATTTTATATATATCTCTTGTACTTGGATATTCTTTCTTGCTCCACTCATCATAATACTCTTGGTCATCAAGTTCTAGTAATGGAACCATATTAAACGTATTATGCAATGAATCAATACAGTAATCATTCATCTTTCGAAGTGAGCTATTATACGCTTCAAGATTCGGCTGTCTCATTAAATAAATTGTTTCTGCTTCTTGTTTTGTGAAATTAATAATAAAATCTTTTATTTCTTCCATGTATTATTATTTTAATATTTTTTGTAATGTTTCATCTGGTCCAATTCTCATTTTATCAATATCATGTGTAACTTTTTTAGTTCCATCAAGCTTGGCTTTTACAACTTCATACGTTACACCTTGTACTAACTTAGGATCTGTATTTTTGCCAAAATCTTATGTATACTCTCTAATAGTTCTTTGTCTGTCTCAGGATTTAGCTTTCCTAATTCAGAAATTATTATATGATCTACTAATTCTTTTTTCAAGATGTTTCAGTTACCTTTAAATTTTCATCACTTATAAAAATAAAAAAAAGCGAAGCTTCTAAAAATAAAAACTTCGCTTTTTATAGTAATTACAGAATTAAATATCTTTTAAATAATGCTCCATACCATCTTTATCATCTAATGGTTCTAAATAACGTTCAATATATATTGGTCCTTTCACCGTTTTAAAAGAAATATCTTCCAAACCTTGCCCACCTTCAAATTTATCTTTCATTAACATTTCATCTCCAAAAATATATTTTTTAACAATCTTTAAATTATTATTAATTTTTGTTATAAATAGACATGCGCCATAAGTGAAAATTTCTTCTATTGGATTTCCTGTTGAAAGATAAACTACATAAATATCGCCATATTTATCATCTTTATAATGGCTTATTTTATAAATGTGTCTTATGTTTGATGCATCTGCATCTTTCCACCTTTCATAGAATTCTTCACTTTTTAATTCGTTGCTAGGGATCATTCCAAATTTATTGTGTAATTCTTCTACACAAAAACTATTCATAAAATTTAGTTTCTTATTATAGTCCTCTAAATTTGGTTTAATAGAAGCATCAGATGCTTCTGTTTCTGTTTTTAAAAATGCACTAATAAAATTTTTTACTTCTTCCATATTTATTATTTAAGTATTTTTTGCAACCTCTCGTCTGCACCAATTTCTATTGGTCTAATATTGTGTATAATCTTTTGATTTCCATTAAGTTTTACTAACATAACTTCATATATCACACCTTGCACAAGTTTAAGATCTACATTTTTAGCTAAAATCTTATGCATACTCTCTAATAGTTCTTTATCTGTCTTGGGATTTAACTTTGTTAGTGCAGAAGTTTTACCAAGTTCTACCAATTCCTTCCAAAATACTGCAATTATTTTAAAATTTTGATATCTAAAAAATAAAAGTGAAGCTTCTAAAAATAGAAACTTCACTTTTAATAGCAGTTATATAATTAAATATCTTTTGAATAATGTTCCATCGCTTCTTTATCATTTACTGGTTCTAAATAACGCTCAACATGGATTGGCTTTTTTAAAATATCAAAAGAAATGTCTTCAAGCCCTACTGGATATTTAAATTTTCTCTTTTTACCTACATCATTGCTAAAAAGATATTGCTTCACAATCTTTAAATTTCCATCTATCCTTGTTATAAATAAACAGTCTCCATATCTAAAAATACCATTTATTGGATTACTTAATGAAAGATAGACCACATATATATCTTCGTATTTATCATTCTTATAATGACTTAATTTATAAACATTTCTTTTATTAGCAGAATCCACTTCTTTCCATCTTTCATAAAATTCTTCACTTTTTAACTCATTGTGGGGAATCATTCCGAATTTATTGTGTAATTCTTCTACACAAAAACTGTTCATGAAATCTAGTTTTTTGTTATAATCTTCTAAATCTGGTTTAATGGAAGCATCTGAGGCTTCTATTTCTGTTTTTAAAAATGTATCAATAAAATTTCTTATTTCTTTCATATTTAATTATTTTAGAGCTTTTTGTAATGTCTCGTCTGCACCAATTTCTATTGGTCTAATACTATTATGTGTGACTTTTCTAATTCCATTGAGTTTTGCTTTTACAACTTCATACACTACATTTTGAACAAGTTTAGGATCAACATTTTTAGCTAGAATCTTATGCATACTCTTTAATAATTCTTGATCTGTTTCCGGATTTAGCTTTGCTAGTTCAGAAGTTATTGCATCATCTACCAATTCTTTCCAAGTGGCAGTAACTCTTATGTCAAAGGTAACAAAATTTTTATCATTAATATCTTTATAAGTTTGTTCAAAATCTATTAAAGCATCTTTTAATCTATTTTCAGCACCTTTCATTGTTTCTTTATTGTAATGCCCAGAAGCTATTACTAGATTTAATGTACTTTTATAACCAGAACCTAAAAATAAATCTGCTAATATATGAGAAGCATTGAATTCTATCTGCTCTTCTGGGTTTTTCTTTAAATGCTCAATAGCTTTATTAGAAGCAACCTGGTTAGCTGAATCCGTATAACTTCTACTTCCTAATTCTTTTGTAACAACACCACGTCCTATTGTTTGTTGTTCTACCAAATTATTTTTATTTAATTTAAAGCTACTTTTAAAAAATCTTCTTGCATTTCTGCCATTAACTTCCACATCATAATGATATCCTATTGTAATTTGCTTGTCTCCTGATGTATAAAAATCTATTTTTTCTGGTTTGTATTTTGTCTTTTTAGAAGACTCAATTAAATCTTCTAATTTAAAATCATTTCCAAATTTCTCAATATCTTCACTTAATTTGTCAAATTTAGCTTTTGCTTCTTCCATTTTCTGGTTTTTTTCTGGACTTTCTACACGTTTTTTAGCATTCGTTAAATCCTGTTTTACTCTTTCATTTCTTATCTGTAATTTTTCTATACCTTCCAAAATTTTATGTCCATTTCCTCCAAATTCATCAGCATCAGGTTTTCTACTTACATAGTTTTTAAATTTGGTAAGTTTATATGTTAGTGGAGCTTTCTCACTCGCCATATAAATCTCCCCATTTTCAAAAGTTAGGGTATGGCTTTCTCCATTCATCGTAAATGGTTCCGGAGCGATTTCAGAATCCATATTTTTGATATGCTTCTCGTCAACCTTATCTTTCTTCTTACCAAGCTTTCCAATTCCGACTTTACTTAATAGTTTAGCTGCTTTCCCCTTAATAAAATTCCAGAACTTCACAATCGCATTCTCAATACGCTGACGTATTTTTCGGATAACGCCAAGTATTTTATCTGCCAATCCGCCAATTCCTAATAAGGAAGCTAAGAAACCAATGAGTACAGGAACTGCTCTTCCCAATGCATTTTCTATGGATTTTGCGACGGCACTTACGTTTCCGCTGGCAATAGCTTTAATACTGTCTGTAAATGCTTTTACCAGTTCCATAATCTGGGCAGCTCGCTGGATGAAGAATTTAACCATATCGATAATCGCCATTGCGGCTTTTATAAAGGCTCCTACCGGAGTCATCAATCCCATCACCCATTTAATTCCCGCCTGAATCACCTGCGTCTGGATAATGTCCATCATAGCATCCATTACGGTGGCTTTAAGATCGGCAAACTGATCTTTCAGGTATTCCCAAAGTCCGGCAGCACCGTCTTTGCGGACAATCGGAATTATTTCAAGACCTTTTTCAGAAGCAGTTTCCAGAACTTTCATTACAGGTTCGCCTATCACTCTTGCACCAATGTTTCTGATACCGTCCCATGTTAAACCAAGTACCTGCGTGGTAATGGAGAAAATACCTTTCAAAGAGAATACATCTTCAGGCATGGTGAAAGAAATACCTTTCATCGCTCCGGTTAACCATCCGAAGAAACCGGTCTTAAGGTGAGTCCAGATATTGGTTCCGAAATTGGTAAATCCTTGGGAAACACCGGCAATAAGGTTTTTAAAGAATCCTATCGGATCCATAATAATCGCCTGAATGGCACTGATTACACCGGATAATAAATTGGTCAGTGTATTTTTAATTTCAATAATAATAGCAAATACGCTGGTTTTAAGCACATCAAGAGCTTTGTTGATCAATCCGCTGTTTTGCGCTTTAAGATCTGCAATCCGGGTATCGATACTTGCGATATTATCGGCGTATTTTTTAGCCAATACATCAATTAATGCATCTTTTTTACTGTTTACACTTTCTTCCAGTGCATTGAATTTGCTTTGGATCTCTGCAATGGCTTCCTTCCCGATTTTCCTTAAGCTTGGCGATAAACTGTCGACATAAGTCTGTACATCTTTTTTGCCTTTGGCAATTCTGGTTTTGGCCGCATTTAGCTGGGTGGTAACATGACCGGTGAGAATATGCTAATAAAAATATCACACGAAAGGATTCGTTCGGCAGTGGGGGAAATTTTTATTGAATACAAAAGAGGAAGTCTCATAACTCAATGATGTGGGTTGAGAATCGTCTGTACAAAAATCATTCTCAGACAAGGAGGTCGAGAAAAAATATAAAAAAAGGCTGTTTTCACGAGTTGTGATACAGCCTCTTTATACTAAATTTATTGTAAGTTAGAATTTATCTTTATAATAATTATAAAATTCTAATTGATCTATTAAAACCTCATTAACCTCTGTCCAGCCATGCTTTTCAGATAAATCAATAGCAGCTTTCCAGGCATTCATATTTGGCTGTCCAAAATTTACGCCACCCCAGTATCCCGCACTTACTAAAGCATCCCATGCCATAAGAGGATCGTTTAAATCTTCATCTATAGCTTTAGCGGCTTCAATATGAGCGTCTCCATCGTAGGCGCTTTTATTTTTACTAAGAATTTGACCTACTTCATACAGTGGATGATTCCTCATTTTTGAAAAATAACCTAACTCAGGATTAAATTTACTTATTATTGTATCTAATTGAAAACTGGATGACGTTGCATAAGGAATAAAACCAAAATCAAATTCTACCGGGTCAAAACCATGTGATTGAATAAAACTTTGCCAAAATTGATTTTCTTTTTTTTCGGTCTCTATATCAATTAAATTATATGCCCTTTGTCCGATAGCATTATAAGCTCTTGTATTCCATATACCGTAATTATTTATTTCAAATTCAGGAAGAAAAGAATTATCTTTTATCATCAAATTCATTAATTCAACATATCTTTTCTGTTCCGGAGTATCATAATAATGATTCCAAAAATCTAAATATATTTTGGTATAAAATTCCGAGGGATTTTCCAAATATTTTAATTTATCTCCATTATTTAAGTATTCTTTTAAAAATTCTAACGAATCTAAGCTATCTGTATATTGTCTAAGCGGTAATGAAAGTTGTTCAAGTAATTGCCAATCGTCTAAAATATACTTTTTAAATTTTGCTGATTTTAGCATTTTCAACTGTCTAAATAGTAAAAAAAAACCTAAATTATTTGAAAATAAAAAATGATCATTTCCACTTCTTAAATATATTGGCGAGTCTAATAATATTTTATTCGGGGTCAGTTTGATAGCATAACTATCATATTTTTCGAAAGAAAAAGGTGCTACATACCATTGCCCGAGTTGTAATATTTTAGTATAAATTCCAACCTCTTCTTGATGGCTAAATTCAACCCCTAAAATTGTATTTAACTTTTCTTTACCTTTATATAATTCTTTTAAATTTTGGTGTATCTTGTTTAGTATCATAGATTAATCTTTTTAATAATGTGATTTTTCCAAATTATATTGGCTATTTCTCTTAATTTATCTAATGCTCTTGGATGTTCAGATTTATCTCCATCTTTATCACTTTTGCTAAGAGCTGTAGCTACAGTCTGAAGGCCTAAAGTTAAAGCACTTTCATAGCTTTTTTCAGCAATATCATTTACTGTTTTTAGGATTTTTATTTTTTCTTGTTCTAAATTCTCATCAAAATCCCTTGTTCCATCATCAAAATTATTAAATAAATCTTGAATTTTCTCAGTTATATCATTAGAAATTATATCAAACGCTCCAGATTTATTATCTGGTGATTTTATAACAAAACTACCATCATTTTTTGCTACAAAACTATTTATATCAATATTACCACGTTTTAATAATAAATGAGCCTCTTTAATAAAATTTTCCCAATGTAATTTCCACATCTGAGCTCGCTTAGTATTATTAGTACCATCATAGCCCATAATTACAAGTTCTCTATTTTCTAAAGCATAATTCTCTACATTTGTTGTAACATCTTTTTGCAATTCTTGACTATGGACAGCCTTATCAGATTTTCTATGAGTTTCTATATATAATAGAATCGCAGATAAATTATTTCCATGACCTGGGAAATTGGTTTGTATATCAGTTTCTCTTTGCAAAAGTTTATCGGCTATATCTTTAAAATGTTTAATTTTGTTAGATGATTCTTTTTTATTTATTTCTCTTCCAACATGACCATAAAACTCTTTTATTCTATCCATAAATTTATTCTCAGGAACATGATGCGACTCTCTATCCTCTCCTTGTAATGGATGTTTCCCTACAACTAATTCCCCAAAAGACTTTTCTTCAATTTTCTCAAGTTCAGTTCCGGTCTCATGTGTATTCTCTGGACTCGCTGTATATCGGTAAATAATTTTATCATCTTTACTTTCAGCTTTCAAAGAACTGAAAACAGGATATTTTGCCTTAGTTTTTTTAGCAGCTTTATTGGCTTGTTCAAGAGTCAGCTTATTATTATGATTTTCATCTGCTTTTTTCTCTTCTTCTTTCAAATACATAAATCCGGCATCAATTTTCTTCTGCTTTTCAGGCTCATGAATATTATCTTTTTTACTTTTACCCATAAATTTCCCAAGCAATCCTTTAGCTTTCCCTTTAATAAAATTCCAGAACTTCACAATCGCATTCTCAATACGCTGACGTATTTTTCTGATAACGCCAAGTATTTTATCTGCCAATCCGCCAATTCCTAATAAGGAAGCTAAGAAACCAATGAGTACAGGAACTGCTCTTCCCAAAGCATTTTCTATGGATTTGGCTACGGCACTTACGTTTCCGCTCGCAATAGCTTTGATGCTGTCTGTAAATGCTTTTACAAGTTCCATAATCTGGGCAGCTCGCTGGATGAAGAATTTCACCACATCGATAATCGCCATTGCGGCTTTTATAAAGGCTCCTACCGGAGTCAATAATCCCATCACCCACTTAATCCCCGCCTGGATCACCTGTGTCTGAATAATGTCCATCATAGCATCCATTACGGTGGCTTTAAGATCGGCAAACTGGTCTTTCAGGTATCCCCATAATCCGGCAGCACCGTCTTTACGGACAATTGGAATTATTTCAAGACCTTTTTCAGAAGCAGTTTCCAGAACTTTCATTACAGGTTCGCCTATCACTCTTGCACCAATGCTTCTGATACCGTCCCACGTTAAACCTAGCACCTGCGTGGTAATGGAGAAAATACCTTTCAAAGAGAATACATCTTCCGGCATGGTGAAAGAAATACCTTTCATCGCTCCGGTTAACCATCCGAAGAAACCGGTCTTAAGGTGAGTCCAGATATTGGTTCCGAAATTGGTAAATCCTTGGGAAACACCGGCAATAAGGTTTTTAAAGAATCCTATCGGATCCATAATAATCGCCTGAATGGAACTGATTACACCGGATAATAAATTGGTCAGTGTATTTTTAATTTCAATAATAATAGCAAATACGCTGGTTTTAAGCACATCAAGAGCTTTGTTGATCAATCCGCTGTTTTGCGCTTTAAGATCTGCAATCCGGGTATCGATACTTGCGATATTATCGGCGTATTTTTTAGCCAATACATCAATTAATGCATCTTTTTTACTGTTTACACTTTCTTCCAGTGCATTGAATTTGCTTTGGATCTCTGCAATAGCTTCTTTCCCGATTTTCCTTAAGCTTGGCGATAAACTGTCGACATAAGTCTGTACATCTTTTTTACCTTTGGCAATTCTGGTTTTGGCTGCATTTAGCTGGGTGGTAACATGAGATGCGATCCCGTCAATGTGATAGTCCATGATTCTAATGTATAGTTTCTTACCACTTTCAAAATATTGGTTGACTTCATCTGGTAATTTGGTGAGTTTATCCACCAACCATGTTGCAGCTGTAACCAAAGCACCATGTTTTGCATATACTTCTCCATAGCGTCTGCGTTTGTAAGCACTCATTTCTTTCTCAACGTGGTCTTCAAATGCTTTTTTAGCTTTTTGACTGCCCTCATCAAATTTCTTCGCTACCGTTGTATCCAGATTGTTTAATATACTATCTACATCTGCTTTGGAGCTGACGTAAATGCCATTAATATGATCGGCAATTTCTTTTCGTTTCTGGCTGTCTTTCGCTGAAGTTTGCTGTTGATCGCCGTGTACATTGCCTAACCCGCCTTTTCTTGCGCCATGCATACCGCTTATATGATTTACCGCCTGTGCCTGTGCATCACTACGGGTTTTTGACAACTCCTTAGCTTCATTGTCTCTAAACTGATGAGTTGCTTCAATACTTTGGGTTTTCGCTTTATTCTTCTGATCTAAAGCATCCGTAAATGATGGTTCATTGGAGTTTGCCAACATCTTGTCGGTTACTCCATTCGCTTTCATTTCATTGTCGATACTTGCCGTTTGTTGCTTTATAGGTTGTTCTACGCTGGCTGCAGTTCTTTTCACAGGCATTGCCTTAGCGACATTCGGCGTAGAAGGAACTTTACCGATATTCGGTGTCGGCATTTTTGCAACCGGACGATGAGGCTGTGCTGCAATATCCGGTTTTGCTGCGGTTGCAGAAGCAATATCATTTGCTGCTGCATTCTTTTCTCTTTTAACATCGCCCACCGCTTTTTGATTGACTTCATTTATATTGTTGTGTTTTTCGAACTCATCTGCTTCCTTTTCATTGGCTGGAAGCTCAATATTATGTATTTTCTTACTCAGCAAAACTTTGAAATCTTCTTTCTTGAACATTCCGGCTGCCTGCCCACTCATTTCGTTTATCTGGCTTGCCTGTGCCATACTCTGACGTTCGTTGGCAGGAGATGGCGCTGCAGCCTGTGCATCATTTGTGGCTTTATGGGATGGTTCATGCTGCTTCTGTAATTTAGCAGTACTGCTTATTTTTCCGCTAAGCTCTGTAAACGCAGAATTACTGTGGGCATTTGCAGAAGGAGCCGGATCTATCTCTTCAACAGGTGCTTTATCTGGATTAACAGGTTGAAGCTGCTCAGTCGAAACAATATCACCTTTATCTGATATCTGCTTTTTCTCCTGAGATTTAGTTTCGGCATTTGTTTCCGGAGTTTTTTTATTTTGCTGATGAACTGCTGCCTGTTCCTCCAACGTCTTCGGCACAGAAGTTCCGGATTTCAGATCATGATAATCTTTAACCTGACTGATGTTCAGCGTGGAAATATAATCTTTTTCCGCTTTTTGGGTATCCGGATGATTGATATCCCCGGTTTCTGCCATACTTTCCTGATGCTTTTTAAACATGATCCCGGAACCCTGATCGTAAATGGTCTGTGAACCGTGAACCGGAGCGATAATTCCGCTTGCATTTGTCTTATTGATATTCGGGGTTGCGAATCCTGCAAGAGCTGCAGATTCTTCAGGCTTTTGGGTTTGTAAAGGAGCCACTTCCGCCACGGGCAGAGGTACCACCACCGGCTTTTTAGCCTTCTGCTTTTTGCTCTGGCTATGATGGTTTTTGTTGTCTTTTTCTACAGGTTTTGCTGCTTTCATTGACTTGGTGTTTTTTAATTATATTTTGTTTAAAAGGCACGTAAAGCACAACAATGTAGCTGCGCTTTACCGTACCTGATGGAACTGAAAAATCAGATCCGGTAACGTAATTTTTTAAGATTTTACTGCCTGTAAGGTGTACACAGCGTTATGATGAGAAATCGGAAGTGCTGTGCTTTTTTTCTTTTGATCCGGCTGAAATTCCAGATTCAAAATTCAGAATTTTTAAGGAGAATAAGCCTTTTTTAGAGCGGAGGATTCTGTAGTTGCAGTAAACGAAGACAGGAAGGATTTAAAAATGATGAATCGTGTGAAAAATTTAGCGAAATTACTTTTAAACTTTACTTTGAATAATTTTCAGTTTAACCAAAAAAAGAAGTTCGATAACGGAAATTAAATAAAAAATGTACAAATAGAAAACCGATTCAAATTTGTTACGAATCGATTTTCTATATTGCTATAAAGGCAGGAGCTAAATTTTAATTAGCCGGAGAGAAGGATAGTGCCTGAAATCATAAAACATATATATCCTCATCGATAAGAATTACCTCTTTAGCTTTTATGATAAAAACATTATCTCCTAGATCTATTAAATAAGTAACAAGATCATTGTTTAATGTTGCGGAAATTGCATGTATGTAATACAAGTTGCTGTAATCATTAAAATCAACACCTAACTCTTTTGCTGTTAACTCATTAATAGCTTTTTGACCAACTTCTTCTACATTATTAAATAAGAAACCTCCCTGAACAGATTCCCATTTACCCTCTTCTTTTTGACGGGTATATAATGCAGCATCAAAAAAAGCTGTTTTAGAATTTGCATAATATTCAATATTCTTGCCTCGGTGCATTTTTTGGGTATGTTGTATAAATAATGGCGTTACTGTCATGAGACTATTTTTTTTATTTTTTCACTATCTTCTCTGTAGGTTTCAAAAAAACGGTTTTCACTTATTATATATTTCTCAGCTAATATATTGAAACAATAACCATCAATAACAAACACAAAGTGTTTTGCATCAAGTTGATGTCTAGTTCTCATTCCATTCGGTATCGTTGTTATCTGTCTTCCTTCTGTATTGTTTTTTTTGTATTCATTATACCAGTCATTAGTTGTATTTAGATACAGCCCATTAGGAATATTTGTTTTTTGCTGATTATATTCTAATACATGTTTAAAACTATAATTCCTTTCTTCATTATTTTTTAATATGCGAAATGTTACATAATTAAATAAATCTTCATCTAGCTCAATCTGTATAAACTGTGTTCGAATACTGTCTAGTGATACAAATCCCTTAAATTCTTCTATTATTTTATATTTCTTAGGTATCATTTTTTATTTTTTCTATGGATATTGCTTTCCTTATGGTTTCAGTTCAAATATTTTCCACAAGCAAGAAAGCACTTTAATTCAAAATAAAAGTGCTTTTTAAAACTTATTACATATTTGAAAATTTGTAATATTATTTTATCCTACCGCATAAACATCTTCTGTTACCAACTCTACTGATTTTGCCTTTATTATAGCGACATTGTCTCCAAGGTTCAGTAAAAATGTTTGAGTTCCTTCCTCATTATCAATAGAATATAGACATTCAAGCATTCCATCATCAGATCTTATTCCAAATTCATCATACAAAAAACCAGTCTTAACTTTTTGGCTTAATTCTTTTACTTCATAAAAAAGAATCCCCACAACTACTGATTTTTCCTGATCTTTATCATACACATTTAATACTGTAAATGCTTTTTTTGAGCTATGATAATATTCTATAGTTTTGTTTCTATACATTTCGTATCCTTCTGTAAGAAATGGAAATACTGCTTGTGCTTTCATAGTATTAAATTTTTCATGGATTCGTATTTTCTAAATATTTCGAAAAACCTATTTATCATATTATATCCTTCAGCTAATATATTAAACTCATAATCTTCTACGTAGAAAATATAATGTTTAAATACTGAAAAATCTTTAATTTCTATTGAATACTTTCCCTTTCTGTTTTGTATGTATGAATCAATCCAATCATTATTCTCTACTAAAACCAACTGGTTGCTTGTAGGTTTTGTTTTGGGTATGATATTTCGTGTTGCTTCTAAAACTTCATAAAAAAAGATATTCCCTTTCTAAGCCGTTTATAAATGCTCTTATATGAAATTGATTTAGTAATTCTGCTTCATCAATGGCATCATCACTATACTTAATTTGAGAACTGTCTAAAACGATAGAATCAAACTCTTCTAATATTTTATTTTTCATTTGGTAAATAATTTTTTAGGCAACTATATATAATTTTACACTATAATAATTTTGTTTTGTGTAATTAACTTCTTACATTTGTAGAAGAAAATGTAAGAAGTAATGATAAATATAAACTTTAAATCAAT
>NZ_JBBCWG010000019.1:0-80210 GCF_037146035.1 Chryseobacterium sp. MMO-72
TCTTTGAAATCAACGGAAAAATCAAACCCCAAAATCCAAACTAAATTATGCTATTTAATCAGATACCCACCACTAAAGAAAAAGTCAAGGTTTCCTCGAAACCAAAGCATACAAACAATTTTAAACTTTATTATTAAATGTACTAAATAATCAATTTAATCAAAAAAAATATTATGACAACAATTCTAAAAAAGAAATTAACGATACTTCAAATCGAAAAACTTTTTGATGACAGAGAGACATTGAATATAAGATTTTTTAAGTGTATTGATGTAAATTTTTCTGAGGACTTCCTCGAGACACCTTTTCTTTATGTTATTTCATTGAGACATAATGAAAATGAAAATCCTAATGATTTGCTCAAAAAAGCAATCAATAAATTAAATATTAAATGTACTAAATAATCAATTTAATTAATAAAAATATCATGACAAAATTAGAGTTACAAAATAAACTAATCGAAGAAATTAAAAAAACTAAAGAGCTTATCTCTTCTGAAGAAGTAAACAACTATTTATATCATACCTTTTATAATTTGAGATTTTATTGCCTTCTTATTTTTAAAAAATCTCAATATAAGCCTATCTATTTTAAACCACATGAAACACTTGAAAAGCTTAATTTATTTTTAGCCGATCATAAGAAGAGAATTGAAGATATTGTAGAAAATGAAAAAAAAAGAAAAGAGGCTATAAAAAAACTACAAGAAACTATTCAGAAAGGCTCAATTCTTTATGCTTCATGGGGATATGAACAAACTAATATCAATTTTTATTTGGTAGTAGAGAGAAAAAAATCTACTTTGGTGCTTCAGGAAATAGGACAAAATAGAACTTATGAACATCAAGATAGCGGAACTTGTACTCCTAATACATCAATAATTATAGGAAAATCTTTTGAAAGAAGATTAACCAAATATGCAGGAGTAAAGATTAATGATGTTTATGATGCGAGTATTTATCAAGGAAAAAAATTATATTGGAGTTCATATTATTAAATGTACTAAATAATATATTTAATCATAAAAAGCCCTGAAAAGGGCTTTCAATAAATCTTAAAAATTTTATTATGAAGTATAAAATCAAACTACATTCAGATATTATAAGCCTACCATTTGCAATTTTATTAATTATTATTGGAGCTATTTTGACCATGATAATAGAAAACTTATAAATTATTAAATGTACTAAATAAATAATTTAGTACATTTGATTTCTCAAATGACAATTATTATGAAAAATATAAAATATGTGAAATTCGAAGTTCTTAAAATTATTGATGCAAGAAAGTCAGGGTCTACAATAGAAATTGGAAACATATACATCGGCGAATATCATATAAAATCTAATTGGATTTATTTTAGTGATATAAATGAGCAGGAATGGTGTTTTTATGTTGATGATACTTGCCGAATTTTAGATGATGAAATTTAATTATTAAATGTACTAAATAATCACTATATTGAAGGCGAAGTTTAATGTAGTATTGTAAACAGATAAATTAACAGTTAAGTAAAATTAAAGACATTTGTATAAGTAAAAAATTATACTTTATGTTTTATGCATGAGAAGTATTAGATATTGAAAAAATATAAAGTAAAACGATCAGAATTATGGCAAGGATTAATTTAAGACCCGATATTATTTATGTTAAAGATCTAACAGAAAGTGACAAAGATAACTTTGAAAAAATAATGACAAAATTAAAGTTAACCAATAATGGAGAAGCTGTAAAAAGGATTTTCTCTGAGTATTTGAATAATGAGAGTACCAGAATTGAACAATCACATGAAATAATCCGACTTAGTCATGAACTGGAAAAAGCTCAAGAAGAAAGGGTTAATTTTATTAGTAATGCTGAAACTTTGATCGAATCTCTTTCTAAAGTTGAGGATAATCTAAAGAAAGCGAAGAAAGAATTAACTAAACTAAGTAAATAAAAATGGTTCGTTATTCGTTCCAGGATCTTACAGATATCATATGATTCCGGAACGAGTTTAACGAATTAAAAAATAAATATAAAATGATCGCAAAAACAATTTCAATATTTACCCAAAAAGGAGGTGTTTCTAAAACTACAAGTACAATAAATATTTCTGGTGTGCTTGCAGAAATAGGATTTAAAGTTTTAGTTATTGATTTTGACACTCAGTGCCATTTATCTTTAGGATATGGCTTGGAAGAAGAGAATGAATACACAGTAGAAAATTTTCTTCACTCTTCAGAAGAACCCATATATACCCAGAGAGGAAAAAACAATTCAATTTCAATATTGGCAGGAAACTTGAAGTTAAGAACAGCCAATTTAAAACGGGATAGTCTGAAAAAAGCACTTAAGAGAGTAGAAAATAATTTTGATTTCATTTTGATAGATTGCCCACCAAAACCGATTAGCGAAGATTTAACATTTGGAGAGATCGCAGTTTTTGCATCTGATTATATAATTTCTCCAGTCGATTATGACGTTTTTACATTAGATGGTGTAACTAAGTTAATTATAGCAATAAATCAATTAAAGTCAGAAAAAGGATTGAGAGCAGATTATTTAGGTTTTTTCTTTGCTAAAGTAGAAGAAAATACCAGAGATTTTAAGGAAACATATAGGGAGTTATTAGAAAGTGAAATATCTAATTTGTTGTTTAAAAGTTATGTTCGTAAAAATGCCTTCATAAGAACCAGTATAAGTGAAGGAGAATCTGCTGTCTATTTAAAGCCTTTTAATCCTGTTTCTATGGACTATCGAAAATTGACGGACGAATTGCTAAGTAAAATAAAGGATAATGGATAATAAAGGAAAAAAGAGGGGTTTGCAGGCATTAACTAAAGCAGGCTCAAATTTAAAAGAAACGACTGAGAAGATTAAAGAAGAAAAACCGGAGTTTTCCACAGAGAATAATATTATCTTTTCTTTTAATCTTAATAAAGATTTATTACTGTATATTAAGCAACTACGTATTTTTAAAATACATAGTGATTTAAGTCATTACTTATATAATGAGAGTGATGCCGTAAGAGAGGGAATACAATTATTAAAGAAAGCATTTCCAAATATTTCGCAAAGACCTGATGAAATTAAAAATCCTGCAAAGGCAGGAAGAGGAGCTAAAAGTGACCCGAATATTATAAGATCTAGAACATCTTTTGCAATTAGTGAAGCTGATGTAGAATTTGTTTATAATTTTATTTATGACAAGCAAAAAGGAGGAGATAGATACACAAAAGAAGAATTTTTTTGCTTACTAGTTGAGCATTTAGAAAAAAAATATAAAATTAGAAAATTAGAAGGGAATGGCTCTAATTAATTGTCCTGAATGTGGTAAGAGAATTTCTAATCAAGCAGAAAGCTGTCCGAATTGTGGGCATCCAATTAATTTTATAAAATATGAGAAAAACAACAGGGAAGGATGCTTTTTGCAAACACTAAATGTTGGCTGCTTAATGATACTTATATTCTTTGCTATTATTGTTATTTTAATATTAGTTCTGACAGTAATTAAATTTAGATAATAATAAGTCACATGATGGAGAAATAAAAAGAGCCTTAATAAAAATTAAAGCCCATAACATCTGAAGATGTTTTTTCCTAGTCCAAATATACAAAAAATTATGAAAACTAAAGAGAGTGAAGGTTTTTTTTGTGTGGTGTATTTTTCAGATACAAAAAAAACTGTATGGTATAGAAAAACATGGCAGCCATCTAAATTGGCAAAGACTTTAAATAATTGGCTTTGGATAAAAGTTTATATTAATAAGGACGACTATTTTTTGAATCCAAAGGCAAACAATTATCTCGCGATTTTTGACAAAAATAATCCAATACAAGAATTTACTTTTAAACCTTACATGAAAAAGAACTTATGAAAAAGATTAATAAGCCAAATTCTCAAAAAGTTTCTAAAACCTTTGAAGAACACGAACCACAATTATTTACTTTATATCCGAATGAATTAATTGATTTCTTAGGAGGTGCTGAGCCATTAAAGAAATTAAATATTTATGGTCATAGGATAATTTACGTAATTATGGAAATGCTAAAAACGACACAAGTACATAAAATTTCCGCAAACGAGGCGAAAGAAATTATTTCTAATGATCTTACTATTAAGGATGGAAGGTTTATTTCTTTGGCTGAAATAAAAGCAGAAGAAATAGAGAAAAGAAGGATTCTTGAATCTGGGAAAAAACTTGCTATTATTGAAGAAAATTATTTTGCAGATAATTTTAATATGTTCCAAATGATTATACCTACAAAAGCTTTAAATGATAATGGAAATATAAAAGTTAAAGATAATAGTGTTTTTAATGAACAGTTACAGATAATGAAAACCTTAGGAACTCATAAAGTGAAATCACAATCCGGGAATGAAGTTCTAACAGCAAATTTCATAGAATTACCAATTTATAATAAAGGAGATAACTATGTTAGATTCTATATTTCGAAACCAACAGCGCAAATGCTCTTAAATAATATTGATGGTTATTCGAAAGTTTACAGGAGTATTTTATTTTCAACTCCATCAACTATGCCATTAAATGTTTATCTGTATATTAAAAAGAAATTAGGGAAAATGAATGGGGGTAATATAGGGATTAAAAAATTTGTAAGTGAATTAGGGCTGGCGGAGCACTATTATAAGAAATCAAAATTAATTGTATTTCTTACAGGAATAAAGAACAAATTGAATGAAATTGGGAATATATCTTTCGGCTTTACAATTCAGGACGAAAATATCGTTTTTAGCCTATACGAAACCAAAAATACTGTATTGGTAGAATATTCCTCTAATGATGAGTATAAAGCAAGCAATGCATTAAAATACATTAAAAAGAAACGCAAGCTAGATGAAAAACAAATTTTAATTGTAAAGAAAAAATTTAATGAACATGGATATGAAAAGATGAGTGCAATCACGGCAAGTAGATTAAATGCCGAAATTACTGGAATAGAGTATTTGAAATGGTTTATAAATAAATGTTTAGAAATGGGATTATAATACCCCCATTCAAAGTTCCTATTATTTTTAATACCCCCATCAAAAGTTCCTAACAATTATTACCCCCACTGGAATTCCTTGTTACCCCCACTGGAATTCCTTGGTACCCCCATTAAAAATATTTATTACCCCCATTGAATTTCTCAGTTACCCCCATTGAATTTCTCAGTTACCCCCATTGAATTTCCCTGCAAATAATTTAGAAATACCATTTTCAGGAACATTTTTCACGTTTTTGTGAGTCTACTAATAATATAATTAAATTTAATATAATAACTTATTTATTAAATATAATAGGAGTTCGCCAATAGGCTCACATACTTTTATTTGTCCTAGCGGACAATTTTTTTTATAGTCGGAAAAAACATTCAGATTTAATAGATGCTATCTATCAAAGAAAAAGTTGCGCAAAAAAGAAAGTTTAAATATCTCTTTTTACGGAAAACCACATATAATATTGTTGACATCTTTTTATCTTCGAAATAGATATGAAAGAGCTGAACCAAATTTTAAAAGACTTGGATAATCTATCGAGTAATCAATCAAGAAAAGATTATCTTCTATCTATTTGTAAGAATCCAAATATAAAGCGGCATGATTTAAAACGAATCGCTTGTAATATTCTCATTGAGAATAATTTTATAGAAAAATATTACAGAGAGAGTTTCTTGGTCTCTTTAGAGAATCTGCTTCTTGAAAAATTTTCTATATTTAATAAAAGCCTCAGTTTTATTTTTAGTATTTAAATTTTACATTATCTTAAAACGTAAGTTTTATGAGATTTTCAAAGATGTGAATTTCTAAATCTTACTTTTTTTAATATATTTCTCAAAATCTCGTATCATTAAACAAAGTTTCATAAATTTACGTAGTAGGCTTCAAACCAAAAATGGGACAAAATGTTCATTTCAAGCCATAATTAATTAATATTTAATGAGTTAATCTTAATCATATCGAATGGTGGTTTCTCAATATCAATTACAAAATCATACTCCCCATGCATATTAACATGCTGCCAGGTCATTATAGAGCTATTTTTCATTAATTCTATATTCTCTTGTATTTTCTCCTTCTGCTCAATTTCGGAAAGTTTATTTGAGATAAAAAGATAGTTCCATAAGATAATTGCATTTTGAATTAAGTGCCTGCATGCTACAGCAATTTCTTGCTCTTCTTTTGTCTCATATTTAAATTCCTGATTGTTGCCAAAAAAAACAGCTTTAGCAAAAAGATGTGATAGTTCAATTTTATTCAATTGTTTTTCAATGTTTTGTCTTAAAGAAGGTTCATCAAAATACCGTAATAAAAATAAAGTTTTATGAATTCTACCAATTTCTTTCATTGCTTTATATAAAGGATGTTGCTTTGAATAAGAGCTTAATCGTTTCAAAATAATAGAAGCCTTAACTTCTCCCAACTTAATTGAACATAATAATCTCAATATATTTTCCCATTGCTCTTTAATGATGCTCTCATCTATATACATACTTTTTGAAGGAAGAATTTTATAACCTTTGCTTTCATAAGTATTTCTTGGAAAATCTTTAAATGTGTATAAAAGTTGATCATTGTAATTTTTTATTCTTGGAGCAAATAAAATTCCTAAAGAATTGCATACCCCAAATATGATTTCACTATATCCATGAGTGTCTGTAGAATGCATGTCACTATCTATATCTTTGTTATGAAGAAGTCCATCAAGTATATATCCAGCTTCTCTTTCAGAAGCACTAATTACACTGTTATAAAAAAGCTTACTTTTTTCATCAATAAAACTATAAGCGGAAATACCTTTTCCGGTTCCAAAATATTTAAAAGAATGAGTTGCATTGATTGAAGGAACAGTTACGTTAAATTTTTGTCCATCACTTGAAGTGTGTAATGAATCTTTTTTCTGAAGGTATATTTTGGGTAGTGAAAGTTTGTCCGTAATTTCTAAAATCATTTGATTCGCTTCATCAATATTATCCCTACTAAAAAACCATCTTACTACATATTCTAATTTATCAGCTCCGATACCTGTAGATATTTTACACATTTTCCTTACACCAATATTGCATCCTAAAGCTATAACTGCTGCATAAATAATATTTCCTGCAGGAGAATCTTTACTTGATTTTCGACTGTAGTGTAGAAAAGAGGAAGTAAAATCTGTCGAATAATTTATGTCTGATAATATTTTTGTAAGAGGAATATAAACATTTTCTCCAATAGCCTCATGAACAAAATGACTTGTTACTTCGGTCAATTTTGGGGTGGTTACTCTTGGTTTATTATCTTTCCCAAACTTTAGGTATTCGTTCGTTAGAATATTTTCGTTGGTTTTTTTATAATGCTCAACCAAATTTTCTTTTAGAAGTAGCAGAGCATCTTTCATTTCATACATATGATTAATATTCGCTCTTTCAATCAATTCTTTTTTTTCCAAATTCCATCGGTTGTATCCAATTAAATAATCATCAATTGATTTATACTTATCAGAAAATCTAAGATTAAGCGTACCACCTTTTATATGATTAGCAGCCTCTCGGAACAAAAATATTTTATACATCTGCGGATTAAATTCGCCATTCTCAGTGAATAACCATTTCTGTTCATTTTTAGGAATAAAATCACGAGGTGCCGTATGGGTTATTTTTCCATTTTTAGCTTGATAATTTTTAATAACAGATATCATATTGGAATCAGACATTTCAGTATTGAACTCAAGCATTAATAGTATTCCGGCAACTCTATTATGAATTTTTCTATATCCATTATTCAGCTCCTTAAAGAATAATTCTTCTTTCAATGCAGCAGTTCCTAAATTTTCAAGTTTATCAATTTCCTGAATAATATCATCATGTAAAGAATGATTTTCAGAAGTGAAAATATCTTTTATTAAACTGAGTTTTTGAGAATCTACATACTGATTAGTGAAGATTATTTGCTTTACCTTTTCTAATTGTTTTTTCGAAGAAAAAATAATATTCCTAATTTTTGCCAGTTGTTTTTGTTTATTAGGTTTTAAGTCTTTCTTTAAAAAGTCGTTTGCAATAGACTTATTGGCATTATTATAATATTTTTGAACAACCTAAAGAAAGATGTCAACGAATGCATCCTGACGGATTCGATACTGATAAATAATAAATGATACTATGTAAAGTCTTTTTCTTTCAATATCTCTAATACTGTCAAACTGTATATGCTCTGCTTTTAGTACCCAAACAGCATAATAATTTAATATACCTGAAATCTCATTTAATTTAGTAATATTAGAAAGATGAAAATGGATATCCCGGATAATATTGAAATCATCAATACTCTGTTTAATTTTTCTCGGAGTTATTGTTTGAATAACCTTTTTTAATTTAGTTATTAAATAGGGATTCTTAGAAGTTACTTCGTCATTGTTGGAAGGAAGGTTCATCATTTCATCCAATAATTTTTTTTGAGTTATACTAAGATTTTTATCGACCAGGTTAACTAAGTTTTGTTCAAATACATTTAAAGATTTGGATATGGTCTGGGCAAAAATATAATGTTTAGGCTGTTCAATTTTTTTTTCTTCTAAAAATGAAATTAGAGAATAAAAAATTTCTTTTGGTCTTTGCGGAGTTTTAACTAATTCTAAAGCTTCTTTTTCAAATAAAGTGATACAATCAGAGAAAGCACGATATCCGAATTTATTTAAAATAAAAAATCTATGCTGAGTATATAAAGATCTTTTATATTCTGTAATGTCTATCTTATATTCTAATCCACATAATTTTGAAACATAATTTATATCTTCTTCTCTAAACTGGCTTGGTACAAAAAATTTTTTTTGAGCTAAAAAATAACCTTTTTGGAGAATATATCCGACAATCGTAATGTCTTTCCTTAAATTAGGTTCAAGATTGTTGTCAAACTCTAATGTAAACAATACTTTTTTTTCATCGATTGTTAATTCAGCGGGATTATCGAAAAGCTCAACATCTTTATCTTTTAAAAGATTTATTCTAGGCATCAGAAATATTTTGTGAATATAAATATATTATAAATTTGTAAATCCCAAAATTAGACTATAGTTTAACATTGGGATGAAAATCAGAGTGTAGCCATACAATTTAACTGAAATGATTTTATCCCAAAAATACCCATCCTAAAATTGGGAAATTTTATTTATAATAAATATAAAAATGAAAGCAAGATATATCAGGGTATCAACCTTAAATCAAAAAATTGAAAGACAGCTAGAAAGACAGTATTCTGCTGAAAAAATTTATATCGATAAAATAAGTGGCTCAATTCCATTTAATCAGAGACCTTCTGCAAAGGAACTTCTCAATGACATTGGAAAAAGTGAAATCCACTATATTAGCGTTTCTAGTATAGATAGACTAGGAAGAAACACGCTTGATGTTTTACAGACAATTGAGAAACTGCACAAAAGTAATATTTGTTTAAAAGTAGACAACTTAGGCTTGGAAAGTTTGGTGGAAGGGAAAGAGAATCCTACATTTAAATTGATAATAAGTGTTTTAGCAAATATCGGCGAAATGGAAAGGAATTCCATACTGGAACGGCAAAGAGAAGGAATCCAAATTGCAAAAATCAATGGAACTTATAAAGGGAGATTGAAGGATACAGCAGAATCTACAGAGGAGTTTTTAGCTAAATACCCAACTGTCATTAATTATTTAAAGAGAAAAAATCCACCAACTATTATTGAGATTGCAAAACTAACTGATTGCTCCAAAAATACGGTTCAAAAAGTCAAAAATAAAATAAAAGCATTTGTTATTTAAGCAATTGCTTAAATAACAAATATATTCTATATTTGTAAGATGGATATTACATGTATCAGGCAACAGGCAGATGCTCAACAAATAGTTCGTTGCAAAGAAAGGGTTTCAGAATTAAATACTTCTTTTGATCAACTATCAAATGGACTTGATCTTGTTGGTAATAAAGTAAGACTAAAAATTCTTTTTTTATTTTTTGAAGAAAAACGGCTGTGTGTTTGTGATTTGGCTGATATTTTAGGAATGACCATTCCAGCAATTTCTCAGCATTTGCGAAAACTCAAAGACCGTAAACTAATTGAAACGGAAAGAAAAGCACAAACTATTTTTTACTCATTGACAATAGAGTATGAAAAAATGTTGACCCCATTTTTTGAAATACTTGATGATAATAAAATTTTAGAAACAATATGAAAACGGACAACAGACTAATCGGCACTGGACTTTTGACAGCAATTGCAGCTTCATTATGTTGCATTACACCTGTTTTAGCTCTAATAGCAGGGACAAGTGGGGTTGCTTCAACTTTTTCTTGGCTAGAACCTTTCCGACCATATTTTCTTAGCTTGACAATTTTAGTGCTTGGTTTTGCTTGGTTTCAAAAGTTGAAACCGCAAAAGAAAATTGACTGTGACTGTGAAATAACTGAAAAATCTAATTTTATGCAAACAAAATCATTTTTAGGAATTATTACCGTTATGGCGGCTTTACTTTTATCATTTCCGCTTTATGCTCACATCTTTTTCCCAAAGACTGAAAGTAAAGCAGCTATTACCCAAACCTCCAAAATTCAGAAAGTTGAATTTACAATTAAAGGAATGACCTGTTCAGGTTGCGAACATCACGTTAAAACAGAAGTTATGAAACTAAAAGGAATTGTGGAAGTTGTGGTTTCTTATGAGAAAGGCAATGCCATTGTTAAGTTTGATAACAAACAAACAAGTATTGCAGAAATCGAAAAAGCTATCAATTCGACTGGTTATAAATCACTAAAAAGCAAAATTATATCATAATGGAAATTAAATTACAATCAACTATAACTTGTCCAAACTGCGGATCCCAAAAAGAGGAAACAATGCCAACAGATGCTTGCCAATACTTTTATGAATGTGAAAATTGTAAGACAATATTAAAGGCATTAAAAGGCGACTGTTGCGTGTATTGTAGTTATGGTACTGTAAAATGCCCACCAATCCAGTTGGGAAATGTATGTTGTAAATAAATTGAAATTTTATATTTAAAGAGCCGATTCTTAATAAGAATCGGCTTATTTAGTTCTGGAAACATTCATATTATTTAATCTAAAGTGAACCCTTTCATTTTCTGAAAGGGAGTTTCTTTTCTGGATTATTTTCTTCCTTCGCAATAATATATAAATCAACTAATTAAACCTCAAAGTGTAAATTTTGTCCCATTTTTGGTTTGAAGCCAACTATTGAAAAATTACATCAGAATAAAATTTGTTTAAGGGTAGATAATTTAGGATTGGAAAGTTGGATAGGGGGCAGAGAAAATCCAACATTTAAATTAATTATAAGTGTTTTAGCTAATATCAGTGAGATGGAAAGAAATTCTTTATTGGAAAGACAAAAAGAGGGAATTGCCATTGCAAAAGCTAAAGGAACCTATAAAGGGAGATTAAAAAACACAACAGAATCAGCAGAACAGTTTTTATCAAAATATTCTGGTGTTGTTAATTATTTGAACAAAAAAAATCCTCCAACTATAATTGAAATAGCTAAATTAACGGACTGCTCAAAGAATACAGTACAGAAAGTAAAGAAGTACATGAAAAATTAGTTTCAAAAACAGTCATAATTTTCGTATTAAAACATTAATAAAAATATTTTGATCACAAAATATATCGTAACTTTGCAGTATTGAAAACCTTCAGTAAACATATTAGTTTCATCATTTTATTATGTTTGGCATTTTTTCTAATACCAAATATAGGATTTGCTTGTACGAAGGAAGAAATAAAAAAAGAGCAAAAATCCTGTTCAAAAAACCAATCTACAAAAGCAGAAAAAAAAGATTGTTGTAAAACAAAATCCTGCAAAAAAGATAAAGACCATAATGATTGTAATGGTAAGTGCAAGCACAGTTCCTGCAGATGCAGCACTTCTTCATCTTCTTTAAGCCTACCAATACCAATAGATTTAAAAACTACAAACCATTTTGCTGAAATTAAAAAGCAAAAATTCGGTTTCAAACAAGCCTATTACTCTTCGGGATACTCATCCATTTGGCAACCTCCTAAAATAGGCTAAAATGATGGCTTGTCAGCCATTATTATGTCTTGTCGAAAACTAAATCCTGTTTTCGCAACCCTTTCGTATATCTTATTAAATTAAAAATTTTCAAAATGAAATCAATATCAAAAATATTGATGGTAGTCACCGTATTACTATCAGCTGTAAACAGTTTTGCACAAATCAAAAATGCAAAAACAGAAAGCGTAAAAATATATGGCAACTGTGAAATGTGTAAAACAAACATAGAAAAAGCAGGAAACGTAAAAAATGTAGCTATTGTAGAATGGAATAAAGACACCAAAATGGCTACACTCAGCTATGATGATAAAAAAACAAATCAGGATGAAATACTGAAACGTATTGCTTTAGCTGGTTATGACAGTGAGAAATTTTTAGCCCCGGATGATGCATATGCAAAATTATCCGGATGTTGCCAGTACAACAGAGAATTAAAGCCAGTAGCAAAATCTAATGATACAGGGATGGATATGAAAAACGAACACGCAAACCATAACCACAACGAAATGGCTAAAGCAAATGCTGCCGAAACTCCAAATGCACCGCAACTGAAAGCCGTTTTCGAGAACTATTTTTCAGTAAAAGATGCCTTAGTAAAAACGGATGCAGTTACTTCTTCTGCAAAAGCTAATGAATTGGTAAAAGCCATCAAAGGAGTGGAAATGACAAAGCTTTCTACTGAAGAGCATACCGTTTGGATGAAAGTAATGAAAGACTTAACGGTTAATGCCGAAAAAATTGCTATTTCCAAAGATGCTGCTAAACAAAGAGAAACTTTCGCTTTGCTTTCAAAAAATATGTATGAATTAACTAAGGTTTCAAAACAAGAAAAAGCTGTTTATTATCTGCATTGCCCAATGTATAACAATGGCAAAGGTGCTAATTGGTTGAGCAAAGAAGAAGCGGTTAAAAATCCATATTATGGTTCTCAAATGCTTACCTGTGGTAGTGTTCAAGAAACAATTAACAGTAAATAAAATTACACCGTTATGGAAAATACAGAAAACAAACACGATATACAACACCACACCGCAAGTGAAGGGCATAACGCTAAACATTCTTTAGCAATGTACAAACGGTTTGCTGTAATGGCTGTAGCAATGTTCGCAGCAATGTATTTCATTATGTATGCTATGATTGACGGGTTGAACAATCTTATCCCGAACATCAATAATTTATATATGACCCTGCTGATGGTTTCGGCAATGTTGATTATTGAATTATTGATAATGAAAGGAATGTATCAAAACAAAAAAATCAATTGGGCAATCATTACATTTTCCTTAGCAATTGGGATTTTCTCTTGGTTTGGCATTAGGGAACAAATCAATGTGGGCGATAAAGAATTTGTAAAAGGAATGATACCACACCACGCAGCAGCCGTATTGATGTCCGAAAAGGCAAAGCTTACAGACCCCGAACTTATAGAATTACAAAAAAATATACTCGAAACACAGGCAAAGGAAATAGAATTTATGAAGCGAAAGCTGAAAGAATTTCAAAACAAATAAGTCACTAAAATTTCTTTAACAACATTAAATAGCATTAAAATGAAAAATATATTTTTCTCAATCATCGCATTAGCAGCAGTTCTTACAATTACAGTTTCCTGCAATCAGACTTCCAATAAAAACAGCGACCAACCAGCTAAGGATACGACATCAATAGCTGAAACTCAAAATGTGCCATCATCAACTCAAAATGGCACTGTAAGCACCGTTGTATCAAATGATACCACAGCAAAAAAAGCTGACCAACCGGAAGAAAAAGTAATAGCGCAAAATTTCTCAATCGCACCCATTGTTAAAGATTATTTGGCTTTAAAAAATGCACTGGTTGCAGATAATGATAAAGCTGCAGCCAACGCAGGCAAAAAGTTGTTTAGCACCTTGAAAAATGTAGATATGAAAGCCATACCTGCAAACAAGCATAAACAATATATGGAGATAGCGGAAAATGCAAAAGAAAATGCCGAACATATTGGCGACAATGCCGGAAAAATAGACCACCAAAGAGAACATTTAGCATCACTAAGTAAAGATGTTTCAGACCTTATTGCACTGTTCGGAACTACCCAAAAATTATATCAGGACTATTGCCCGATGTACAATGATGGCAAAGGTGCTGTTTGGATCAGTGAAGCTAAGGCTATCAAAAATCCTTATTATGGCAGTAAAATGCTTACCTGTGGTTCTTTAAAAAAGGAGTTGTAAAATGAAGAAAGTATTAAAGATAATTTTAGCATTAGTGCTGTTTATTTTTATTGCGATACAATTTTATCAGCCTGCCCTCAATGTTGATAAAGGGCAGGTTTATACAACCGATTTTTCCCAAGTCTATAAAATGCCTGTTGAAGTAAAAACAATTCTGCATACCTCTTGTTACGATTGCCATAGCAACAATACCAACTACATGTGGTATGATCATGTACAGCCTGCAAGAACAATGGTAGAAAATCACATCGAAGATGCAAAAAAAGAGTTAAACTTCAATGAATGGGGTTCATACTCAAATCGGAAACAGGAAAGATTATTAAACTCAATTAAAGAACAAATCGAGACTAAGCAAATGCCTTTATCATCATACACCATGATGCACAAAAATGCAAAGCTGAAAGATGAGCAAATTAAAATATTAACCAATTGGCTAAAAGATCAGCGATAAGTTTCATTAAAAAAATAGTAAAAATGGTTATACCCAAAAATATCAGAATAAGGTTGTTGTATATATTTTTTATACTGTTATATTCGCAATCCCTTTTCGCACAAAAAATAGTGCGATATGAGCTGTATGTAAAAGATACCCTCGTAAACTATGCAGGCAAAGAAAAAAGAGCCATAGCCGTAAATGGGCAGATACCAATGCCTACACTCACTTTCACAGAAGGCGATACAGCCGAGATTATAGTACACAACCAATTAAAAGAAAGTACCTCACTGCATTGGCATGGAGTGTTTTTACCCAATAAGGAAGATGGAGTGCCCTGGCTTACGCAAAAGCCCATTAAGGCAGGCACAACCTATACCTATCGTTTCCCTATAATACAACACGGAACACACTGGTATCACTCACATTCGGGCTTGCAGGAGCAAATTGGGATGTATGGCAGTTTTATAATGAAGAAAAAAAATGATGATAAAACCTTTAGAAAAGGTATAGATGATTTACCAACCGTACCCATCATATTGAGCGAATGGACAAATCTTAATCCCGATAACATCAACCGGATGTTGCATAACGCTAATGATTGGGCAGCTATTAAAAAAAACGCAACACAGTCTTACGCAGAAGCAATTAAGGAAGGTCATTTCAAAACAAAAGTAACCAACGAATGGAAACGGATGCTGGCAATGGACGTCAGCGATGTATATTATGACAAAATTTTAATCAACGGAAATAATACTGCCAATTTAAAAACCGTTGACGGCAAAACTCTAAAAGCGGGTGACAAAGTGCGTTTACGTGTGTCAAACGGTGGTGCTTCATCGTATTTTTGGCTGCGTTATGCAGGTGGTAAAATTACTGTAGTAGCCAATGATGGCAACGATGTAGAGCCCGTAGAAGTTGATAGATTAATTATTGCAGTTTCTGAAACCTACGATGTAGTTGTCACCATTCCGGCTGATGGTGTAGCTTATGAATTTTTAGCTACTACCGAAGACAGAACACAATCGGCAAGCTATTTTGTGGGCAACGGTATTAAGCAATTGATTTCCCCACTTCCCAAATTGAAATATTTTGAGGGAATGAAAATGATGAACGATATGATGAAGATGAATGGCGATCTGGATGATATGGGAATGAAAATGAGCTTGAATCAAATGGATATGAACGTAGTAATGTATCCTGAAATTACCGGAGATGGAAAGCAAAAGCAAGATCATAGCCAACACAATATGAATATGGATAATGATCCCAATCGCTACAATGCAAACGCTTTAGGGGATATTAAAACCCTGAATTACGCAATGTTGCAATCTCCTTACAATACCTCGCTTCCCAAAGATACTCCGGTGAAGGAATTGAAATTTACCCTTACTGGAAATATGAATCGCTATGTGTGGAGTATGGATAATAAAATACTTTCAGAAACCGATAAAATACCTGTGAAAAAAGGAGAAATTCTACGAATTACTATTCACAATAACTCAATGATGCGCCACCCAATGCACTTACACGGATATGATTTCAGAGTTATTAATGAGAAAGGCGAAAAATCCCCTCTTAAAAATGTTTTGGATATAATGCCAATGGAAACTGATACGATTGAGTTTTTAGCGAACGAAGAAGGAGATTGGTTTTTCCACTGTCATATCCTTTATCATATGATGTCGGGAATGAACAGGGTTTTTGCAGTGGATGATTATCAAAATCCGAATTTACCTGACAAAAAACAATCATATAATATGTTGCGGAGAGAGAGTAATATGCCACACTTTATGGCTCAAAACGATTTCGCTACCAATGGAAATGATGGTGATGCAATGCTTCAGAATGCAAGATGGAGTTTAGGTACAGAATGGCGTTTAGGCTATAATGATATGCACGGTTATGAAGTAGAAACTCACTTAGGACGATACATTGGTAAAATGCAATGGTTTATGCCATTCATCGGTTTTGACTGGAGGTATCGTAAAATGGGTATGGATGAGCACGAAACCAATTTATTCGGACAGAAAAACGAGAAAGATACACGTAGAGCCATTAGCTTGGGATTTATGTACACATTGCCAATGTTGGTTAATTTTCAAGCAGAAGTCTATCATGATGGTATTGTACGGCTTTCTTTAATGCGTGAGGACATTCCTATTACAAAAAGATTGAGGGCAGGTTTTATGGTAAATACCGATATGGAATATATGACAGAACTAAAATATATTATCAATAAAAATGTAGGCATTCGTACCCATTATGATAGTGATATGGGATGGGGTGCGGGAATTACGCTGATGTATTGATCTGTATAGCTAAAACTACTATTTTAAGCCGATTTTTAATTAGAATCGGCTTATTTAGTTATGGAAGTATTTCTAAAGTGAACATTTTGTCCCATTTTTGGCTTGAACCCTAGTATGAGTTTAATGTAACAAAATTATGAAAACAGGATATGCCCGGGTTTCGACCAAAGATCAAAATTTAGATTTACAAATTGAAGCTTTAGAAAAAGCTGGTTGTGAGAAAATTTACCAAGAGAAAATTTCGGGGGCAACAAAGAATCGCCCCGAGCTTGATAAAATGATTGAACAGTTTAGAGAAGGTGATGAACTTTATGTTTGGAGATTAGACAGATTAGGAAGAAGTTTAAAACATATTATCGATATAGTTTTAAGCTTAAATGAAAAAGGAATCATTATAAAAGGTATTGTGGATGGTGTAGATACTTCTACGATTAACGGAAGACTATTTTTGAATCTTATGGCTTCATTAGCTGAATATGAAAGCGAATTAATAAGAGAAAGAACGAATGCTGGATTACAGTCTGCAAGAGCAAGAGGTAGAACTGGAGGAAGACCAAAGGGATATGCAAAAGAAACAATTTCTAAGTTAATAATTATGCGGTCTTTGTATAAAGATCGAACCAAGTCTCCAGAGGAGATTTACAAGCCCCTTGGTTTGTCTAGAGCAACGTTTTATCGTTATACTAAAATTCTTGATAATCATACGGATGAAGAAATAAAGAAAATGGCAGTTAAAAAATAAATTATATACGCAAATAGATAGCGTACTAAAAATTTAATTTTGGATATTATAAGTTTTGCGGAAAAAAATGTGAATGTCAATTTAAATTTGGCTTAAATATGAACAAAATTTAAATTCGCAAAAAGCTTGTGTAAAAATTGGAAAAATTCAAAAATGGCAGAAATTAAACCTTCGGAAAAATTAATGTTTGAAAAGATTCTTGGCTTGAGCAGCGGCTACGTATTAGAATTTTCAAATTCAACTTTCCATGAATTCATTTTCAATCTTGTTAAGATTAATATTTACGATGACAAATATTTACTATATGGCGATTCAAAAGCAAAAAGGTTAAGAGCATTCTGGCAGTTAGAATCAGATAAGATCGTTGGTTTGGTTCTAAAAGAACTATTAGAATGTTGGAGAACAAATCAATCTTTAAAAAATGTTGAAGTAGAAAATTCTGAGCATCAACTCTACGAAAATTGCATTAGTATTGCAAATAGACTTTTGGGAATTAATAATTTAAAAAATGAACAACGTGTTAGTACTAAAGACGAATTTCTTAATAAAGAGTTTGAAAATGTCTCAATAGAAAAGTTGAATCTGGATTCTGGTGTGGTTAAAATATTAAACTCAAGATTGAAAGAAATAAACCAAAATATTAAAACTGGAGCAGCACTATCAGTAATTATAATGTGTGGGAGTGTCTTAGAGGGGATTTTTCTAGGTATTGCAACTTCCAAAATGAAAGAGTTTAATATGAGCAATGCGAGTCCTAAAAATAAAGATTCCGGTAAAGTTTTACCATTTTACGAATGGTCTCTAAGCAGTTTTATAAATGTCGCTCACGATATTAATCTTATCGGCTTAGATGTGAAAAAATACAGCCACTCACTGCGAGATTTCAGAAATTATATCCATCCTTACGAACAATTGAGTAGTAGGTTCGATCCTGACATAGAAACTGCAAAGATTTCTTTTCAAGTTTTAAAAGCTGCAATTGCAGATTTAGAAAAAAGAGTAAGCAAATACTGATTGCTAACTGTCGTTTTAAGATATTGCTGAAATAGTAAAACATTATCTTTAGAGAAAACTTATATTCAAAAAACAATAGAAAAATATAAAATAAAACATGAAAATAAACAAAGATTGGTTCGAAATGCAGGATTTACGAAAACGTAAACTGAATACTTCTTCTTGGGTTCCACTCCGCACAGAAAAACAAGTTCGTAATTCCACACAATCTGGATATGCTGATTTCTTTGAAGAGTTTACTGGAGCAGGATCTTTAATGGTGCCTATGAATCAGGAAAAGCTAAAAGAAAAACTTCAATGGATGGATATAGGTATAATTAATAATCAAAGAAGTCTTTTAAGAGATGAGATTTATATTTCTAGTGACTTGTATAAAGGAGAAAATATAGATGGTATAAACCTAGTTTTATGCCAATCCTTTGATAACAACACTGATGAAAATGAATGGCATCTTCACCAAGATCTTGTTATTGCATTAGGCTTAAAAAGAGAGGGTGATATTTGGGTTTGTCCTAAATATGGATACACAGATGTTGCTAGATTAGAAAGAGATAGTTCAGGCAAACCTATATTATTGGAAATAAGAAATCAATTTTTAAAAGATTATTTATATGTAAGAGACTATGGATTATATGTTGCCAGATATTTTAGCAGAATATACATTTATCAGGATCCATCTGAATTACCGTGGACTGATGAATTTAGAGAAGAAAAAAATGGAAAAGATATATGGGAATACAATCTGAATGAAATTCATGAAGGAGGCTTTCTTTATGGACAAAAAATTGCAATTTCACATGCTGCAAGAACAGACGTTGATGAAAATGAAGACATTCCTGATATATCTAGCTTTCCGACCGAAGACAATATAGAAGCTACTTTTTATGAAAAGTCTTTTACTGATAGAAAACTTTATAAAAGTATCTCTGAGCTTTGGAAATTTGACTGGGTTGAGCCAGGAAAAATAAGCCCAATAATATTAGGTGATGATGAAAGTGATAAAGTTAATTATATAGTTGAAGCCGACGGATCAAAACAAAGCTCAAAAGAACTAAAAAAAGGAGGAAAATGGCTTTGGTTTAGACCACAGCTAGTAAATGTCTTATTATCTAAAAGAGGGAGCTTTCTTACTTGGTATAGTGCAGAAACTGGAAGTATTGGATGTGCCCCTGATGGAGGAATTCACTTTGGAGTAAACGATTTGGGATTAATAACAGTTTATGCAAAAGATCTTGCCTATCTACCAGAATGGCAACAGCAAATCTGGGCTGGATTTAACATTTCCCCTGAAGGAGGTATCTCCAAAGAACTTTATGCTTCACAAGTAAAAGCAGTAGCTCCGCGGACATTAGCTCCGGAAAATTTTCTAGAAGATGTATTAAACAACATTAATCTTATTTCTAACGAAAAATTGGGAATTAATTTTTTTAGGAATCATCAATCAATTAGAGAGATTATTTCAACAATTAATAGGTTTAAAGCAGTAGATGATAATGGTATTTTTTCTCTTTCAAAAGATATTGCAAGAGTAATCATCGATGACATTAATACTGAAGGATTACAAAAAATTATAATTCCGCCCAAAAATACAAGGTGGGGATCATTAAAAACTATTGAAAATCTCCTTGCCCTGAAAGTTCCTCAAGAAGAAGCAAGAATAATAACAAGTCCTTTTGTAGGAATATATGAATTAAGACATGGAGATGCTCATTTGCCAGGAAGCAGTATTTTTGATTCTTTCAATTTAATTCCAGTTGATCGACAGTTACCATATGTATTGCAAGGGCATCAAATTCTTTACGTTTGTGTTGATAATCTTCACGTTATATTAGAGATTCTTAAGAAATGGAATGATTTATAAAATGGTACATTTTATAAATTATTAATAGAAGCCGTCTCAGAACTAAGACGGCTTCTTCTAAAATTTACACTCACAAAATATTAAAAAAACAATGCAAAAAATACCTTTTAAAATGACCACAGATCAAGAAAACAATCTTAGATTATTATTAAATTTTAATTTAGGTTATAGGTTTTTTCATTAAATTTAATCATTAAAACTAATTGCACCATGGCAGCCAACTTATCAGAAATAATATCTTGTGGATATTGTAGTAATATGTCGCATATGACAATTTTAGGTTCTGTATCGGACTTAAAAGTCGAAAATGAACCAGAGAATGGTCATTATATTGAGTATGGAATAATATATGAGATTCTAAAATGTCCAGCTTGTAAAAAAAACAATATTGTGTATTACAATTGGAATAGTTATTGGGAAGGGGACTCTGATTTCGAACCAATGTATATCTCTATATTTCCAGTAAAGAATGATATTCCAAAGGGATTACCAGAGAATATCGAAAAAGCTTTTATTGCTTCTGATAGAATCAAGAATATGGATCCGAATTCTTATGCTGTTTTATCAAGACGATTGCTGGAAATGGTGTGTTTAGATAGAAATGCTAGCGGAAGAACTTTACATGATAAACTGAATGATTTATCCGTCAAACGTGAGATTCCTGATAAGTTAGTAGGTGTTTCTATGGGCTTGAAAAATTTTGGTAACATAGGCGCCCATGCCGAACTTGGCGAGGTAAGTGAAAAAGAAATTTCTATTATAAACGCGCTCATTTTAGCAGTTCTTGAATATATTTATAGTGCACCACAATTAGCAACTGAAGCTGAAAATAAATTAAATGAAATAAAAAATAGTTCCAAATAATTAAAATTTAGGTGCTCTAAACATTAAATCTTTTTTAATTTTTGTTTTATGCTTGTGTTGTAAAGCTCTATTTATAAGTTTCAATAGCATTTACCATTCAATTTCAATTTTGAGTAGCCATGCAATTCCGGTTCGAATTGACCATCACTTTCTCAATGATACAGAGACTTTTCAGAAATCAATTTATTTTATATTGGTGGTCAATTCAAACCGAAAATAGATGGTCAATGCTACTGATTTTTGCAAATATTATCTCAAAAATCGATTATTATGGTTACTTTCAATAAGTATAATTATTTTTGTAGGAGCAGCCGGAGCTTCTGTAAGCGCTACAATCGGTCACCTGTTCTACTCTCATTATAATTAAGAGTTAGGTATAGATCTTCAGGTTTTATAAAGTTACAACCGCCTTTATGGCGGTTGTTTTTTTTGGTAGGGGGGAGCTTTCAAACGACAATTTGTAAGTCTCCCTAAAAACTGGACAATTTATACCCCTAAGATTAACGAGAAAAAACAATTAATTTTAGGATATGAGAACAAGTAAATTTACAGACAGCCAAATTTTGGCAATTTTGAAAGAGTATGAATCAGGGCAGACCGCAAAAGAATTGTCTCGAAAATACGGTTTCCACTACCAAACCTTGCACGATTGGAAAAAGAAATTTGGTGGGATAACTTCTACCAAAGAACTACAGAAAATCAAGGAACTGGAATCTGAGAACAATCGTTTGAAGAAGATGTTTGCCAATTTGAGCTTGGAACATGAAGCATTGAAGGACGTTTTGTCAAAAAAGTGGTAAAGCCTGCTACGAAACGAGAAGTTGTGAATTACCTTGTGTCAGAATATCCTATAAACATCCGGCAGGCGTGTAAATCTCTTAATTTGGAAAGGAGCAGTTATTATTATCAGCCCCAAAGAAAGGAAGACACAGAACTCATTGGTTGGCTGAATGAACTTTCAGAGAAACATCCTAGCTATGGATTCAAGAAAATATTTCATAGTCTGAGGAATCAAGGTTTTTCCTGTAATCACAAGAAGGTGTATCGTATTTACAAAAAATTAGGATTGAATCTTTTAAGGAAACGCAAGAGAAGATTGGCTTCGAGAGAACGAAAAAATCTGGAAGTTCCAAGAAACTACAATGAAGTTTGGAGTATCGATTTTATGAGTGATGCGCTTTTCAATTCGAGAAGATTTAGAACATTGAATATCATTGATGATTACAACCGCGAATCAATTTGGATTGAGATTGGGCTTTCCATCGGAGCGATTCATATGACGGATTTGTTGGAATGGATTGTGAAAGAAAGAGGAAAACCCAAAGCAATTCGAACTGATAATGGTCCAGAGTTTACGAGTAGTGTTTTCACAAATTGGTGCCACAGGCATAGGATTGAAATCCGATATATTCAACCTGGAAAACCTACACAGAATGCTTTTATTGAGAGATTCAATCGTAGCTACCGCACCGAAGTTTTGGATGCCAGAATTTTCAACAATTTAGTAGAAGTACGAGAAATTACCACGGAATGGGTGGAACATTATAATAACAAAAGACCACACGAAAGTTTACAGAATCTTTCTCCAATGCAATATTTGTTGAAAAAGGAAAACTCGTCTAAACAGAATTCCATCTCCGAGTTTTCTCCTTTCCAACAAAATCATTCAACACCAACATCACCGCAATGAAATATTTTATAGTTTTACAAAACAAAATGAGGGTATAATTCTGTCCAACGTTCGGGGAGACTTACAAATTTTTTTTTCATTTTTTTTTTAATAAAATATAATACGACGAGTTTTGACGCCACGTGGGGCTATCTTTGTTTCAGTAAGTAAGGGGGATAATCCTAGGCACTTTACGCTCTTATTTACTACAAATCGTAAAAATTAATATTAAAAAACAAGTAAAAAAAAAGATTATGGAAAATTATGGTCAGATTCACAACGAGATGATTGGAGGTATTATGAAAAACGTTAGGCTTTCTGCAGAGATGACTGCCGATCAGAAGAAAGAGATCGTTCTTCAGGGCTTTGTGGATACTTATGGAAAGGACAATGCGGATCTTTTTGCTCAGGGCTTGAATTTTAATAGTCCTTTTGAAATTGTCGATTCGATTAAGGGCAGGATATCCGGAGAGTTTGATACTGTTCTAAGAGAGGATATCGATTACCTTTTGAAAAATGACAATGTTGATTACAAGGAATTCCTGAACAAGAGGTTCGAAGAAGTAAAGCTTGATGAGAAAGAAATGCAGTTGTACAAAGATACTTCTTCTATCCTGCTAAGCTCAGTGGAGCTTTGGTCTTCTGAGGAAGGTTCGGGATATCTTGATCTTCTTGACAGCACAACAGAGAGTGTGACGAGAAGACCTCCGACAAGAGAACAGGTTGTTGGATACATCGGAGTCCAGGACTGGGTAGGCGGAGTCTTCGGAGGAATTTTAGGAGGTCCTCTGGGAGTAGCTGTAGGAGCAGCCGGAGCTTCTGTAAGCGCTACAATCGGTCACCTGTTTTACTCGCATTATAATTAAGAGTTAGGTATAGATCTTCAGGTTTTATAAAGTACAACCGCCTTTATGGCGGTTGTTTTTTTTGGTAGGGGGGAGCTTTCAAACGACAATTTTTTTTTCATTTTAATATTGTGATCCGAATTAAAGAGGAGTTTCAATAGAAATTAATTTTTCATCAGTGTCAAAAAAAAATTATTAAGACCTACTTTTAAGAGATATAATTACTTTTTTCCTCAAAGAACAGCAATAGGTGCTTAAGCTGTGAACGCTAAGATTGGCAACCTGTTCTACTTATCTATTATTTTTTAAATAGATAAGATTTTGTTTGGGGTTTATATGAAAACTTTCTATATTGCATTAGTACTAATTTAAATTTAATATTATTATGAAAAATTTTGAATATTATACCAGTCCTAAATCAAATATTAAAGAGATAATTCCAATTGCATTAGAAAAGCTTAATTGGAATTATGACAGAAATGAATCTCATTATACGGTAAAATTTCCAATTAATCTTTATACTTGGGGATCCATCATGGATATTAAAATTATTAATGATTCTCAATTTAATGTAGAAGTACATCCAAAACTTCCCACTCAAATTTTCGATTGGGGTGATGGAAAAAGAAAAATTGATAAATTAATGTCGACTATTAAGGAAATACAATAAAATCAAAGATAAGTCATAGATATGAATTTAAAGAGGATTGGAACTATTTTATTAGGAGCTTTGGTTCTGACAATTATTATATTTGTTATTGATATTTATTTTTATAATGATAATGAGTATAATAAAGGTAATATAGAAGAAATATTACTTTTATCATTTTTAAAAGGACTTGCAATTTCTGTAATAGTTAACATTGTAAATTATTATAGAGCAAGGAAAGATAATTAAAATAATTATAAAATTTAAAAAAGCTCTCTGAAAGATATGACTTCAGTGAAAAATTAACCAAAAATCAAAAGGCTTAAACGGATTTTACGTTTAAGCCTTTCTGTTTGTTATATTCTGAATTTAAAACATTTGAAATTCATTTAAAAGATTCTCAAAGCCTTTTTCGACTATTTTGAGCATTAATTTCAGCCTCATTGTTTGGATGTGACTTTTTCAGTAACTTCGAAAATATAGGCAGCTTTTTTTGTTAATTTACTTCTTTACTGTAGTCAATAATTCAATAAATTATTGTTACTTTAAAGATATTGATAATCTACAGAATGTTAACAAAAGAGTTTTTTTAATAGCTCTTTATCTTTAATCGTTATTAATTTTAACTTCAAATGCTCTAATATAATTTTCTGACAAATTAGAAAGAATATTTGTGAATTAAAAACATTCTTTTGTTAATTTTAAATCTCAAAAAACGATTCGATGAAAAATAAAAATTTACTCTATATGACATCTCTTTTATTCTTAATAGTGTTTCTTTTGAGTTTTATTTTAATACAGATAGAAGTGAGAAATACATATATTGATATTATTTACTCAGCGGTTATCTTATCAACTATGGTTACTAGTGTAGCTTTATTTTTATTTTTTAATCTAATACTAAATCTAAAAAAATGATGAGAAAAAGAAATTCTATGTCTTCGAAATATTAGAGACGATTATCTTACTTTAGTTATTTTTTCTAAATATGAAAAAGGAATAAAAGTACTAACATTGGGTGTGAATAGATCGATTAATTGGAGATGAAACTTTAAATTAAAGATTATTTGTCATCTCATAAACAAAATAAAAATATTATGTCAAAATCAACGACAGACTTAAAATCCATGGTAAGATTAGGTGGAGGAATCAGTATTGATGCTAGCAACTATTCGACAACCGATCTACAATCTTTTGCAAGACTTGCACAAGTTTCTGGAGCAACAATTATTATTAGAAATGCAGATGCTAAATCGACTCCAGATCTGCAATCTTTAGCAAGACTTTCACCGGGAAAAATTATTTTTGAATTTTAATATATTTCAGTTTAAAAAAATAATGAAGAAAGCATCTATTGAAATAACTACAATTCCTTTTACAATTAAGATATTTCAGTATGATTTCTAAGCAATAGGTTATGGAGAAATATTTATTATATGGAATTATTATAATTCTTATTTTAGGATTTTCAGGAGTTTTATTAACAAAAAAAGAAAAGTTTGAATTTATTCAATTGGGAATGGATTCAGGTTTATTAGATAAGCAGACAGGAGATATTTACACTCCAAAAGATGGAGTAATGCGGAAAATAAATTATAAAGAAATATATGAAAAGCAACGGAAGAAAAAATAATCTTCCAACTTATAAAAACAATAAAATTTACATAACAAAATGATTAATGTTAAACATCCTATAGAAGAGCTGAACAGAAATCAGCAAAATTTTATAGATAGTCTTCCAGATGATCAAAAAGATTATCATTCGCTTCTATTTTCTTACGGAAATGCAGCTTATCGTTATTATAACTTGGAGGTAGAGCCAACAAAAGAGGATTATGATGAGTGGTTACAAGGTCTTGAAGGTCACTTTAAAATCGATATGGAAAGGAATGGTTTTGAGAACTGTAAGAGTATTTTATCTTTTGCTCGTTACGTAAGAGAAAAAAGAGATATTGGACTTGAAGACTTTATATTGGATGTAATGGGAAAAGAGGATTATGAGAATTTTAAAAAGTTAATATAATTATTTCGGCAGCATATCTATATTGAATTACGTATTGTAAATATTTTATCAAAATTCAATTAATTCTACTAAAAACTATTCTCAAAAACTGTCATATATTATCTGTTAACAAGTGTTAAAAAGTAAATTTAAATATTTGAAATACAGTTTATTATATTTTTGTTTCTATTTTTTGGGAGTCAAATATGCGATAAAATTATTTCATATACAAGCACTAAAATTACTCTAACCCATTTCAATCGGTGGATTATATCATTATATTTGTACTGAAAAGATAACCGAAATAATATCGGAGGCAGAAATGCTGAGTTTGGATCAGAACAACTCAGTTTCGAAGCCTGAGTTGTTCGGTATTTTTTAATCTCCAAATCAAAATAAAATGGAGACAGTCCAAAGAAATGGAAAAACTTATAAGAAAGTTTTTACCAAATCGATCAAAAAAAACGGTAAAGTAATTTACCATCCTAAAGGTGGTGTATTTGTATTTCTCATTGAAATAAAATAAACCTATATGGCTCTCAGTTGCACCTGAGAGCTGTTTTTTTTATATCTCGATTTTTTAAAAGAGCTTCATCAAAACAATTGCGTCATTTTCTAATGCAAATATATACCTTAAAATCTTAAATTTATCCTAAAAACGTAATAATTTTCTTTAAGATTAAAATTAATTTTTTCTAATTATAAATTTCATTTCAAAAGTGATTCCATAGAAAATTGAAATATTTTATTGTTAAAAATATTTTTAACATTTTAGTAAATAAAATTGTCAAATAATTATATTATATGGTAAATAATAATTACAAATCTGTTGATCCTGAGAATAATATTTTGTGTAAAAACTGTCGAAGTCTTATTGGAAAAGGAAGATATGATCTTGCTCATAATAATTTAGTATTGTTGTATTTAAGAGAAAACAAAATGATAAGCGGTAAGGATGATGAATATTATTATTCATGCAAGATTTGTTTAACAAATTGGAGACATGAAACTTGTAGAAATGGTGAAGGATGGAGAGTGGTTAAGTAGAATTTCTAACAATAAGTTTAAAATTTACTAAATTCGCATCCTAAACATAATTAAGATTTAAAGCATTTGCTTTCTTGTTCTGGAAAACTGGCACTTTTCAATAGACAAACAAGGAGTAAGCAATGCTCATGCTACGGCGTGGGCATGTTTATTTGTTTGTCAGGTATGCCAGTACCTCCGGAACAGTAAACATAGCTCCACGCTTTTTTTGTTTTGAAGTTGAATATTAAAAAACTTTAACCATAAAACTAGCATGAAAAAAAGATTCGAAAACAGATCTTCAGCCAACTTTCTTTACGATTATTTTACTGTACCTGAAAAACTCCACGAATATCATAATGGGTATTATTTATCCGAAGGCATTAATGAAATCGCTTTATATGAAAATTGTTACTTTGTTTTAGACCTTATTTGCAATCATAAATTAAATTTCGAAATTGAGATTTGGCATTTTGCTAGGTATACTCAAGATTTATTTTTGCTTACAGGCAAAAATAAAAATGATATAATATTTGTAGAAATCAAAAATTTGCAATCAGACTTTTACTTTGATGATTTGATTATTCTAAAAAAAGGAAAATTATTGTGTCTACCAATTGAAGAGAATATCTATTCACTATAAAGAGATAAATTTAAAAGTGCGATATTTAGGCAGGTTGCAATACTTTAATTTTAAATAATTCACAATAAAAAGAAAAAAAATAATTTTTCTTTATTGTTTTTATTGATTAGATATTATATTTGAAACTCAATTTAAAAATAATAATAATTATGAAAAAACTTTTTTTAGGCTTATGCCTAATCGTAGGTTCTTCGTCTTGTGTTTTTGCGAATACAATAGACATTAAAAATGACGAAGATCACAAAGAAGATCAGAAAGAATCATTGAGAGCTAATTGCTACATGCAGGTAATTGTCAATCATGAGACTGTATGTGGAGTGTATCTTTATTCTTCAGCTAGTCCAAAGTATAGTGTTAACTGTAGAGAAGGACAAGCAGAAGGAACAACTTCTACTTATTACGAAACAAGAACAGAGCCGGGATGGAATCCTGGTTCCGATCCTGCTACACCATCAAGCTGTAATTAATCAAATCTTAATTAAAATTTATGAAAAAATTTCTTTTAACAGTGACCGTTTTAGGTCTTGCTGGTCTATCTTACGCTTCTCCATGTGTAAAAAAAATAATTCCTAATAAGAAAATTTATGGATGCTACACACAAACAATAACTCAATACGAAGATAGCCAAGGTAATTATGTTGGTTCGGTTGCGGGACCGAGAGTCGCAGCTCCATGTGGAGAAGGTCAATTAGAAGGCTCTACGAAAACTACATACGTTCACCAAGTACATCCATTAGCAGACATATGGGGAAGTCTTTAATTTTTTTATTGCTTACTATTTTTGGATATCTTAGTAGCCAATCTAAAATAGTAGTAGAATACGATTATACTTTTGCGCACATGAGTAATTTGAAATCATTTGTAATTGCCGATCAGAATAACTCTTACTATTTTTTTGCGAGTGATCCTTCAGTAAGTTATAAAAAATTAATAGAAACCGATTTTACTTCAGTGAATCCATATCATGTATATGACTATGATTATACTAATGAAAACCTTTATCAGAGGGTATATATGTACCCACGACAATTAAAGGAACCAATTCCAAAGTTAGCATCTGAAAAGTTGATAAATTTAGATTGGAAAATTACTAATCAGACTAAAGAGATTCTTGGATATAAAGCATTTTTGGCGACAACAAATTTTAGAGGCAGAGATTATTCAGTATGGTTTACCAGAGATCTTAATGCAGAAGTTTTTCCATGGAAACTGAAAGGGTTACCCGGTGTTATACTGGAATTTCAGGATAAAGATGGTTTTATCAGAGGAATTGCAAAGACGATTTCTTTAAATTCTAATGATGAATTTCCAAATAAAATCTTGACTATATTTAGTAAGAAAAATTCTGAGACAATTCTGCCTTTTAAAAAATTAGTTGAACTGGAAAATCAAGTATTGCAAGAAGACATGAATAAAGCAATTGCAGCACTTCCTGCCGGCGTTGAATATGAGGTTCCTAATATTAGAGAAATGTCATTAGAAACTACGTTTGAATGGCAACCTGATACGAAAAAACATTAATGAAATATTTATGTTTATTATTTTTAATATCAATTTTTAAAATCTCCGCACAAGCGAAGATTACAGGATTTGTACTTTCAGATAATAAGCAACCAGTTTTACGCGCCAGTGTTGTTCTTACGGATTCACAGGATAATATTTTAGCTTTCGTCTTTAGCAATAGAGACGGAAGCTTTTTATTAAATACCGACAAGTTCGGTAATTTTAATTTGCAGATTACATCTTCGGGGTATGCAAAACGGAATATTCCTATCTCTCTTATTGAAAAAAATACAATTATTGATCTGAAATCAATAGAATTAAACTCCGATAGGTTAAAAGAAATAAAAGAAGTTGTGATTACACGCACTAACCCGATCAGACTAAAAAAAGATACAATAGAATATAATGCCCAAACTTTCTCAAACGGTACTGAAAAGAATGTCGAAGAATTGCTAAAAAAACTTCCGGGGATTACAGTGCAAAGCGATGGGAAAATTAAATTTGGTAACAGGGAAGTAGAGCGAGTGATGATTGAAAATGATGATCTGTTTGAGAAAGGTTATCAGACACTTACTCAAAATATGCCATCTAAGCCTTTAGACAAAGTTCAGGTTCTTCAAAACTATTCTAAAAATAAGCTTCTTAAAAATGTAGAAAATACAGATAGAATTGCCCTTAATCTTACGTTAAAAGATGATGCTAAGGGAAAATGGTTCGGAAGTGTATTACTAGCTTCTACAAGCTATTTAGAAGCAATGAGACAAGGTAAAATCAATGTGATGAATTTTACTAAGAAACAAAAAGTTTATTTTCTTCTTAATGCCAATAATCTGGGACTTAATGAAATGAAGGGAGTAGAATATCTTATTGCTCCAAGCTCAGAAAACGAAGTGGAAAATATCGGGACTGATATCGGAACACTTTCTATAATTAATCTTCATCAAAAAAACAGCTTATTTGAAGATAAGCGAACGAATTTCAATAATGATAAACTGGCATCTTTAAATTACATCTATAATTTTAAAAATGACTGGAAATTAAAATTTGTAACAATTTACAATAATATTGAAAATAGAAATTATATTAAAAGCATCTACAAATTTAATTATGAAGGAGTAAATTTTACCAATATTGAAGATAAAAACTGGAAACAGAATAATAATAATTTAGTTGGAAAATTAGAAATTTCTAAAGAATTTAAAAATAATTCAAACATTCTATTTTACAATAAATTGTCTTATTTAACTGAAGACAATAATAATAACTTTGTTTTTAATGAACAGCTAAACAATCAAATCGGAGATAATAAACTTTTCTCCAACGAAAATAAATTCGTGTACACAAAAAAAATTGATTCGTCAAAAGCTCTGGTTGCTGTTGCAAGATATATTTTTCAGGATCGACCATACAAATTCATAGATGATAATGACGTATTTCAAAAAATTATCAATAATCCGAATGCAAGAAGAATCAATCAAAATGTCGATTCTAAAATGAACTTTGGAGGAGTTAAAATTTCTTATCTCAATAAATATTCAGAAAATCAGTCTCTTGAAATTGAGTTAGGAGATGAATTCAGGACAAATAATTTATTATCCGATTTATCAGTATTTGATTTAAATAATAATAAAATTTATTTTGATGATCGCCAATTTATCAATAATACAAGTCTTAAGCAAAACAATTTTTTTGCACAGGGGAAATATTTGAAGAAATTAAATAAAAAATGGCGTTTAGGATTAATCTTTTTAAATCAATTAGTTTACTCAGATCTGAACAATAAAAAAGAAACCGGATTTTACATATTTCCAAGTATTAATTTGGGCTACCAGAATAGAAAAACAGGCAATTTTAGTTTATATGCCGGAAGGAGATTTTCAACAACATCAATCAATGATGTTTATTCAAACTACATTTATCAGGGAAATAGAAGTTTCAAAGAAAGTAGTATTCCTTTCTCGATTCTACCAAATTATAATTTTACATTTAGCTACAATGTAGGGCAGATTACGTCAGAATATCTCAGTTTCAATGTAAATTATTCAAGAAATGAAAATTATCTTTCCAATAATTTAATTGTTAATCCAAGCTATACATTCAATCAGGTTATTACTGTTAAAAATAACAAAACTTTATCTTCCGGATTGGAACTGCGGAAATATTTGAAATTTATTAAATCCAGAATAGGGATTTTATCAAACTATACTTTTTCAGAATATGAAAACAGTATTAATTACCAACCATTAATCGGGACGAAACTTTCTATTTTAAGAAATGGATTAGAACTTAAATCCGGCTTTACTGGATTTATAAATTATGAACTTGGCTATGAGGTTGCTTTCAATAAAATTAATTCTGAGACAAATTCTAACAAATATAAAGATCAAAAGGCATTTATGAACCTATATTTTAATATTCATTCTTCATTGAAAATTGAATCATTTCTGGAATACTATAAATTTGGAAACACAGACCAGAAATCAACCCAGTTTTTGGATATTAAAATTAATTACAATAGTAAAAAGTATAATGCCAACGTCTATTTACAAGGAAATAATCTTTTAAATTCAAACAGCATTACAAGATATTCAATAGATAATATTAGTGAAAGTCTGTTTACACAGAAGCTTATTCCACTTCATATCATTTTAGGTATTAATAAGAATTTTTAAGTATTAACTGGAAATGAAATTTCGATCTCTAATAAAAATATCATAGTCTAAAAGAAATATATTTTACGTCAAGTTCTGTCGTTGCATGGAATTAATATTGTATATGTATAATATAATGTTTAACTTTGCTAAACGAATGACAACAAAAGTCTTACATATAACTAATCCTAGTAAAGATGTTCTTAATATCTTTATGAGACTTCGTACTGAAAAAGAGGAAAAAACTAGATCTATAAAAAAAAGTAGTTCTAATCAGAAGTTTAAAAAGATATAATAGCATTTGGACTTTGAATCTAAAATTTTCTTTGAGACAGAAGAAGGTAATAAATATGCATTACAGTTTTCTCGTTTTAATATTGATTCTTTACCTATCCAAAGTCCTGTTATACAAGTTGATTTAATTTCTATAACAAATAATTCAAAAGTAAATTCTACAAAAACATTCAACTTCATTGCACAAGAAGTAAAAAATTATTTAATAGATAAGCCTGATACTATTCTTTATTATTATTGTGATAATAAGGAAATATTTTTTAGAAAGACAAGAGAAATTGAGTCTTTTCAAAAGTTTAGGAGCAACTTGTTCAGTGCAATGTTTCACAAGATAAATCCCGATGGTTTGCTAATTAAATCTTTCATTATCAACGATAAAGAAAATGGTAATCACTTTATCTCTTTTATTTTTAAGGATAATCATACAGACGAAATTAATATTTTAGCAGGTTTGATAGAAAATTTTCATAAGGAAAATTAAGAATTAAAACTTACTTTTTTTCAAATTGCAGTCTCAGAAAAGATCTAAAAAAAGCAGCTTATTTTAAAAAATCGAAAATTAATGGGCAACGAAACGTTATGGGCTACAGAGCTTTATGCATTATATGCAACAAAAAATATTGACAATATTAAAAATAAATTATTTAATAGCACGGATCTTTTAGTTTATTTACATGAGATTTTAGCTGAAGAAAATGTGCAACTTGAGTCAAATGACATTTATTCTGAACAATTAATCTTAAAGTTTCATCTACAGAATTTAAGCTTGCTTGATTTATCTGAAGGACATTCAATAAAATCAAAGTATTATAAAAATAGGGCTCCGCACATTAAATTTCTCGATATTTCCTCTGTAATCACGATCGTAAGGTCACAATATGAATCATTGCTTATGTATCAACATTTATACTTAAATTCATCTATTCCGGAAGAGAATCAATTACGCTTTGATTCATGGATGATGTCTTCAATGATGCTAAGATCCAAAGTTTTTTCTGATCCAGAAAAAACTGATAATGAGAGATTAAGTGATGAAAGAGTAGCAATTGATAATTTTAAAAAGAGTATATCAAATAATCCCATATTTAAGACACTTAGTGAGAAACAGCAGAAGAGCTTGTTAGAAAATGGATCTGGAAAACTATTTAAAACATGGGATACTATTATGTCAGAATCAAACTTCAATTCTAAAGGTATGTTTTCAAAAATATATTTTATAGCTTCGGTATATGCACATTCTGAAGGAATTATGGCTATTCAGCTAAAACAGTCAAAGCATTTGATGGATCATCCTTTTATGAAAGAAAATTTATATTTAATGCTTTTCTATTCTTATTTAATGACTAATGTTATGACAAAAAATATTATAGATAAATTTCCAGAAGTAAAAAAGCGATATGATGATTTAGATGAAAAAGTAAAATTTGAGATCAACTTTAATTACCAACTAGCCTTCAAATAGAATATTATTAAATGTTTGGGCTCAAAAAATGAAAGGAACCGAATATTCATTCGATTCCTTTTAATTTACTTTTTTGTCTCAATCGAGATTGAGAATCCTTTTAGAAATTTAAAATTGAAAGATCCTTTAAATCTTTTGTTTAAGATCATTCCTGAAAAGAATAAGACTACGGTACTTATTATAACCGCTGTAAATAGTTGCATAATATTAATTATTTTATGTTAATCAAAACTTCCATCCTTTGAAAGTTTTCTATGATTTATTTTTTACAAATTTTATTAGAATTTTTAAATTATCAACTATTAATTTTGACATTAATTGTCCTATATTTCTTTGATATAGCACCTTTTTATGAATAACATTTTAAGAAGGGTTGTTATCTGCCTTCTCTTTTCCTATTTATTCTTCTTTTGTCTCTACTCCTATTCCGATTTTTTATTAAAGCATTAATAATAGGAGCTATTGCTGCAACAAACTTTACAGTCTGATCTAAATTTAGATTTTCGACATTTTTTAAATTTATTTTTAATTGAGATTATGAACCCGACAATCTTTTTTTGGTCAGAGAATAGACTTAATGTGGATAACTTTAATTAAGAAGAAAAAGTGGATGAACCATTGATTAGTAGTTAGGTTGGTGAAATTTTAACATAACTTTTTACATTACTATCCTAAATAAGAATGTATTAAAATTTTGTTACATACCAAAATTTTATAACTTTGTTTACACAAAAGCACAAAAGCACAAAAACACAAAAACAAAAGCCTCCCGAAGGAGGCAAGCTGTCAATCTACTTTTTCTCTTTTTTGATATACGGTTGCAACGCTAACAAAAAAGCAGCTAAAGCTTCTAAAAGACGACAGACGGAATCTAAGTCCATTTGTTTTTAATAAACTCGAGTCTCGCCTCGAGTTTATTGTTAATACAAAGTTAAGTATCTAAATGCATATTTAGTAAGGATAAGAACTAATTGCGATGGTTCTAATCTCAGAAGTTATCAACAGTGACACGAAACTCCTTTTAACAGAGGGTTTAAAAATCCAAATACTTACATTTTTCAATAAAATAATTTTTCTGTTAACAGTTTTTAGTTAAATGTGCTATATATGATACGCTTTTGCTCATATTTCATTTGTAATTACATAGAAAATGAAATTATTTTTAATTGAAATTATGAGTGTTTTTAGCTTTACAAAAATTATTATAAATTCTATTGTGAATAGCTCAATCTACATAAGTTTTTTTCTGTATTTTCAATACTAGATAAAATAGCAGAACGTTTGGCTTTAAAAGGTAAAATCTCATAAACGATGAAAATAAAAACTATTATAATTATGCTTTCATTTTTTACAGTGTGCTTTTTTAAAGCTCAAAGCGGAAAATTAGTGGAAGTCGAAAAACTTGGCTGGTCTATTAATATGCCAAATAGTTTTAACGATATGAATCAAAATAAAAAAGCGATTCAATATGTGGAAACAAAAGATAAAAGCCAAAACAAAACTGAAAACCCGAAAACTGAAAAAACTGAAGATATAAAATTTCAAGCTAAAAATAACACCTTTTTTATGTTGTTTTCTGATAGAAATAAAACAGTAGATAAGTTGGTTCAGGTTGCAACTGTAAATAAAAATACTGATGAACTAATTGAATCGATTAAAAAGACCAATGCAGACGCAAAATTTACAAAGAATATAACTAAAGATGAAATCGGAAAAACTTCTTTTTACAAAACTTTTATAAAAGTTGATCTAGGAAATAATGTTTCACAAAATTATATAATTTACAATGGAATAATAAATGGCTACAATGCGAGTTTTTGTATAATATATTTAAACGAGACATCTGAACTAACAGAATTATTAAATGCATTTAAAGATTCGAAATTCAAAATTCAATAAGTTAATTACCGCCGATAGAATACGCTTTATTTAAAAGTTTTTCAATAATATAGAATCTCAAAAAACGATTTATTATATGCATTTTAATCAAAAAGTGAGAAATTACAGAGTTATTTTAGATTAATTTAAATTGTATAATTGGTATTGTTAGATTATAAGATGAGAATTCAGAATTTCTACAAAATTGAGATGTAATATTGCTTGTTCGCAAATTGATACATTTTAACCTTTATTTACCGTTTAATGAAAAGAATAATTACTCTGGTCATTTTATTAGTTGCAATTACTTTTTCAAAAGCCCAAATCAAAATTTTATTCGATGCCACTAAAGCTGAAATGGCTGGAAACGGAGATTGGGTCATAGATGCCGATTTACATAATCTTAAAGCAAATTCCAATGGAACTGTCACTGTTGGCGGATCGGATTCCAATCCCCAAAAAACTCCCACTCCGGCACAAAGTGGTATCACGGCAAGTACGTCCGAAACTTATTGGACCGGTGCTTTGAGTGCGTGGGCAGTAGATTTGGTAAAAAGAGGATATATTGTAGAAACGCTCCCTTACAATGCCATAATTACTTATGGAGACCCTACAAATGTACAGGATTTATCCAATTATAAAGTTTATATTATTGATGAGCCTAATCTAAAGTTTACAACAAGTGAAGCTAATGCTTTGATTAATTTTGTAAACAACGGCGGTGGATTATTTATGATCAGTGATCACGATGTAAGCGATCGGAATGGGGATGGCTGGGATTCTCCTGGAATTTGGAATGATATCCTGAGCAATAATACAATACAGACTAACCCTTTCGGGATCACTTTTGATTTACAGAACATCTCACAAACGAGTACCAATATTGCAAATCTTCCAACAGACCCTATTCTACACGGTTCTGCAGGTACACCAGCACAAATCCAGTTTAGTAATGGGACGACAATGACACTAAATAAGGCAGCTAACCCATCTGTAAAAGGATTAATATTTAAAACAGGCTCTTCGACAACAGGTACTACCAATGTTTTATTTGCAACGGCTACTTATGGACTTGGAAAAGTTTGTGCTTTGGGAGACAGTTCCGTTCCGGACGATGGGACAGGTGATCCTGGTGATACTTTGTATAATGGCTATACAGGTGATGCCAATGGAAATCATAAGCCGTTACTATTAAATGCGACTATATGGCTGGCAACAAGTTCTTCTAATTTAAATATAAATGATTTGTCATACGTAACTGGCGATATAAGTATTTACCCGAATCCAGCTTCAGATTACATTTACATCTCAACAGGCAAAGATTCAAATAATTATCAATATTCGATAACGGATTTCTCAGGTAGAAATCTAGAAACAGGAATAGTAACCTCAGGAAAAATCAATGTTGAAAAATACAATTCAGGAACCTATATTTTGACAGTGAAGTCAGCTTCAAATAGTACAAAATCATTCAAGTTTATTAAAAAATAAGCTATCGTAATCTTATAAATTTTTAGCTACCATTTACTTTGCATTTTACTGTTTTTTTTGAGTTCATTAAAAATTCAACATTTCTACAAAATTATGTTCCAATTTTACCATATTAATTTAAATCAGAAAAAATGAAAAAGTCATTGTTAGTAATGTTATTAATATGCCTATACACTTTGGTGTATTCTCAGGAAAAAATAAAAACTGAAGTCCCTGCAGTTGTAGAAAAAGCCTTTATGAAAGCCTTTCCCAATACAAAAGCAAAATGGGAAAAAGAAGATGGCAAATATGAAGCAGGATTCAAGTATAAAGGAGAGGAAATGAGTGTTCTTTATAATGCACAGGGCGTTTGGGAAGAAAAGGAAATAGAGATTAAAGTAAGCAAACTTCCGGTAGGAGCTTCATCTTATGTGGAAAAAAAACAATTGGGCAAAATAAAAGAAACTTCTAAAATTATCAAGGCAGATGGTTCTGTAATGTACGAAGCAGAAGTCAAAAGCGGCGACATTTTGTTTGATACCAAAGGTAACTTTGTAAAACTGGTAAAAGATTAGGATCTGATAGAAAATAAAAAGAATTATAAAAGCTACTTGTATGAGTGGCTTTCTTTTTTTAAATGAGTCGGTATAATTTTAAAATTCAAAATTTCTTCAAAATTATTACTCATCATTGTATAAAGTACTTGTAATGGATAAAATCAAATGATTATTTGATAACTATACAAGTTTTAAATTATACATCATTAATGAATAGTTTATTGGAAGCCGTAAGCTCTTATGTGACATTATTTCTTTCTGAAAATCTTTCAGATGAACTTATTTTTCATAACATCAATCATACATATGAAGTCGTTGCTGCGGCAAAAGAAATAGGTTCACATTGTGTTCTTTCGGAAGATGAAATGTTGGTGCTGGAGGTTGCTGCTTGGTTTCACGATTGTGGCTATGCCAATACTTATATCGGTCACGAGGATGAAAGCAAGAAAATCGCTAACGATTTTTTGGAATTCTTCGGTTGTAATAAAAACTTCAAAGAATCTGTTTTATGCTGTATAGAATCCACCAAATATCCTCCAAGACCATCTTCATTAGTTGAAAAGGTTCTTTGTGATGCTGATCTCTATCACCTAACAAGAACCAATTACCAAAAGTATGAAAAAGCATTAAGACAGGAATTTGAAACATTCCTGAAAACGTCATACAGTGACGAAGATTGGCACACTATGAATTGCAGATTTCTCGCTGGTCATTCCTATTACACAGAATTTGGTCAGAAGGTTCTTGCCCAATTAAAAGAAATCAATGTCCGAAACATTTGTCATAAATAATTTAAATCGGAATTAAGAAAATTAAGATGTTAAAATTTATTCCTAAATCAGTTTTTAGCATTTTTCTGCTAACTTCTGTATTCGTAAAAGTTGTTGCGCAAAATAACGGTCCTATTCTGGCACAGCAGCCAAAAATTGACAGCATTGGCAATATGGATGTTGAGCTAAACAATTTAAAATTTCAAAGCTTGATTGTCCCTACTGCGTTTATCGGTTACGGGATCGCAAGTTTGTCAGTAAAAGGTATAAAGCAATTGAATTTTTCGACGCGAGACGAAATTAATGAGCACAGACCAGATCATATTAAACTGGATAACTATACACAATTTGCTCCTGCCGCATTGGTTTATGGATTAAATGCATTAGGAATGAAAGGAAAGCATAATCTGCGGGACCGAAGTACTATATACGGAACCTCGATGTTGATTACTTCTGCATTGGTAATTCCGTTAAAGCATATGGTAAAAGAGGAAAGACCTGACCAATCCAATAATTTGTCATTTCCATCAGGGCATACGGCGATTGCGTTTGCATCTGCTCAATTTATGTTTCGAGAATATCAGGATACTAATTTTTGGTTGGGAGTTTCCGGCTATTCATTTGCAGTGTTTACAGGTATTTATAGAATGCTGAATGACAAACATTGGGTTGGAGATGTTGTTGGAGGTGCCGGTTTCGGGATTCTGTCAACTGAATTAGCTTATTGGCTCTATCCCAAAATAAATAATTTTTTGAGCGACAAAAATAAAAATTCCAGTGCAATGGTAATGCCTTTTTATCAGAATAAGATCATCGGAATAGGTTTGGTGAAAAATTTTTAATCACGTATCTATGTGGTTCTACTATGCTTTGTTATCGGCATTATTTGCAGCACTTACGGCTATTTTTGCAAAAATGGGAGTGTCTAATGTTAATTCCAATTTGGCAACAGGAATCAGAACTGTTATCATTCTGGTATTGGTTTGGAGTATCGTATTTATAAAAGGTGAAGCAAAAGATATTAGTTCATTGTCGAAATTTAATCTTATTTTTCTTACCCTTTCCGGTGTTGCAACAGGATTATCGTGGTTATTTTATTTTAAGGCTTTACAGATAGGAAAAGTTTCGCAAGTAGCGGCTGTAGATAAATTGAGCGTAGCCATCGCCATTATCCTTTCCATACTATTTTTCAAAGAAACGTTGACGTTTAAAACAGCGATAGGAGCTTTGCTTATTATCGGCGGAACTATTTTATTTGCTCTGAAATAGTATTAAATCTCTTTAATATCAGTCAAAATTCAGAATGTTTACAGAATTTAGCTGAATTTTTGCCGTATAATAAAGTCTACTGTGAAACAATTATCAATTCTTTTAGTATTACTATTTACAATAACAATTAATGCACAAGCCGTAGCCGGAAAAGAAGCTGATTCTTTAAAAATCAATCGGGTTAAGACTATTCAGGAAGTTGTTATCAACGGAAAAAAACCGATTGTCGAAAATAAAGTTGATAAAATTATTTACAATGTTGCCAACGACATCACATCTCAGAATGGTTCAGCGATCGAGGTTTTGAGGAAAGTGCCACAAGTGACGGTAGATGCAGACGGAAATATAGAATTACAGGGTAATCCTAATGTGAGATTCCTGATCAACGGAAAACCTTCCGGCGTATTTGGAAACAGCCTAGCCGATGCACTTGCTTCAATTCCTGCAAGCCAGATCAAAAGTATCGAAGCAGTGACCACTCCCGGAGCAAGATACGATGCACAGGGAACGGGTGGAATCATCAATATTATCCTTAATGAAAATAAAGTTAAAGGGATCAATGGGTTGATTAATACTTCCGCCGGAACACGTTTTGAAACTGGCTCATTAAATCTGAATTTCAGAAACAACCACTTCAGTCTGAATGCTTTTTTCAGCGGAAATGCTCAATTGAAATCAAGAACACCATCGTCTCAAAACAGAATTTCGCGCGATTCTTCCTCACAAACTCAAACCCGATTATTGCAAAATGCTTTAAGCTATTTTGAGAGACACGGTTATCGTACGGGATTAGGATTTGACTGGTCGATTAATAAAACGAATACTTTGTCCGGTTCCATTTCTTACAACGATTTTGCAAACAAAAGTGTCGGTTTGATTAATCAGGAACAGTATATTACTGATTTTTTTAATTCAACAGAACAATCATCAATTGGTTACAGAAATTCATATAGTCGTTCTTCAGTGAACTCCATTGATGGAAATATAAGCTACAGAAAAACATTTCTGAAAGAAGGAAAGGAGTTGACGGCAGATTATGTGATGAGCTACGGTTCTCCTAAAAGTAATTATTTGCAAACTCAGAATTTGGCAGGATCTTTATCTCCTTATGATGGCATTTCAGGTAGCAATCCAGGAACGGATGTTAGCCATAATATATCGTTAGATTATGCACAGCCAATAAAAGATAATCTTACATTGGAAATGGGTGCAAAAGCAATATTTCAGCATATTATAAATAACACTGATGTGAATATTTTAAACACTTCGTCAGGGCAATATGAATCGGATCTCAATCAGTCCTATCACTTGAAATATGATATCGGAATTTATGCAGCATATCTTTCTTCATCATTAAAATTATTCAATTGGCTGGACGTAAGAACTGGAGTACGTTACGAATACACAACAGTGAAAATCGATTATCATAATACCAATATTCCCTCATACAGTCTGCTTGTACCGTCATTCATTTTATCCCATAAATTTGATAGTGCGGAAACAATAAAACTTGCTTATACGAGAAGAGTTGAAAGACCTGAATATTCTGAATTAAATCCATTTTTAAATTTCAGCGATCCTCATAATATCACAACAGGAAATCCTGCATTAAAGCCAGAGATAGGGGATAATATGGAGTTAGGCTACAGCAAAAATTATGAAAAAGGTGCTAATGTTTCAATTACCCTTACAGAAAAAATCAACAGTCAGGATCTCAAGCAAATCACGACTTTTTACCCAACATTTAATGTTAACGGAACAGATTACACTAATGTTTCAGTCACTTTAAGAGAAAATATTGGAAAAGAGTATAATTCCGGAGGTATGTTATCAGGTTCTGTTTCTTTTTTTAATAGTAAATTAAATTTACGAGGAAATATGATGGTTTTTCACCGATTTATTGTAAGTGATTATTTTGGAAACGTAGATATGGGTATTCGATATCGTTTAAACTTGAACTTTACTTATCAGTTTCCAAAGGATTTTATAGTAGAAATATTCGGAAATTACAACTCGCCTGCAAAAAATATTCAGGGTAAAAATCCTCAGTCAATTACTTATAACATTGCTGCAAGAAAACAGTTTTGGAACAAAAAAGCAAGTATTGGAATTACAACTACTAATCCTTTTAACCAATATATTAAACAGGCAACAACTGTTAAAACATATGATTACAGTTCATATTCTGTGCGGTATTTGCCACTTCGTTCGTTCGGGGTTAGTTTCAGTTATAAATTTGGTAAAGATTTTAAAAAAGAAAAAGACATCAGTGATGAGTATTTGAATGGAGCGATTCAAGGAACTTAAACGCCGCACTCTTATATAATAAATATATGGGTATAACATATAATTACTAAGTATTTAAACCAGAGAATAATATTTTATTGAAAAATTTCTGGATTAAAATCTAACTTTCAAATTTTGTAAGCTGATTGTTTTTGTAACAGTAGAATTCATAGGAAGGTTCGTTTCTAAACGTAAAAACTTTTTCAAGATGAATGATATCAAAATGATTTTTCAGCGAAGCATATTTGGTTTTAAGATGAGCCGGCAATTCTTCCGGATGAATTGGTCTTTCAATTTCCAATCCCTCATCAAAGGCGAATTCAATTATAAAATCTGTTGACCGCCACGAAATAATGGATTCGCTTTTTGCAATCGTAACGCCCAATTTATTTTGTTGGATGATTTTGTCAGAAGTTCCTATTAATAAAATTATTCCTGAAACTACCATTGCTCCGTAACCGACTTTTCTGAAGATATTTTCACTAAGAAGAGGAAGAATATATTTAAAAGTATAAGATGAAATAATGGTTGCCACCGCAACGGCTATTCCCAGCCATAATGCAAGATTGGAATAGAGTCCTAGCGAAATATAAATTATCAATTTAATTAGATGAAGAAAAACTTCATTGGCTGCTCTGGTAGCTACAATTTCTTCTTTTTTCAATCCAAACTGCAAATAAAAACGATTAAACAAAAGCCCTATGGCGCCTGTAATTCCGGAAACAAACCCTGCAAGAAAACCAATAATTGCCAAGACATATGTAGGAGAAGTGTTGTCATCTTTTTCATTGTCCTTAACTTTTTTGAAAAGCTGTGGAACATTGGAAACCAGAAAAAAAGCCACAATCAACTGCAGATAATTGGGGTTGATATATTTAATGAGATAAGCACCAATCAAAACTGCAGGAATCGAAAACGGAACGAACCAAAAGAAAATCTTCCAGTTGATGTGTTTTTTGAAAACTGCAATTCGTGATACAGAACTTGTAAATGTTCCGATTGTAAGAGAAAATGGAACTACAGAAGCTGGTAATAAAAGATTAAGAATCGGAATCAAAATGAGGCTTGCACCACCGCCGCAAATGGCGCTCAGCCAAAATGCGAAAATGGTTCCGAAGAACAATAAAATAATTTCAATAAACATTTTTATCAACAAAAAGGTTACACCATAAATTTTACTTAACAAAGATGCAATCTGATTTTGAAGATATTTTGAAGAAAGTAATTTCACTTTCATCTTTTATTTTGAATCTTTAGTTGACAGTTTGATCATGCACGAATAATAAGTTTGATGAGCCAAGCAATTTATTTTATAGGCTCTTTGAGAAAGACTATTAGCCTAATGCTGAAAATTTACAGAAAATATCCTGTCGATAATCTTTTAAAATTGTATTAATCATTATTGTTACCTGTTTGTAAATGGGTAAAGCTAAATTCAATTTTGAGGAAATTCCGAATTTATAGTTTAACAGAAAAAATGTGGTTGTGGTTTTCAAACCTGTACTCAATACTCCAGTTCTGAGATTTACATATTTCTTTTACAATAGCTAATCCAAGTCCACTCCCTTTGTTTTCTTTTGAGAATCCTGAAAACCTTTTGAATAGCAAATCCGTATTCAATTTCTCTGTTCCCGAATTAGATACTTCAAAAAGAGATTGCATTAGTTTAATTCCGATTGAACCATAAGCGGGAGTATGTCGAATAGCATTTAAAATCAAATTATTAATCAGTACTTCTGTTAATCCGATATTACCATTGACTTTAATCTCAGATGAAATTTCACTTCGAATAGTGAGGTTTTTTTGTTCAAAGTGTTCCTGCAGGATTTCCATACTTTGATTCAATAATTCATCAAAATTTATTTTGGAATTCTCAAACTGGTTGTTTTCAATCTTTGCCAGCAATAAAAGGTTCTTATTGATTCTGGAACTTCTCGACAAAGCCCGATTCATTTCCTCCACAATATGATACTGTTTTTCTGTTAAATCATCATCCTGCATAAGAATGTCGAGCTTATTTTTTAGAATTGCCAGAGGTGTTTGAAGTTCATGGGAAGCATTTTCTGTAAACTCTTTCTGAGTTATGAAAACCGACAGATTATGTTCTATTAACCTGTTCAATGACTGGTTCAGTTCATCAAATTCGGTAACGTCTGTTGGCGGCAATTCGATTTTTGTCTGATTATTGAGATTGAAGGTTTTCAATTTATCCAAAGTTGCATGGAAAGGTGTCCACACCGATTTGGAGAGCCATCTGTTCAAAATCAATAATCCGCCGACAATCAGGATAAAAAGTATAACCGTGGTTCCTGAGATGAAAAAGATCGTTTCTTGAGATTCTTCGATATTGGTTTCTATACTAAAGCGATAAGGCTTTCTGTTAAGATAGATGATCTTTGACAAGCATTGAAATCTGTCAACCTCTTCAAAATGAAGAAAGTCATGAGGTTTTTCGATGATATAAACACTGTCTTGGAGAGGATCATCCATTTCTGCCTTTTTGATATTTGTGGCAGGTTGTACTTTGTTCCACAACTTTATCGTTTCATCAAGTTTTTCATCGGATAACTTCAAACTGTTGATTTGAACCATTGTTTTTTCCGCAACAATTTTATTGTGCTCATCCAGCTCATTTTTCCAAATAGCATCTACAATAAGATAATAAATGGGAATACTTATGACCAAAATAATCAGGACATAAATGATGAAAGGTTTTGTTGCTTTGTTTAAAAGTGGTTTCAAATCGGATGCAAATTAAGAATTTTCCCACTTATAACCCGTCCCATAAACTGTTTTTAGATACTTGTCACAACCGGCGTCATGTAGTTTTTTTTTTAAATTTTTTACGTGCGCATAAACAAAATCATGATTGTCTAACATATCTGCAAAATCTCCGGAAAGGTGTTCTGCCAAAGTACTTTTTGAAATGACTTTATTTTTATTACCTACAAAATAAATCAACAGATCAAATTCTTTTTTTGTCAATGTAATGATTTCTTTATTGACTGAAACTGTCTTTGCCAGAAGGTCAATCTGTAATTCATTTTGACTGATAATATTAGAATTATTAAATTGTTTTCGTCTGATTACAGAATAAATTCTCGCCATTAATTCCGACAAATGAAATGGTTTTGTAAGATAATCATCTGCTCCAAGCTGCAATCCTTTTATTTTATCATCCAAAGCATTTTTTGCAGAAACGATAATAACTCCGTCTTGTTTATTTTGTTTTTTTAGTTCTTCCAAGATTTCCAGGCCGTTGCCGTCAGGAAGCATTATGTCAAGGATGATGCAGTCATACTGAAATGTCTCTATCTTATACATTGCCTCATAAAAAGTGTACGCAAATTCACACAGGTAGTTTTCTTCAGAAAGATATTCTGCTACACTTTTGGCTAATTCGGTCTCGTCTTCAATTATCAGAATTTTCATCAGTAATCTATTTTATAAATATCTGAACTTTTATCCAATAAATTTATATATTGAATTTAGTAGAAATTTTGAAGATTAAAAAATACATATAAGTTCATTTAGTAAAGAAATAATTTCTAAATTACACTTCTGCGTAATATTTATAGGGATATTCCTTGCTAGCTCCAACTAAACATTCGCTAAAGTTGTAAATAAAATTGTAAAAAAACACTTCAAATAGTACAAAATCATTCAAGTTTATTAAAAAATAAGCTATCGTAATCTTATAAATTTTTAGCTACCATTTACTTTGCATTTTATTGGTTTTTTAAGTTCAAACCTATTTAAAATTATAAAAAACACCAAACATTCAGCAAAGTCAATTTAATTATAAACTATTGGTTTAAATTATAATTTCCATGTAAAAACTCTAATAGTTAGATTATGATCCTGCTTACTGTTTTATTCAATAACATTTTATAGCAAATAATTTAACCATATTTTCAGATGTCTTCATTAAGAATGCACAAATTCCACTCAATCTTTGATCATTATAAAACCCTAAAAATGCACGTTTCAAACATCCTATTCACGGTTAGATTAGAATTAGTTTCTTAGATCATCTAAAGAAATACAAATCTTAATAATATACCTATTTAATTCTTTATGGCATCTTTAATTTCAGAAAACGCTTAATAAAGTTTAATCCTTAATTTAAAGAAAACTTTTTTTTAACTATCAAAAATATTGATGAAAATTTATCCCTTTGTAATAATTGCTGAATGTTTGGTGTATTTATAAATTCTAAAAAATTACCGAATCGACATATATATTTTATCAAAATATTAATATCATAAGCACGACTAAATATCAATACATTACAACGTTTTTAGCTTCTAACTTGTAATAATAATTTTCTTTTGATAATCAATTTTATCGAAAGCTTTTGATAAAGTGGATGAATCTTTTCTTGATTTTCACGGCTATGATTATTTAAACTTGAAAGATCAGTGTAATGACCTTAGAAATAGTGTTTTTACAGGTTTGGATATTCCTTGCAGTATTGGTCTTGCTCCTACTAAAACATTGGCGAAAGTTGCCAATAAAATTGTAAAAAAACACTCTAAAGAATTAGGTCATACATATGTAATTGATTCTCAAAATAAGATAGAAAAAGCATTAAAATGGCTTCCTTTGGAGGACGTTTGGGGAGTTGGCAGAAGATATGCAGAACGATTTTCAAGAATTGGAGTTAAAAAAGCTTGGGATTTCGTACAATTACCTGAAGCATATGTACATAAAGAAATGGGAATTTACGGACTAAGAATGCATAAAGAATTAAGAGGTATTCCTCAATATGATCTTACTGAGGTTAAGTCCAAAAAAGGTATCGGGACAAGCAGAACCTTTGATAGAAGAACTGATGATTTAGAAGTTCTCAAAGAAAGAATCTCTACATTCGCCTTTAAATGCTCTGAAAAACTCCGGAAACAAAACTCTTGTTGTAACTATGTTACGGTATATATTACTACTGATCGATTTAAATTAGATTTAAAGCAATATAGTAACTCAATAACGGTTGGATTAGCTAATCCATCGAGTTCTGCAATTGAATTATCTACTGTGGCAACAAAAGCACTCGAAAAAATTTATCAGCCATTTTTCCAATATAAAAAGGCGGGGGTAATGCTAACAGAATTTGTTCCCGATACAGAAAGAATAACCAGCTTATTTGACATTGATTATCATGACAAACATAAACCTCTTATGTATGTGATTGATATAATGAATAAAAAATTAGGGGCGGATAAAATCAAATTAGCATCAATGGATATTCAACGAACTTGGAAAATGAATCAGAAAAATCTATCTCCTCGATATACAACCGATATAAAGCAAATAATAAAAGTAAAAGCTTAAAAGAATCTTGATAACATCATTTGTAATAGCAAAAATTAACTTAAAGGTGGTGTTCAGTCCTTAAAATGACCGAATAATTCTTGAAAATTGAGTATGTTTTTTCCGACTATAAAAATTATTTTCAAAAGAGTTTAGCAAGTCTAGTATAAACTCATAAGGAGCTTAAAAAAAAATATTCTTGCAGAACCTTTCCTCCAACAATGTGTTTTACTTGATTGCGGATTGATTATTTCTGATCTGGTTTTTATTTACTTTTCAATTTTAGTTCGCTAAAATAAAATCCAGGATCTTCTGCAGCAGCAATTTTAATTCGTTAAAAGTTAGATGGCCGAGCGAAGCTCTGCTACTTTTAACGAACTCACTCCATTCTTTTGAGTTTTGGATTTTCTTTTTTTAGTTCGTTAAATAGTTCCGGTTCCGGAGCTGGTCTGTTTCTTCCGGAACAATTTTAACGAACTATTTATAGTCGGCAAAAAACACAATTTCGCCCTACAATTCCATTTCTAAATTAAGTTTTTTGAACGACTGAGTGGCATTAAATTTATATGTGGTGGTATCTGATTAAATAGCTTTAGTTAAGGATTTTTACTTTCCCTTTTACCATTGATAAGAACTTGCTATTTCTCTGCTTACGTTTTTGAGGTTTACCGATTTTCTAATGCAAATTTGAAATATTTAATTCCTAAAATTCTTGGCTTATAATTTTTTTGGGAATCCGATTTTTTCAAAATCAAACCCACCACAAAAAAATTATTCCGAGAGCCAGTGACAGGTCACCCCAATTTTACGAATAAAATTTTTCTTGGTCAATTGGCATAGAAAAGTCGATACCTCAGTTAAACGAAGCAAATAAACAGAGTTCTTTGAAATCAACGGAAAAATCAAACCCCAAAATCCAAACTAAATTATGCTATTTAATCAGATACCCACCACTAAAGAAAAAGTCAAGGTTTCCTCGAAACCAAAGCATATAAACAATTTTAAACTTTATTATTAAATGTACTAAATAATCAATTTAATCAAAAAAAATATTATGACAACAATTCTAAAAAAGAAATTACCCCCTATAAATGCTGTCGTATTGGCTAGATGCCAAAGAATAGATGGAAGCATTGAAATACATAAAATAAGGAGAATACTAAGTAGTGATTATGCTAAAGGTTGGCAATGGTCACATCATAAAATACGAACATACTTTACATTGAAAGTTCTTTCATGGGAAAGAATATAAAGTATAAAAAAATAAAAATTATGCTAGAAAATATAAAACAAAAGCTACAGGGAAAAATAGCTATACATAAAGCCACAGAAACCATTATGATAATTAGAAATGTTGGAATATTTAAGGACGAAATTTTATGTGATTGTTTAGTATATGTAGAAGAAGGCAAAGAAATTTATTATGCTAATGCAACTTATTCCATAAAAGAAATGAATGTTTTGGAAAATACAATTTATGAGTTTATATACTATTTAGAACTCCAGCAGGGAAAACAACTATCATTATTCTAATAATTAAAATAATAAATATTTATTATATGAAAAAGAACCCCAATCAAAGCGCAAACGAATTTTATAATGAACATCACTCAACAGAAAATTATTATAAAATTTTAGGTAATTTCTGTATTACTGATGGAGTCAAAAATATCGCAGATCAAGAAGAATGTTATTGGTTAATTGATATAATTTTAAGCTATCAATTTTATCTCAAATTTAGAGTAGAAGAATTTCAAGTCTGGAAATTGAAAAGAATAAAAAATGAAAAATTTAAACTAACAGCGACAGACGGAAACGAAAATATTTTAGTAACACAAACAATACAATTCTCAGATTTCTTTTTTGATGAATTAACGATCTGGAAAGAGAGTAATATTTTATTATTACCAAGTGAACATTAGTAATAAATTTTATATAATCCTTCACAAATGAAGGATTATATTTTTATAAAAATGTACTATATTTTTTGAAAAGATATTGTAAAAAATTTCATTTTTAATATTGAAATAAATTTTAATCAAAACCAAATAGTCATTATTTTTTCATTAAATTTGAAAAAAAAAATTATGGAAAATAATACTGAAAAAATTAAAAAAATTCTTTTAGAAGCTCATTACATTAAAGAAACTTTTAGGAATATTGATTTCAAAAATGAAAATGTAAAAGAAATAAAAAAACAGGTAAAAAAAGTAGAACAGGCTTATCTACAATTAGAGAAAGAATTGAGTGTTATTTTTAATGTAAGCATTGATAATAATACGAAAAAAATATTTATCAAATTAAAAGAAGGTGATTTCAGTAAGGATCTTTTAGATGTAGCAAAGTACTTAGAATAATTTTTTTTAGGAATGTTTTTTCCGACTATATTCCGCACGAAATAACGCCCGCTGTGAAGCGGGTTTTTTCATGACGGAAAATTTGAAAAATTTTTTGTTATGGAATAGCAAGAGGAAATCGGGGAAACCACGATTAATATATTGAAAATGTGATTGTTATATTTTTTTTGTATGCTAAAAATTATAAATTTTATAAATTAATTTTTTTATAATGCTGAAAATTAATAATTTAGATATAATAAAATTTTATAAAACTATGCATGCAAACATAAAAGATCCTGAATCCTTTACATCTACAAGACTTAAATTGAAAACCCTTGATCTGTTAAATCAAGTGAAGGCAAAAAGGAAAAGCCCAACGCACGATGATCTTATTTTTCAAATGCTAATTTATTTTAGTAATAATGATATTAACCCAGAAAATTTTAAAAAGCCTATTCCGCAACAGATTGCTGAAGTACGAGAAACATTTGTAACTTTTTTTAAAACTTTTGAGGAAAAAAAATTACTTCCTTATTTGGAAAGGACTGATCAAAGTTTACTTTTAATTTTGGAAATGTTACGGGATAAAGAATTTACAATATCGGTAAATCCTAGTACAGAAATAAAACAAATTACAGAAGAAAAATCCCAACTGAGTACAACTGATAAAAATGAAAATTATGAGCTTAAAAAAGAAATTTTAACGCTTATAAATGAATTGGAAAACAATAGACAATTCAATCAAAAAGGCTCAATTCCAATCGTAGAAATTATGTCTTCAAATTATAATGATTTTATAGATAAAATAAAAAAATTATGTATATAGGAGTACACAAACCAAAATCAAATGTAGCAGGAGGAAATAAAGGAAGTTCTTCTACGTTAATGGAATATTTGGCAAAAGAAGACGTTGAAATATTAGATCATTTTTCGGAAGAATTTTTAAAAAATAATGAAGGAACTTTAGAAGCATTATTATTTGAACAAAAGGAATATGAGGAAAGTATTAAGGAACTACAAAAATCTATTAAAAATAATACTGATGTTGAAATTGAGGATCTTAATAATCAAGAATATTTACTATTACATTATAGCGAAAAATTAAAAGAAATAAATAATAAGATTGAAAGCCATAATGTAGATTTTATAACCTTTTCTTCTCAAAATATTGAGAATTATTCTGAAGAAGATTTACAACTAATTTTAAGTTCTATTCAAGAGATAAATGAAAAGAAAAATGAGCTGCTTAATTCCGTTGAAATTATAAAAAACGAATTAGAAAAATTGAATTCTAATAATGAATATGAATTTATTAATCTACATAATCAATTAGAAAATTATAACCAAGAATTAGAAAATTTGAATTCTCAGATTTTAGAATATGAATATCAGAGGGATCAAATTAATTTACAATTGGAAGATAAAACAAGAACTTTTTTTACTTCTGATTTTAGTAATTGTACTAAAGAAGAAGCTACTGAAATTATTGATAAGCAAAGCAAAGGATTAGAGAAAAATGATAGTAAATATTTCATGCTATCCATTGACCCAAGTGAAAAAGAAATTAAACATTTGCTTTCTGATATTGTTCCAGATGTTGAAGCTGTTAAAAGCCATAAAGATTTAACAAGCTTAGAACAGAAACAATTAAATGATAAGTTAAAGGATTATACTCATTTAGTGATGGAGGAATACGCAAAAGAATTTGACAGAACAAAAAAAAATGGCGCGAAATTAGATAGGAATGATCTCGTTTATGTTGCAAAAATTGAAAATGAACGTAAATATTCACATACAGATAAAGACGTAATTTTTAACAGGGATATTGACAGAGAAATACGTAAAGTAGAATCCGGTTCTGCAAGCAGTAGAGAAAAAGAATTACAAATAAAAGAATTAAAAGATCAGTATAAATTAACACCTTCTGGAAAAGTAATAAAAGAGAACGTACAAAAAGAGGGTTTTCAAAGTCACGTTCATATAGTCGTTTCCCGATATGATAAAGGCAAAGAAATGAAGTTAAGCCCTCTTGCCAACTCTAAAGGTCAAAACGATCATAAACTGGATGGAAGGGAAGTACAAATAGGATTTAATAGGACGAATTTTGCGATCAGTTGTCAGGAAAGGTTTGATGAAAAATTCCAGTACCAAAGACCAGATAAAGACAAAACTAGCGTAATGATCCAAGATAATAGGAATCAAAATTCAAATGGGTTGAATGATCTGAGAAAAGTTGTAAACAAAGAAGGAAAGGTAGATACCCTTGAAGCGATAAAGGTTTATGCTTCCGGAATAAAAGGAGTAGCGGAACTGGCTTTAACAGGAGACATTAAAAAGTTAGACCCAAGTACATTGCTAAAAACGTTCAGTAACGAGATTAGCCCTACTGAGAAACTGCAAAGGATGATTAATGAGATCAATCCAAAAGCAGTTGCCACTCAGAAAATAAAACAGGCTATAACAAAAGGAGGTTTGGAATTATGAAACTGTTAATTATATTATTTATTGTAATACTCTTATTTATTATTGATTATGTGGTTTTTTCGCTGAGATACACTAAAAAGTATTTTATTGATTTTTTAATAAGTGCTTTAATAGTGGTAGTTATAAACGGTTTGCTGTTCAAAATTTTAAATATTAAAAATGTAATAGACTTAAAGTTTTTCGGATATATAGCAATGCCTGTTTTTACTTTAGTATTAATTATAAAACTGCTTTCAGGAAAACCCAAAAAAGAAGAATCAAAAAAGAGTGTTTATATTGAACTGGAACACCAGAAAGGGAAAGTTCGGTATGAAAACCCTTTTAACGGATTTTTAGTATATGGGGGAGCAGAAGCAGGGAAAACATCAAGTGTAGGAAAACCATTACTAAAAGAGTATATGAGAAATGAATTTGGATTTTTTATTTATGATGCTAAAGAAAGCGATTATACTAAAACAGCAATGAAATTAAAAGAGGACTTAAATTTCCCTTTTCCAATATATAATATAGATTTTTATGATCCCAGAAAAAGTTACAGGACAAATATATTTCATCCGTCTGCAATCAAAGACGAACAGCTTGTACCGGAGTTTGCAGAAATATTTTTTGCCAGTCAGGTAAAAAAAGATTATAAAAAAGATCAATGGTATTCTATGGCGATGGGTGTTTTTAAAGCCGTAGCATGGGTGTTTTTTAAGCATTTTCCAGATTATTGTTCATTACCCCACATCTCCAATTTTATAATACAAAATGACGATGATACAGTGGAAAGATTTATAAAAATAGACAGCAAAGCAGTTGGATGGGGAAGTGCTTTTTTATCGTCTGAAGGGAAAACAAGATCAAGTATTAAAACTACCGTTTCCGACATCATAGGAAACTTTGCATCTAATGTGAATAGTTGCTACGTTCTTTCCGGGAATGACTTTGTTTATACCCCTTTAGACCCTGAAAACCCTAAGTGTATAGCAATTTCCAATCATTTTATTGCAAGAGAAACGATCAGTCCTCTAGTGGTTCTTATGTTCGTTACGCTGGCAAAGCAAATCAGGTTCGGAAATAAAATTCCTTACGCTTTCTTTTTAGATGAAGCCACAACTTTTAAAATACCAGACTTAGAATCCTATCCATCTGAATTAAGAGAATATTTAATAGCATTTGTCATGTTAACGCAAAGCCCCTCAAAAATAGAGAAGCTTTACGGAAAAGAAGATAGAGCTTCCTTTGAAAGTAACCTTGCTAATCAGTTTTACGGATGGACGGCAGATATTATGCTATTGATATTTATGCAAAACAGTTTTCAAAGAAAGACGAGAAAACCAGATCGGTAACAACAGGGGGCGGAAGAAAGGGAAGGTCTACGACTACTTCAGTCAGAGAAAAAGTAAGGTTTGACGGAGAATTTTTCGGAAGCCTGAAGGCTGGTGAATTTGTCGGCAAATCTAAAAATGCTAATGTAAAAACTTTTCATACTAGGTTTAAACCCTATACCGGAGGGGAGATTATCGAAATGCCGATTATAAGAAATATTTCAAAAGAGGATATAGAATTAGAATATCAACGTATTATAAATGATGTAAGGCAAACATTTTTTGCCTAGGCATTCACTAATTAAGTGGATAATATCAACCTATTAACAGGGAGATATTAAAATGACAATGAAAAATTAATACAATGTTTGGAACAGAGATACATCCGTTAACTTTTTTTTATATATGTAGTTTTTTAATAATGCTGTTTCCGGTGTTAGTTAATCTGCATAAGGGAAAGTATAAAAAATTTCATTTAGACTTTTTATTATTATTAATCTGCATTCTGTTGAATAATTTAAGTTCAGGATTACTACCAGATAAAAATTTACCAATAAATATTTTATCACAAAATATCATTGCCTATTTTTTGGGTTTTACGACAATTATTTATTATTTCGTCTATCTTTCCAAATATTATAACATCAATTTTAGAAATCGTATTACTATCAATCAGATATTTTGTGTACTGGTTGCTGATTTGATACTTGGATTTATTGTGCCGTATACAATAACACATGATTTAACACTGTCACGCAAAATTTTCTTAATCTTTCCTATAATTTTGATTATTATTCTTATTGTAATAATTTTAAAAGAGAAGGTTAGTAAATATTTTTTCTATGAAAATATTGTAGAAAAATATCATGTTTTTACAGGAATCATGGGCATAATAAGTGTTGTTTCTACTCCAATCATAATGTTTACATTGGGAGATAATCAGGATATTGAGCAGACATTTTTTAATCTGGGGTTTTTCTTCATTGCCATAGAGTACTTTTTGTATCAAAAAACTATTCATGCAACGATGATGAAGGATAATTTTTCACTTACAGAACGTGAAAGCGAAATATTATCGCTATTGATTTTAAACCCGAATATTACTTTTTCAGAGTTAGGCGAAAATTTAAATATATCGGAAAAAACTGTATCAGCACATATGTCAAGAATATATAAAAAAACAGGAACAAAAAATAAAAAAGATCTGTATAACACAATGATAGCTGATAAATCGAATCTTTAAATCTTTAAATTTAATTCGTTAAAAGTTGCGTTATTGCGCGAAGCCCAGCGACTTTTAACGAATTAACAGTTTGCCTTCAGGTGTAGCATTTCATTTTTTTTAATTCGTTAAATTGTTCCGGTTCCGGAGCCGGTCTCTTTTTTTCGGAACTATTTTAGCGAACTATTTCATTTAAAAGATCTTTTGAAAAAATATAGATCAAAACCAAAATTCTTTATACTATACACTTCAAAACCATTTTTTTCGTAAAAAGGAAGATTTCTTAATGTTGATGTTTCCAGACACATAGCAGATTTAAAAGAGCTGTATTTTTCAATGAGTTCTGTTAAAAATTTGCCACCTATGCCCTTGCCCTGTACCGAAGGATCAACACCCAAGAACCAGAGATGTATATAATCTAAATTTTTGGGGAGGGTATCATTGGTAACAGTTTCTTTTTTCATTACCTTTTTTATTCTGGAAATTCCAATTACTCCAACCGCAAGTTGTATATCTAACCAGATTGATTGCAAGGAATCTTTTTTTCTTTTAGGATCAATAAGTATTGCGCATGCAGTATTATCATCATTTATCCAGATATCCCCGAAAAGAAACCCTTTAGAAATGGAGTAATCAAAAAGATCAGGAAGTTTATTTTTATTTTTTAAAACATAATTGGCAGATTTATTTTCCGCAAAAGATTTACTTAAAATATCCTTTATTCTAGAAATATCCTTTTTCGTTGCCTTTCTCATTCTATTTTACAAAGTATTAATTATCAAATTATTATAAACCCTTAGTGTACCCCTTAGTCGATTTAAGTACAATTTAAGTGCGATTTATAGGAGGGTATGGATGAACAGAAAATAATTTTGCCTTGTTCAAAACAATAAATAAACATGAGACAAAATTATCTAAAAAAAATAAACCTTGTTTTTCTTCTTAGCTGTTGTTCATTTCTACATGCACAAACTTTCAGCCAAAGTTTAAAGTTTGTTTTTCCTTATGTAGCAGGAGCCATATTATTAGTGACGGTATTAGTCAATTTAGGTAGTTTGGTCAAGGGGCGTGAGGAAAAAAAAGAAGGAATGAAAAATATTTTATGGATAGCATTAGTCGTCATAATTATAACATTTTTTATACAAAATATCATTTAATCAAATTTAAAAAATATGGTCAGATTAAACAGATTTTTAGGATTATCTCTTTTCCTATTAATGTCAAATTTTACTTATGCTAAAGGTGTTAAAGATAAAGTAAATGAAGTTTTAGGCGATTACATTTTACCTGTCTTTGCCGTATTTCTGTTAATTGCAACTATTGCAGGAATTATTAGAAACTATGAATTAATTGAAGATAAAAACAATGAAGGTACTAGAATGAAAGGATTTGCAAATGTTGGAGTTTTGGTTCTGTATGTATTTATAGCTGAAATTATTTTAGGGGTAATTATAGGAATTATAGCAGCCATGAATTTACATATATAAAAAAAATGTATTCAGATCAAAGTTTAAAAGGTTTAAAAGAAACTCCAATGTTTTTTGGAGTAAGAGGAAGATATGTCATGATAATGGTAGCCAGTATGATTGTCGCTTCTCTATTATTGGTATGCGGAATGGTATTATTTTTCTTTGCAAAAAAAATTGCAATTGGCTTTTTGATTCTTGCTTTCTGGTTCATTGAAATGTTTTTGATTTTTTCTTTTTTCAGATGGATTTCCATAGAAAAAGATTTTAAGAAAATAAAAAAACGACCTGAAATTATTACTAATAAAGATTTAAATGATTATCTATGAAAATAGGAACGGCAGAAGCTTATAGTATTAAGCGGATTATTGGAAATAATATCCTTTTTTCGAAATCAGGCAATGTTGCCATTGTGTATATACTTGAACAGCCAGAAAAATACAGTTTGGATGAAGATAAATTCGATTTAAGACTGAATGATTTTTTTTCTGCTTTCAAAACAACACCTAATGATGTATATATTCACAAACAGGATATTTATTTAAAGCATGATTTTGATACTACACAGGTAAAAGGGAAATTATATCTCGATGAAGCACTAAGACAACATTTTACCGGAAGAGAGGGGATTTTCCATTATTCTGTACTGGCTTTTGTTATAAGCGGTCTAAAATCGTTAGAAAAAGCGTATCTGGCTAATCCTTTTAAATTTAATGAACATCTTGAAAAAGATGATAGAATTAGATTATTGGAGTTTAAAGATGCAGTAGATAAATCGGTAAATATTATCTCAAATGCTTACAGAACTAAAATATACCCTATTCAGGAAGATCATTTAAGAAACCATATTTACAGATATGTTAACGGTTTTGAAGAAGCAGGATTTTATGATATAGACTTCAGAGACAAAAAAATCGGAGAAAACTATTTAGATATTTTTTCTTTCAATAAAGCCGAATATTTTGGAGATACGATTGCCAACATCAAAAAAGATGCAATCTCAAAAGACGATTTTATTTTCTGGGAGGGAACGATGGATATGTTGGGGGAAACGCTTCACTGTAATCATGTATTTAATCAGATCATTTATTTTCAGGGAAGTAAGATCGTAGAGAATGAATTGAGAATGGTGATGGATGAATACGGAAAATTGCGATCAGGGAGCGAGAGAATTAATAAAAAGTTTGAACAGTTTGAGGAACTGTTAAAAAGCCTTGCAGAACAAGGGAGTGATAAAGTTCTGGTTAAAGCACATTACAATTTATTACTTCTGGATAAAGACAAAGAACAATTTGAGATCGCACGTAACAGAGTTAGAAACCTTTTACAGTCCAACTCTATTAATTTTTATAAACCGGAGAAAGAAGTATTTAAGGATATTTTTTTAGGTTCAGTTATAGGGCGTGAAACTTCCATGCATAAGGATAACTTTTGGATCACTCATTTAAAACAAGCTCTATGCTTATTTACCAATACAACAGTTCCAAGAAATGATGAAGAAGGGGTATTTTTTAATGATAGAATTTCACAGCTTCCATTAAGAAAGGATATTTGGGATGAAAAGAAAAAAAGAATTTCAGCAAGAAATGGTATTGTAGTATCGCAGACAGGAGGGGGGAAATCAGTATTAACGCTTAATATCCTGATGCAGTTTTTATCTCAGAATATTAATGCGGTAGTTGTAGAATTTGGAAAGTCATTTGAATTTATTACCAATTTATATCCTGCTATTTCTAAGCATATCAGCTATTCATCGGAACAGCCATTGGGGATAAACCCTTTTTTGTTGACAGATAAAGGATTAACAAACGAAAAATTATCATTGCTTCAGTCTATTGTATTAAAAACATGGAGAGTAAAAGAAAATTTCACCAATGCACATATCGGGGTATCTATTAATAAAATCCTGATGCAGTATTATAAAGACAGAAAATTCGGGCATAGCTACCCAGACTTTTATAATTATGTGGTTACTGGCGGAGAGAACCTTTTAAGTGATCTGGAAATTGAAAAAGAATATTTTGATATAAAAAGTTTCAAACATATATGCAGTGAATTTATAGGGGGCGGAAAATATGAAAATGTTTTTAAGGACAGTGAAGAGACTGCAAAAATTATTAGAGATACTCAATTCGTTGTTTTTGAATTAACAGAGATCAAAAAAGACCCTTTTTTAGTAACGCTGATATTATTAATTCTGCAAGAAACAATCAATACGAATATACTTGAAGACAGGAGTAAAAGAGGGGTGTTGATCTTTGACGAGTTCGCAGAAACCCAAGCAATCAAAGACCTTTACACCGATGAAGAAGTGTTACAGACCGTAGCGGTGTTATACCAGAAGATCAGAAAAGAAAATGGAGCAGTTTACACGATCATTCAAGATATGGGACAACTTCCGGAGAATAATTATACAGAGGGAATTATTGCCAATACTCAGGTTTTGTATGTCTTGCCAACCTCAAAATCAGGTTATGCAAAAATTGCTAAAACATTTTCCTTAGAACCTCACGAATTGTATATGCTAAATTCTCTACAAAGTAATTTAAATACAAAATACAAATATTCGGAGCAGTTCATGAAAATTGGAAACGAAAGTACAGTAACAAGATTAGAATTAAGTAAGCCTGCTTTCTATGCCTTTCAGACCGATGGGAATACATGGAAAGAGTTAAATGATGATTTCCAAGTAACTAAGGATATGATTAGAACAATAGAAACCAAAATAAAATCAGAATATGAAAGAAATTATTAAACTTAAAAGAGGGAGTAAAAAAGTTATCACAGCATTTTTACTATTGGGGATAGGCTCAGCAATATATTCTCAGGTTGGCGTTACGCTTGTTGAGGATATTAATAATGATATGGCAAACCAGGAAAGACAGGTAGCTATGATGAAGCAGTTACAGGAAGCCCAGACACAAAGCTCCAAACTTCAGGGAATGAAGGAAACAATTAAAAAAAATCTAAATTATTTAGAAAAAGTTAATTCTCAGGTTCAAAATGTTCAAGCGATCAAAGACCTTGCTAAAAGGCAGGCTCAGGTTTTTAATAATTGTGTGAGACTAAAAAATAAATATTCCAATAATCCCAATATTGAAGTAGTCTTATACACAACAAGGGCAACCAATCAAATTTTACAAGACACTCAAAATAATATAAATGAGATCAGTAAAATTTTGTCTTCAGGAGTTTTCAATATGGGTGATGCAGACCGACTAGATTTTATTAGGCAGTATAAAGAAGATACAGAGGAGAAAATGGCTCAGTATGATATGGCTAAGGCTAAAGCAGAAAAATTCGATTGGGCTATGAAAATTTATAATATGAAAAATCCCAAACGTTAAAGATGGAAGATTTACAGGTATTAGATTATGCAAGAGTTGAACAGGCGTATAGATCAGTTCTGCTTGATCATGCTGAAATGATCGCTTTTTCAGTTGGCTTAGGGCTTATGTTTGCCGTATTCAATCTTATTCGTTCTGTAAAAGACGATGTTTCAAAAGATCAGATAGATTATGTTATGATCTTAAAATTGGTTAAAGATAACATTCCAACAATGGCAATGATTATTTTTTTACCCATTGCATTGACAACCCTAGAATCTATCATGGGAACAATTCAAGATTCTTATATGAGTCAGATGGGGAATGAACCGCAGGGATTTATTGATAATGCCAAAAAGGAGCTTACGAATATGTTTAATGAAGATGAAGAGCTCAATATTTTTAGTATTAAAGATTGGGGATATGCTCTCTGGAAATCCATAGAATTTTTAGGAATCGCCGTGTTAAAACCATTTTTTATACTCATAGACCAATGGTCTTTTGGCTTTGCTCTGGTGTATAGGTTTATTTATTTAGGACTTTTGAAAATGGTTAGCGGAGTAGCGATAGCATGTATGCTCTACGAACCTACAAGGCACATTTTTATAACTTTTGTTAAGAATTTAATCATTTGTTATTTGCTGATACCCGGTTTTCTATTTGTAACAATATTTGTGGATTTATTAAGAGAAACTTTCTTTCAGTCCAATATAGAGATAGGAATTATTATAATGATGGTTTTCTTAAAAATACTCGGTTACGGAGCAGTACATAAATTTTTACAATCATCCATATAAAAATGAAAAGAAAAAGAGATACAGAGCCAATTTTGAAAGGTTATGATGATGTGGTAGAGGGCAAAAGAACCGGAAGACTTGCTATGTGGTTAATTACAATTGTAAGTATTGTCATTACTTTATCAGCGTTAATTATTTCAGCTTTATTACAGGCAAATTCTGCTGATAAAATGAAAGTTATAGACAACACAGGGCGAGTTATTAAAAGCGATCTGAGAAGAGAGGAAGACGTAAGAATTGCCACCGTTCAAGCACATTTAGCCAATGCTATTTTTTATCTCAACTCATTTGATAGAAACTCTATCAAAGAAAACCAAGCTAGGGCGTTATTCCTTGTAGATAAAAAAAGTGCAGATAGGATTTTTAATTCTTACAACAGGCAGGGAGCTTATAATGATGCTCTTCAGAGCGGATACATTTACAGGGCAAAGTTTAATAAGCTCACCATTTTAGAGGGAACTTCCGAACCTTTCGCATTTGAAATGGAAGGAGAGTTAACTGTAACAGATGGAAGCAGAACTATAAAAACTAAAATTATAGGGAAGGGAAATCTAAGATATTCTACTCCAAATTTCCCTAACAATCCACAGGGAATGTTAGTTTATGATTATCTCCAACAGTATGAAGATATGCCGGAAGAACAGAACGAGCAGGAAATTACAGAACCTAAAACCGATGCCATGCAAAGAATAGATACAATTAAATAATTTATAGTATGGAAGTAAGTCAGAATAATAGAGGGAAGATCATAATATTTAGTGTAATCGGAGGATGTGTTTTGTTAATGATAATAGTCATTTTATATTTCTTTTCCAATGCTTCTGAATCAAAAGATGAAGAAAGCAAACCGCCAATTTTGAGCAGTCAGGACAATTTGACGGTTAAAGATATGATTGATATTAACGGTGATAATACTAACCAATACAGAGGTTCAAAAAATGTAGACAGCATTCAGGATAATACAGCTAAATACAATTCTCAAATAGAAAATATTTATGGAGTTGGAAAGAGTGCGCCTAAATCTAATTACTATGAAGAAAGCACACCTAAAATTTCTACTCTTAAAAATTCGCATAATGTTTATGGAGATTATTCGATGTGGGAAAATAAAGAACCATCTAATAGCCGTATCGGGTATTCCAGTAAAAAAAGGAATACGGAGAAGACCGGAGCTTCAGAACCGATAAAGTTTGAAACAGTTGCAGAATCGGATTACGACTTATCTACGCCAACCTATTCAACACCGATAGAAAAAAAACATTCGCAGGTAGCTCAAACAAAGGGCAAATTAATTTCTCAGGGATATGCTGCCAACAATAAGAGTATTTCTTTTGTAATTCTAGAAAACTTTACTCTAAATGGAGAGCAGATTTCTAAAGGAAAATCGTATGCAGTAGGAACAATTAAAATGGAAAACAACCGATTATTTGTAAAAATAAACAGTATTAAAGCCCATGGAAAGGTTTATCCAGTTATGGGAAAGGTTATTGGTTATGACGGTGACGAGGGGTTGCCGATCTATGATGAAAAAAGCATAGGAGTAGACGGAAGCGGTATTGTAAGAGAGGAAGCCATAAACCAAGTAGGAAGAATTCCCATTGTAGGAGGAATTATAAGAAGGGTTTCCAATACAGGAAGCAGTAGAGCTAATGTCGATAAAATTGCATTATCTGATAATATAGAATGCCAAGTAGTAATTTATAATTAAACTTAATCACAATGAAAAAAATTGTAGTTGTACTTTTTCTTGTAAGCAGTTTTTTAGGATATGCACAGCAGACTAAAAAGAAAGTTTATAAGAAGCCAATTAAAAAAATGTATGTAAAGAAAAAAACTCCTGCAAAACCAGAAAGTAAAGATTTATTTAAGAATGAAGAATCAGGAATATCCGCTTTAGTAGAAGTGAACCCTGCTCAAGAAGAAAAAGAAATCCTTGTTCAGGAAACCATAAAACCAGAATCTGTTGCAACAACAAAACAGGATTTTGAAATAACTGCTGAAAAGATCCAAAATAAGAAAGGTTGGATTAACAACAGAAATTCAAATTTAGTAAGAGGTGTTGAAGGCTTTGTTAAAGGTGTTTATTCTGGAAATGGGAAAATTTTTGTCTTAATCGAAGTAATGAACAGAAGCAATATCAATTATGATATTCAGAATATCTCTTTTATCACAAGTCCATCAAAGAAAAAAAATAAAGGAATTGATACTGAGGAGAAACTATTTATTCCAATTTGGAGTAGTCAACCAGAAACCATAGCAAAAAAAAATACCCAAAAGATGGTTTTTGTTTTTGACAAGTTTACCATTGCAGAGAACAAAACGCTGAATGCAATTATTAATGAGAACGAAGGAGAGCGAAATTTAAAGTTAGAAATAAAGCCAACATACATTTTAGGAGCTGAGTATATTAATTAAAATATCGATTATGAAAAGGAACATTTTAGTAGTAATATTATTTCTTATAGGAATATTTGTTAGTGCGCAGGGAAGGAGAGCCAATCAATCAGGAATACATGCCCAGTATGGCTATATTCCTACTAATGATACTCTGAAAAAAGGCTCATTTATGGCGATAGCGGGTTATAATCACATTTTCGGAGATAAAGGATTGTTAGGGAAAATTGAGGCTTTTTATCAGGATTCCAAAGTACGTTATACTGACAATCAAATATTACCATATCAAAAATACGGATTGAATGTCGCGGTAGGTTATAGTTATGAAGGTTTATATCCAGTATTTTTAAACGGATATATCGGAGCATTCGGAGCTTATGAAAAAGCTAATGAAGGGAATCAGAAAGACCCCTTATATAATGCACAAATTCCAAATAATGTAAAAGGAATTACTTTTGGTTTGAGTGGTTCTGCCGAAATAGAAATAGTCTTAGTTAGAAAACTGTCATTAATAACTAACTATACCCAATTTTATGATTTGAAAAGCAAATTTTCAAAGTCAAATTATGCTTTATTCGGAGGTCTTAAATTTTATATCAACTAACAAAATATAATTATGAAAAAGATATTTTATATCATTATAGTTTTTTTTAGCTTATCATTTATGATTCAGTCTTGCTCGGAAGATGGAGAGTGGGACAATGTTAATGGAGGTCAATTTGGTTTTACTATTGAACGAGACAGTTATTTTATTGAAAAATCAGTTGGAGAAGCAAATCAATTAAAGTTTAATGTGATCCCGAACTATGATTTTTCAAGCATTCCCATGAAAGTTAAGTTTACTTCATCATTAAATGGTGTTATGACTTTGAACGGTCAAAACTTACAACAAAATGTTGAATATAATCTTTCAAATAAGGAGAATATTTTTAAATATGTAGGAAATGTTCAGGGTTCGCACCAGATTTCAATTATTGCTACCAATGATAAAGGATTTTCAAAAGAAGAAAAATTTACATTAGAATATGGAATCTCTGAATTTACCCACACTTTTACCGGAGGAACAGCGGATATCTATCAGGGAGATGAAACTCCATATTTAATGAAAATAGTACCCAATTCAGGACAGCCAAGTACAGGATTTGAAATTAAATTTAATTCTTACAGTGGAAATATTAAATTGAATGGAGTAGCAGTTCAGGCAGGACAGTTCTACCCACTCCCAAATATTGATAATTTTACAGTTGCACTTATCACAAATCAAATAGGACAAGGAGCGTTAGATTATACTATTAAAAATGCTACGGTATCTAAAAATTACAATATTCAGCAAACAGTTATAGCCAGAAAAATAGTCATTGAATCAATGAATATTAATGCTCTTAATGTTCTTCCAAGTTCTCAAATGAGTATGATTGGAGTCATAAAGAAAACGCCTATAACTGGCAATACAACCATTAAGTATAAAACGTGGATAAGTGCGTCTAGTAATAATAATATAAATGGAATACAGACAACAAATAATGTCTATACTTCATATGCTTTAGGAGCAAACGGAGCATTTAACATTAATTTTAATGCAATCGAGCAAGGCTCCTATACTTTAAATATTCAGGTTCAGGATGAGTATGGTAACGAAAGTGCTGCACAGACATTTAATGTAGTGGTTGCTCCTGAAATTTCTTTTGTTGGAGCATTAGCAATGAAAATTGACTTTAGATATACAACAAATGGATTTGGAGATGTTAGAACTTATCTGAAGGAATTTAACAGATCATTTAAGGCGGTTGCCGGAGGAAATTCAACAATAACTAAAATAGAATATCAAATATCTTTCAGTCATGCAGGGCAGAATTTTAATTACAATTTTTCTGAAAATGTTACGAATGGCAGTAATACTTATGAAGTAACCAATTCAAATTTTGGAACAGGATTAATTCAGTTAGCTTATGTAAATAGTAATCAGATAGGAAATCCTCCTGTTACTAATTTAGTTGCAAAAATTAAAGCCTTTTCTTCTACTGGCGCAACGCTAGAACAAACAATTACACCAATTTACACTTACACAGTGGGTTTATAATTTAAAAGGTTAGCATTTTTGTGCTAACCTTTTTAGTAAATATTAATTACCTCTGAATTCCGGGAAATACAGGAGCAGATCTGCTCCTGTATTTTTATAGCTGACATCTGGGCAAATTCCGGAACTGAACTTTTTCCCAGTATAATTTTCTTTAGGAACTGAAAATACAGAGTAATACAGGGAAGCCTTCGAAATGTATAGCATTGCGTATAAGAAAGCTTCGCATACTCATATATTTTTCTAAAACTAGAATTTTGTCAAGATACATTCGGGAAAGATTCTGTATATTTATCAGATAGAAAGGATTACAGCTCGTGTAATTTTTTTCATCATCATTTGTGTTTTTTTAATTAAAGACAGCCTTCGCGCGCTGTCTTTTTTTATTTTTTAGCAATCATTCAGCAAGATTTAAAACCTTCCATTCATTATTATTAAAACCAACCCACAAATTGTTAGTTGTAAATTTTCCGTCTTTATAAATAACTTTTTCTTCTATCAATAATAGGTCATTTTTTTCTTTTTTGATATTAAAACTTCGTTCAATATTATTAAAGCACGGAAACCCACTTTCTTTTAAATCCTGATAAAAAGCCAGTTTTAAAATTTCGGCTATTTCCGATTTAAGTTCTTCAGGAATTGTTATATCTCTATCAGATAATATATTCTCAGCTTCTTTCAAAAAATCTTTACACGATAGAACTCCATCTAAGTTTTTTTCAGAATAATAATCTTCAATTTTAATAATTGCCCCTTCAGGTGTTGAGAAATCGGGTTTGAAATGATCATTTCCATCATCAATTTTTACTCCAAAATCTATATCAAAATTCAGCCTTTCCTCATTATCAAGAGTATCTCTGTAATGTCGGATGGTATATCCCCCGATCAGTCTTCGATTATCCACTATCATCCAGTCTATGCAAGCTTCAATCAAAACATTGTGAGTAGTTCCATTTTTGGCAAGTCTTCCGGTGTAAAAATTCCCTTCTATTGTAACGTTTTCTAACCATACATAAACATTCTGCTTATTTCTGAATTTGACGGCATTATATCCGGAAAAATTATTTTTAATCAGATCATTAAAATACCATAAAGTTTTATTTGCTTTATATAGATAATATTGGTAGGCTTTATCTTCTTTTATTTCAGCATTGTTGTTCATAATTTTATTGCATCTTTAGGAACCTTACCATCTAAAAATTGTTTTCTTTGTTCTGCATCGCCTAGATCCATTCTAAAATTCGTCCATCCACCAAAAAAGTTTTTAACTGCCATATTCCATTCTCCTGTAACGTCTTCGGGAAATTGCCAAAGAATATGGTAACCGTCTTCATTTGAAAAGCCTTCATTATCTGCCTGAAATATACCTCCTGCCTTATTCCAGATAGCAGATTTGCTATGTTCCATAATTGGCAGATTTTCTTCTGTGAATGCTTCATTAAATAGCTGAAATGCGTAAACCGCTTTTACCTTATCTAAATATTTGTAGAGCCATTTAGAAGCTGAGACAGGCTTACAATCTAAAACTTCATCTTTAAATTCCTGAATTTCTTCTTTTATGAATTCCTCTTTGATTGTATTATGTTCAATTTCCATTAGAGACTGACCATTTACACAGCATACTTCAATACTATTCCAATTCTCAGGAGTTTCATTTGCATTCAGATTAAATTTAGCAGATAAGCTATTATTTTTCAATAAGCGAATAATTTCATCAAGATGAATTTTGTAGTCTGATGTACTTAATATTCTAATGTAATATGCCATATTTTAATACATTTTATTAATACAACGAAAGCAGGAGTCTCAGCTCTTGATTAGGTTATATTGGAACTGACCAATTGTTTTGTTAAAACTTACCATTCTCTCCATTCTTCAGTAATATCTTCATTTAAAGAATTATACTTCATTTTATGACTTGCTAAAATTATTATTTCAGTAATTTGCTCTCTTTCATTTGTTTCAATTAACGATAAATCACACTTTTCATTTAAAGCATTTAATTTTAAGACCGTAGATTTTACAATTAGCATCGCTTCCTCTCTTGAATGAGTTTTTAAAATATTTGTAGTGTACTCCGATAGTATAGATATACACTCATCAATGTCTTTTTGAGAATACGAAGGTTTTGACACCGCCATATAATCTTCCATAGATTTTTTTAAATCGATGATTAATTGATTAGTTTCTTTATCACCTGTTAATTTCGTATTTTCAGTTTTTATTTCTGATGAGCTAATATTTTTTTTTTGAGTACACATTACCAAATTCAAAATAGCCAATACTGCTATTAATATATTTTTCATAGAATGAAAGTATTGAAAAGTCTTCTTATTCTTTTAACTGTCTGTTTATTGTTCAAATTGCATTTCTGTTTGAATTCCGTAATCTCTTATACCATCAATTTTAAAATTCCTGTATTTTAGGCTTTCAAATTGATAATCTTTTATGTCGAATTCATCATATCTTATCCCAAAAAATCTTTTTGTCAACTCAAAAGCCGTTTCAAAAGCTAAATTAGACTGATATTGTTGTTCAAATTCTTCTTTGGATAGTTCTTCTTTCATGAAATTTAGTTCATTTTCATCAAACAAATCTTCAGGCTTTAAATTGATTTCTTCAGGAATTAGCGCTCCAAAATCTTGGTAAATATCGTCTCCAACTTCTCTTACACGAATTTTTTTTCCATTCTCAATTAAACAGTAGTAAGTTCCATAACCTAGATTTAACGAGAAGATTTCTGAGGAAGGAAATTTTTCAATGAAATTCCTCACAGTTTTAGTTATATCCGGTTTTGTGAATTGCCAAATTAAATCTGCATTGGCAATTAAAAGATGACTTTTATATTTTGAAATATAAAGCTCACCACTTTGCGGTCTTTCACTAAAATCTGTTTTCTCTATAAATTCAAAGTCTTTAAATCCTAAAGACTTTATTAGAGTATCGTTTATTTCAATATCTCCAACATCTTTGATAAAAGTTACATATATTTTCCAACCCATATTTTATAATTTATTTACTTATTCAGCACAAAGCAATAATCTTTACTCTTGTTTAGCTTATATTGAAGGTGTACATTTTTTTGTTAAAATTTACCACTCTCTCCATTTTTTAGTTACATCTTCTTCCGATGCACTATATCCCATTTTTTGATTTGCAAAATTTAAGATTTTAACAATCTGATCTCTCTCACTTTTTCCGAGATAAACTTTTCTCTCATTTTTGATGGAGTTATTAAACATTTTTACCATTACCATTATAGGATAATCTGTTTCATCCTTAGATTTTGAATTAAAAATAGCTTTACCAAAAGCTGACAGATAAATTACATAGTTATCAATCTCATTCTGTATAGAAAGATCATTATATTCTTTCACTGTATTTACCATACTGTCCCTTAATTTAGTAACCAGATTATCAAAATCTTGATCTCCGCTAGATCTTATATTGGATTGATTGCTTTGCTCCTCATCTTTTGGAATGTCATAAGGAATTCCATTCTTCGATCCACATAAATAAATTCCAAAATCAGTTTCTACTTCAATTTCGCAGTCAGCATTCTCAGAATTATTCAACAATTTTTCGAACTGTTTGACAGCTAACCTTAATTTTTCAATATTCACCTTTTCGGCATAATATGCAGGTCCAGAAGCGCCATATGAAACAGTGAAGGAAAGATCAGTTTTTTTGTCTTTAATCTCATACAGATAACCTTCAAATAAAATTTTTTGAGGTTTCCCAAAATGCCCCCACATCCTCGACAATAAATCACCCATTGAAGCATTTTCCTTTCTAATTTCACCGTGTTGAATAAGCTCATATTCAATATTTCGGTTAGGCTTTTCAGTTGTCAGTTCGTACATTTCATTTAATTTATTATCAGCGTTTTTAGTTTGACAATTTAAATTTGAGCTAATCAAAGTAGTTACAATTATGCAGATGTTTATTAATTTTCTCATTAAATTTTGAAATCTTATATTTTTATGAAAAAAGGATTTTTTACAAATAGCTTATCCTTTCCGTAAATCATCTAAAAGCTGATTCATTCTTACTTTTCTTTCTTCCATTTCTCCATCTTTTCCATTCCAAAAGTCAAGATAAACCATTTCTCTGCTAAATGCTGCTTCTGCCCATTTTTTTACTTCAGGTTCTATATGACCTTCTAAAAACAATTGAGTAAATGCTAAGGATATAACCATATTATTAATAGCATTTAAGTCAATATATTTATTAAGCATGGTATCAACTGTTTTTTTTAGCTTTTCAGGATCTTTACCATCCAAATAAATATCGAATCCGGAATATCCAGAACTAACAAGTTCTTCCTCCATAAACTTTTTAATACTTTCATTCGGATGCCCCCTTTTCCAATCACAATACAAATAGTAAGTATCATTACCGATATCGTTACCAAAAGGTGACCATGAGTCTAATGGATCATAATAAAAATTACTTATCATTATTTTCTTTGCCGCATCACTGCCATTTTTCCATTCAATTTCTAAATACTTTATGGAAGTCTGAGCTTTATAGTATCCAAAGAATATGAAACAAAATAGTATAGGTAAAGTGTTTATAAATTTTGTCATTAAATTTAAAATTTTAAAAATTAGTCATAAATAAAACCAAAAGCAGGAATTCCTGCTTTTGGTTAATATATAAGATTAGGAAACTAGATGTTAAAATTTACTATAGAATCTGCTACTTTTTTTACAGAATAAGGATCATGTTTAAGTTCATAAACTTCTCCTTTTTCATTTAAAGCTAAATAATTTCCATCTTCTAAATCCTTGATTGTGTAAAAATTTCCTTCAGGAATTTCAATTTTAAAAGTATTTTCCAAGTCAAATTGTAATAAATGCTCTTTGTTTATATCTCCGATTATTTTCAATAGATCATTTTTATCACCATCATTTTTGAAATGTTTTTCTTTCAGACCTGATATATCATATTCACTTAAGATATAATTATCAAATCTTGCATCCTGAATATAGAAACCGATAAACATACCTTCAAGAAAAGAAAGAGTAAGCTTCTCTTTTATTTTAGTTCTTTTATTAAATATCAATATATTTTGTAACTGAAAATATCCTAAGCTGGGCTTACTATATTCTTTTTCTAATTTTGCATTTAATTGAACACTGTACCAGTCCTTAAAACTTAAATCATTAGGTTTAAAACTTATAAGAAAGTTTTTATTTAACTGGTTAATGATATAATGATATCGGATTGGTAAAAGTTTAATAACCTCCTTAAAGAAAGTTATTTCTTTGTCTGTAAACTCATTTACTTTTTTAGGATTTTTAAATATTCCAAACATAATTATCTCCAAGTTAAATTATATGCTTCTTTTACCCATCTAGGAGCAAATCTGGCTCGATATGGATCTGCTAACGCATGTTCTAAACTACTTACAGGTTTTAAATTAAAACGATTGTTTAAAAGCCAGTTAGGTGCCCATTTTGCTCTTTGAGGAATAAATCTGTGATGTAATTCCATATATTGCTTCCAAACTTGTCCTGTTTCTGGGTTTTCAAGTGCTGTTAAAACTGGCTTGGCATTTTTAGCCCAATAAGCAGCCCTATATTCAGCGAATGTGGGTCCACCTTTAGTTACGTAATTAAATGCTTGACCTAAATACTTTCCAGCACCTACAGCTCTCCATCCTACACTTACTAATTCTCCTCCGGCAAAAGATGCAGGAAGTTCCAAAAACAGGAATTTTTCAAACTCTGCTACCTCCATAGACGCTTTAGAGTTCATGATGTACTGTCCCATGTTACTGCTATTTACATCATAGTTCCAATCTCCTAAAGCTCCGGTAATTTTGCTCGTCATGAGATAACTGTTATGAGCATTATCTCCTCTTCTGCCTTTTACTACAACTTCCTCAATATCAATCATCTCATAGGTTGGAACTCCAATACTATATAGATAATCTTCAAATGTTTCTCCTGCTCCTGATGCACCTACTGATCTACTTCCTGATACAGAATTTAAATTAGTAGACGTAACGCTATTATTAAATACGGTACTTGTAAAACCTATTCCGCCAATTGCACCACTCAGGAAATTAGAACCGGAGAAAGCTGAACTTAAACCTCCTGAAACAATTCCCGGAAGCATACTTTTAATAGCGCCCGGACTGCTCGTAATATTTCCTAACGCTCCGCCAATTCCTGCACCTCCAATCGCTCCGCCAAGTACTGCGCTCCACGTTTTTTCCCAATTCCATTTCCCCGGGTTCCAGTTTCCATTCGCTGCAACTCCGTTAAGATATCCTCCTGCCAAAGCTCCTGCAAACCACCACCAGAACTCACCATCGGGATCACTGTACATCATCGGGTTGTTCATTACATACCCATACTTATTATAGTTTTGGGTATTGGCAGGATCTTGTATGTTTTCATCCGCATTCAGGAACCTTCTGAGCAGAGGATCATACAGTCTGCCGTTCATGTGGATGATGCTTACCTCTGTAAGATGCTCATGGCTTGTATATCCTCTGTCAATCAGCAGAGAAGTTGTAGCAATCTTATTTTTATCGGTAATAACAGGATCGTTGCCTATTTTAAGGTGGGTAAGATTTCCCCAAGCATCAAAATGTCTCTGTTCCAGTTTATTTCCGTCTGCATCACTTATCGCTAAGATACTGCCTAAATAATCTTTGTGCAAGAATTTGTAAGATCCTTTTTCTTCTTTGTAATTTTTTAAATAGATGATATTGCTTTCATACGGTGTTCCCCCGATATAAATGATGTGCTTTTCACTGCCTGTTTCATTGTTTCTTACGATTTCAAAGCTTCCGTCTTCATTATAAAACTTGCTGTATGCTCCATCTGTACCCGGTTCGAAATTTCCACCGTAGGACATCTTCTGTCTCATTGCTGTAAGTCCGTACATAAATCCTACATCCCCTTTCTCTCCGTCTATAAATACAGGATCGTTATTTTCATTATAGCTAATCTTCTGGATCAAATCGCCATTGTAATTTTCGGCTCCCTGTTGGTTTAATGTCATTCCTGTAGGCTGATAGATCTTCGCAGAATTCTCATATTTCATCACTCCTACCTGATCGTTATCCATGATTCTACCCTTCAAATCATACACATTTCTGTTTGCCGATGGTTTTACTCCGGTAACAGGATCTGTCCAGTTGATAAGACGGTTGTTATCATCATAATCAAAAGATTCTATAATATTAAAATCCCCTAATGTCTTTCTGTCTACCAGTTCATTTTTGATGGCATTAAAAGAATAATAAACCTGAAGGAGATTCGGTTTTAAGACTGAAGAATGGTGAATTTCTGTTAAGAAACCATTGGCATCATAGATATTATTAATATCTACCGCTCCTAATTTAGCTTCCAAGGTCTGTCCTTTGGCATTCGTATTTGTAAGCTTCCATAAGGTTTTCCCTGAATTAGAATCTCTTACTTCGGACAGCTCTCCGCTCCAGTCGCTGTATATATTTTCCAGACTGGCTGTCGTGGTCATTCCGGAAGAAACGAGTTCTTTCTCATAAGAAACCACCCTTCCTTTCTGGTCATAGGTTAATCCTTTGTGGGAGTAGGTTCTTCCGTTACTGTTTTCTGTTGAAGACAACAGGCGACCGTGAGGATCGTAAGTAAAGGCTGAAGAAAAAGTCTGTCCGCTTACAACACCTGATTTTGCGGTAAGCAATCCTTTTGGACTGTACGTGAAGGAAATCAGTTTATCCGTGCTTTGTCCTCCGTCTATGGTAGAGAACTCTTTTTGGGAAACAAGCTGTCCGTAATTATTATACGTATACTCTTTAGTTCCTTTAGGGCTTATCGTCTTTTTTGCTCTTCCAAAACCATCGTATTCATATTGATACACGCCATTCGAAGGATCATTAAATTCCGATTTTCTACCCCATGCATCGTACTTTGTTACAATGCTGTTTTCTCCATATTTAGCCTTGATCTGCTGTCCTGCTGCATTATACGAGAACTGTATGGTTCCCCCTTTGTCGGTCGTGGAAACAACATTGCCTAAAGCATCTGTTGTTTTGGTCGTGGTTCTTGCATAGCCGTTAAGCTCTTTAACGGTTGTCGTAGATCCTGTAATTTTAGACTCGGTCTGTTTGCCGTTAAATGCCGTAGCGGTTACTTTGGCAGGATATAAGGTATCGTCATACGCAATGGTATTCCACTGAGAAGGGCTCTGCCCTTCGAAATAAGGTTCGGATTCCGATATCTTTCTACCCAACGCATCGTATTGAGTTTCCTGTGATACAAACTGCCCCTGCCCGAAAGCTTTGGTTGATGTTTTGTAAACCTGCCCGAATTTATTGGTGAATTTCTTAGACACGTTTCCGTCCGGATCATTTTGGGTAACGGTAACATTTAAATTATTGTCCTTTTCATATTGGTAGGTGGTGATTCCTCCAAGACTGGATTCAGATGACACCAATTTCCCCCATGCATCGTATGAATTGGTAATCGTATTATCGAAAGGATCGGTCTGGCTTACGACCTGTCCATTGTCATTATAAGAAATATTGGTCTGTAATCCCAGATTGTCCGTTTGTTTGATTACAAACCTTCCGTCACTGCTGTATTCCGAAGAAGATGTTATCGTTTGGGAATCCGTGCTGTTACCTGATACTTTCTGAATAATATTTCCGAAACCGTCATACGTAAACGTTTCCAAAGCATACGCCGTATTCCCCCAGTTCCATTTTTTTAAGGTTTTAAGCCTGTTGTTTTCGTAAGTATACTCTTCTTTATCCGATTTTGTATCTCCGTAAGCACTTACACTTTCTGTTTTTGAGGTAATGCGACCTATATAGTAATCGGAACCTGCTCCTGAAGGATTATGAGTGTAAGTATAATCGGAAGTCTTTACAGAGTAGGATGTGTTTATTTTCGATACGCTCTGCACCGGAAGATAATACTGTCCGTAGGTAATGGTATTTTCAGCGACCGTATTGGTAAGGAAGTCTTTTGCCTTTGTTGTTTTCGGAACAATAGCGGTAACCACTTTCGCTTTGTCGGCATCCGGAACAGTAGTGACCGTTTGTCCGTTTAAAAGCTTATCAACCTGATACGTTGATGATTTAAAGCTTAATAACTGGGTATTATTCTCGGAAATATCCGCAGGGAAAATATTCGCTTCGCTGTTGGTTCTGATCGACCATTCCTTCACCGGAACTCCTTCATTTAAAGGATCAATTTCCAGTCCTGACCATATTTTAGTATTTTCAAAACCTTCGGTATACCATGAAGAACGTGCGCTCTGGCGAAAGCCGATCATTCCTTTACCCAAAATATGAGAAACCAAACCTCTGTATCTGAAGTCCTGCTTCAAAAGGTTACCAGCTCCTGTTTGGGTTATTTGAGAAACCACTAATACTTTGGAAGCTTTGGTAAATTCTACATAAGGATAGGCTTCTGTTTTAACACTATTGTATAAGTCCGGATTGATGTTTTTATCAAGTTCCTTATAGACAATATTGGTGGTGATTCCTCCCTGCGTAATTCCTACGACACGACCTTCTTTTGAAATATCATAAAAATCATGAGTTAACGTATCCTGAAGGTGGGGAGAGTCTAAATTGGGAAATAGTGAAAGAAAGTAAGCTTTCTTCATCATGGATGCTGTCTGATAGTTCAATGATAATCCAATATAATCACTTGTATTTGGTTCCAGTTCAGCATCAATATTTCCTGAATTAAGGTAAATTGTGAAACCTGGAGTTCCCCAAAAATAAGGAATCTTTCCCCCTCCAAAATTTGCAAGAATATTCATACCTGCATAATAAGATCTTTTATATCGGATAGACTGATTATTATCCTGCTGCCACCATTTTGTGTAAATTCTACCCGAGGAGAGCGCTACAAGCTCTGTTTTTCCATCATTATTAATGTCATACGCTATGAATTGTCTGGGATTATAGACCTCGATACCGTCATTAGGAGAACGCTCTATTATTCTTGAAGGTCTTGATTTTACAAAACTTTTAGTATCAAGTAAGAATGCAATTCCAGTGGAAGAATAGATATACCATACATCTGCTCCGCCCTGAGGGATAAACAGATCTGTTAAACCATCACCATTATAATCTCCCACTACTCCTTCCTGCCACAATCCGTTGATTGTAGTAGATGAACCAAAAACTGAAATATTTGAAAAATATTTACCTTCCGTATTTTTTTGAAAAGTGATGAGCATAGGCTTTTTATTAGCATCAAGCTTAATGAAATCGAATAATCCGTCCCCATCGAAATCACCGGACTTATAGGTCTTAAAGGGATCTTCTCCGTTAGTAGGATAAAGGTCAACCGTGTAATGCCAGTCGTCATTTTGAATGGATTCATCAAGATCAATTGCAATATACTTTTTGAAATTGGTACAGGTCTGCCCAGGTAGAATATTTTCACTATCTGTAATACTGCTCTGATTCGAAGAACGCATACCCACTGTTGGGTTATTGGGATCAATAGTACCGTTTGTGCAAAATCTGTAATTCATTTGGAGGATTAGCTCACTCAGTCCGTCACCGTTTAGATCAACGCTGCTTAATCCCAGAATAGTTGCCAAAGATGTTCCAATCGGATCCAAATCGTCCGGATCAGAATTATATCTTTCTATATCAGGTATTGTTTTAGTAAAATCTACTATGAGGGTATTATTGTCGGATATCGTGTAGAAAGAAAGTTCCAGATCTTTTTTTGATGTCAAAGGATTGTTGATCTTCCGGTAAATAACAAATCCCTGTTTATTGTAAACAATATTATTCTTTTTATAATTGATCGCGATTCCCGTTTTTAAATCCGTTTTAGAAATAGAGGTTCCCAAGAATACTCTTTCTGATCCTGGTTTAAAAGCATTTTTCAGTAAATATAATCCGGGTTGAGAAATTCCGGTTACTGTAGAGGAAAAATACCTTATAATATCCAACTGACCGTCTCCGTCAAAATCTCCAGAGAGGTCAAAGTCACTGTCAAGCTTGTAAAGGTTACCATAAGCCCATGTATTAATATCTTGATTAGGCTGATACTCCATTGATTTTTCATAGTTAAAAACAATAGGATTGGCAGGTTCATTATTACTGTTAAACACCTGTATCTGATCGATATATCTATATCCTGTTTCCTGAAGGTCTTTTTTATAGGTAACAACATATTTCTTGTATTGATTCCCATTGGTATATACCTTTACAGACTCCAGAAGATTGTACTGTGAAAATAGCTGTCCTTTAACGTAAGCTGTTTCTGCATTCGTTCTACTACTGTAAGTAAAATCAATCCGGTTGTAATGGGGTTTGTTCAATATTTCATTTCCGCCCCATCGGATATTATCAATTACCGCTGTATTACCGCTCAGGCTGTAATTATATGAAATGTAATTTCCGTTAATATCTCTGAATTTTACAATATGGTAATCAAGGGGAGTTCTTCCTCCACCGGTTACTCCGGCAGTCGTTCCATACCATGATTGGGAACCATCCGGAAAAGTAACTTCCCAATATTCGGGTCCCTGCCATGGCTGACCGGAAATAGCGCCCACGGATTTTATTTTTATGCTTGAGTATTTTTCCGTTACGTATTCTGCACCGTCTTTACCATATTCTCCGGATTTTAAGATCAGTCTTTGTCCGTTGAAACTGTAATAATCCGAATAATCCAACTGCACACCTTTGGCAATTCCGTCTTTTTCAAGGTTCTTGCCAACTCTTGAAATAGCAGTAAGCCCGCTGATACTGCCTCCATATCCTACTAATCCGTTCCCTGAGCCACTGGAATACACAATATCAATTTTTGGCGTAACTCCTTTTACTCCCTGTGGGACATCGATGGGAGTGGTAAATTGAAGCTGTCCTGACTGTGTTACTTGAACATCTCCTTTTGTGTCATGAAATTTCTGCTGTGGAGTTGTCTGGGAAAAAGCAAAAAAGGATATGCTTAGCAACAGGGCTGAAAATAATTTCTTTTTTGTACTGTTTTTCATTTGTGTTATCTTTTGGTGATGTTTTTACTGAAAATTCTTCCGTCTTTTAAGGTAAATCTCAGAACATACACGCCCCAATCGTAGCCTGTCATGTTAATCTTGATCTGTTTGTTTAAATCAGGAAGGTTCTGCTGTTGAAATTTCCAATGAACGGTACTGTGCTGGTACAGGGATACCGATTCAATAAGCCTGTCTGCTTCATCTGTCCAGTCAATGGTTAAAAAATCATTTACCGGAACAGGATACAGTCTTATCTGATTCCAGAATGATTTTTCATCAATGATTTGGGATGAATTTACGGTTGCTGTCCTCGACTGAGGATCTGATGTTGACAAAGCCTGTTTGCCGTTGATATCCGTTCCACGGTATCTTTGGTTACCTGCTTCATCATACTTGAAATAAACTTCGGTTTGTGAGAATCCGAAGAAACCTATTAATAAAGATAATAGGGAAAATGTTTTTTTTCTCATGTGATAAATTTTAATAATTTAATGACTTGGGTATTTGCGGAAAAAATGCACAATTAGGGAATTAGAAGGATTAATAAAACTTTTCATCTCGTTTTTTTAATTTGCTAACTTATCCTATTTACTTATTTTTTACAATCCGTAAAAACCCCATATTTTTCTGGAGGGATTCACGGAACATTTCTTATCATGATATAATAGCTTTCATATTACTAAATGTATTTTTGGTAAAAATTGGTAAAACTGCCTATTAATCGATCATCATATTCAACTCTGAATAGACAGTCTTACCAAAAAACTCCACACTAAAGGGAAAACATCAACAGTATCTTCATACTGTTATTAATAACCATGAATTTTTAATATTTGAGTAAGCTAAAATTTGCACTAAATCTCAGTAATAATTATAAAATGAGAAAGGTGCGAAACTAAAATCAATCCGACAAGGAGGTACTGCGAAGAACCTTACGCCCAGAAAGACTTAGCCCGCACCCTATAAGTAGGTACGGGCGTAAGTCTATCGAGTTTGGGCGTTAGAAGATTCGCAGTTTTCCTTATCCAAAACGATAGCTTACGCTGTGTTTTCGTTAAAAATTGTGATCCAAATGTAATAATTATTTTCTAAAGATAATCACCGTATTTTTACGGTAATTTATCCAATTTAAAAATTTAAGTCTTTAGCATGACATATACGATTGATCCTTTGGGTACTACATTTGTTAAGAATTGAGGATTAGCAAATTTTAGAATCTCATAATTGAATTGTTTTCCCAAAATTTCTAAAGTTGTCGTTTCTGTAATTTTAATTACTTTCAAATCCAGAAAGTTGAACTTAAAATATTGAGGTTTTATGTTGTGCTCTTTATAAAAATTGAAAATATAATTAACAGCAATAAAACTTGGAACATAAGCCTGAGTTTCTTTAGGAAGATAAGGGCGAACTTTCCAATAATTTTTACTTCCGGCTTTTCTTATAGCCTTTCTGACATTACCTTCACCACAATTATAAGCAGAAATAGCCAAATTCCAGTCGCCTAAATTTAAATAAAGATTTTTCAAATAGCGAACCGCACTGTCAGTATTTCCTACAGGGTCATAGAAGATGTTAATATAATCATTTTGCTTCATCCCATATTCTGCCCCAGTAATAGGCATAAATTGCCATAGACCTTTTGCCCCAGCCCAAGATCCGGCACGAGGATTCAAGGCACTTTCTACAACAGCTAAGTATTTAAGTTCTAAAGGCATTCCATACTGAGCAAGTTTACTTTCAAAAAGAGGAAAATAGTAATTAGAAAGCCCAATGATTTTCCCATACCAATGATAGGAAAGATATTTTTTAACATATGAATATGTCACATCGTTGTAATCAATGCTTAAAGGTGTATTTTGATTAAGATAAATAAATCTTTCTTTGAATATATTTAGATTCAAATTTTCATCTATATCGGAATCTTCCCCCAGACTTTTAATATAAGCTGGATTATATTTTATGTAAGCCTCCTGAGCTCTAAAGGTTAAAGTTGATGTAAAAAGCCCGATAGTAAATAAGATAAATTTAGCAAATGAATTAAACATTTGTGATAAAGTAATTTGTAATGAAAATACAAAATAAATACCAATAATTCTTCATTATTTGGGTAGTTAAAAATTTTAATTACTTGTTTTAAAGGTGGTGTTCAGTCCTTAAAATGACCGAATAATTCTTGAAAATTGAGTATGTTTTTTCCGACTATAAAAATTATTTTCAAAAGAGTTTAGCAAGTCTAGTATAAACTCATAAGGAGCTTAAAAAAAAATATTCTTGCAGAACCTTTCCTCCAACAATGTGTTTTACTTGATTGCGGATTGATTATTTCTGATCTGGTTTTTATTTACTTTTCAATTTTAGTTCGCTAAAATAAAATCCAGGATCTTCTGCAGCAGCAATTTTAATTCGTTAAAAGTTAGATGGCCGAGCGAAGCTCTGCTACTTTTAACGAACTCACTCCATTCTTTTGAGTTTTGGATTTTCTTTTTTTAGTTCGTTAAATAGTTCCGGTTCCGGAGCTGGTCTGTTTCTTCCGGAACAATTTTAACGAAGTATTTACAGTCGTCAAAAAACACAATTTCGCCCTACAATTCCATTTCTAAATTAAGTTTTTTGAACGACTGAGTGGAATTAAATTTATATGTGGTGGTATCTGATTAAATAGCTTTAGTTAAGGATTTATACGTTCACTTTTACCATTGATAAGAACTTGCTATTTCTCTGCTTACGTTTTTGAGGTTTACCGATTTTCTAATGCAAATTTGAAATATTTAATTCCTAAAATTCTTGGCTTATAATTTTTTTGGGAATCCGATTTTTTCAAAATCAAACCCACCACAAAAAAATTATTCCGAGAGCCAGTGACAGGTCACCCCAATTTTACGAATAAAATTTTTCTTGGTCAATTGGCATAGAAAAGTCGATACCTCAGTTAAACGAAGCAAATAAACAGAGTTCTTTGAAATCAACGGAAAAATCAAACCCCAAAATCCAAACTAAATTATGCTATTTAATCAGATACCCACCACTAAAGAAAAAGTCAAGGTTTCCTCGAAACCAAAGCATA
>NZ_JBBCWG010000020.1:0-56471 GCF_037146035.1 Chryseobacterium sp. MMO-72
ATTACTCGAAATTTTTTCAATGCAATCTAACTTAAATTCTAAACTATACTTTGATAATCCCATAAATAAAAATGCCCCTAAAAAGTGTCTAACTTTTTGGGGGCAGTCCAGTGATGAGAGGGATTTTTTATGTCATTGCGAGGAGCGAAGCAACGAAGCAATCTCGTTATAATTTATTAAGACTGGAAACCAGATAAGTAATTTATATTTTTATCTGACAATTTGGAAGCGCTTTTTGCAATTTATCCAATTCATTTTTTTCTATATTATTCCCTTTCAAGTCTAATTGCCTTAAATTTAATAGATTAAAAAAATTATCCGGCAAATGTGTTAGTTCATTATCTCTCAATTCTAGACGATGTAATTTTTTCAAATTACAAATTGATTTTGGTAACCATCTAATATTATTTTCACTTAGTAATAAAGACCGCAAATTACTAAGGTTTCCAAACTCTTCAGGAAGTGATTCCAATTCACAATTAATTGCTGCAAAACTTTCTAAATTAACACACTCTGTAAGCTCAATTGGTATTGATTTGACGGGGTTATCATTTATCGTTAAAATTTCAAGTTTTTTTAATAAACCTATAGATCTTGGGATTTCTTTAATTCTATTGTTATTAATATAAATCTCCTCAAGTTTCAATAAACTTCTAAAAATACTATCCGGTAAAGTCTCAAATTTATTGTAACCAATTTCAAAACAGGTAATATTTATATATTTGTCTATATCCTCCGGTAATTGAGACGACTTTCCTATCCAATTTTCATCATTTCCTAAGTCAAATGAAAAATAATCTTTAGGTAATAAAGTATTCATATTGAAGATATCTCTGAATTGTTAATACTAATCATTTTATCATAAAATTTATTATGTATTGTTATCAATTATTTCACACAAAGCCGTCACCACTTCGCGTTGTTTTCCATTCGGGTATTTTTCCGAATAGTTTTTCTGTAATGCCGAAGAATTGTAGTTATTACTTTCCAGCAGTTCTTCTGATAAGCTGAAAATATAATTGAGTTCTTTAGCTTCATCTGCATATTTTCCATTCGGGAAGAGATTTTCGTATTTTTGAACCAAATCATTGGCGGCAATAAATTCGTGTGTATCTTTAATCATCAGTGAACAGAAAGCTTCTTCACTGTCAATAAGAAATTTGTAAGAATCTACCGCCGATTCCCAGATGTTTTCTTCACAGGTTTCCGCGTCGAAGCCATACTCTAAAGCTTTGGTGTAGTGCGATGTTGCGCCCCAGTAATCATTCTTGGAAAGATAAATCATTGCGCCGATCTGATTATGGTAGACCGCTTTATTGTCAGGAAATCTTTCGAGTAAATTTTTAGAAAGATTTAAAGCTTCTTCGTAGTTTCCTGCCTGAATGGTATTAGAAAGTTCCCAGAAACCGTTTTTCTCTTCCTCTGATGCAAAATTGATTGCCATAGTGTATTAGTTTTAAATTTAGAGCCCTAAAGTATTAAAAATATTTCGGTAAGCGACATTAAAAGAATATTTTATAACAATAAAGTTGCCGTTACAATTACAGAAAATCCGGCTGTAACAGAGGCAGCTTATATTTTCTCTGCATTAGATTCCAGTTTCCTAATCAAATTCCCTTTCACCACCGTAAAAGCATGATCTTTCGCTTCCGCAAAAGAAATATCATATTTTCTTTCAATATATCTCAAATCTTCAGGAAATTTCGCAAGCAAGTCGTCGTAAAAATCATCTAAAAATTGTTTTGAAGGCAGTACATAATCTATTTTAAGCTGAAAACGTCTTAATAAAGCCGTATCAATGATTTCAGGATGATTGGTCGCACATAAAAGAAGCGCATTTTCCGGAAAGTAATCAATCAACTGAATGAGAGTATTTACGAGACGTCTCATTTCGCCCACATCTTTATCGTCGCTTCCTCTTGCTTTCCCGATCTGGTCGAGTTCATCAAGGAACAGAACGGATCTTTCTCTTGCCGCTTTATCAAAGATCATTTTGATGTTCTGGGAAGTTTCCCCGATTCTTGAAGAAACGATATTGCTTAAATTGAGGATGATGATGCTTTTTCTCAAAGCATTGGCAATGGCTTTTGCCGTCATTGTTTTTCCGCAGCCTGAACTTCCCTGAAGAAGAATTTTGTTGTTTACCGGAAGCCCAAATTCCAGAAGTTCTTTGGAAAATGTATTTTCTTTTATGAGCTGTACAAGCTGTTCTTTATTGTGGGGATCAAGGAAAACATCATTAAGGGTAACCTCTTCTTTGTCTTGAATAATAAGATTGTACAGATTCATTTTGCGAAAATTATATACAAAGATAAAGGTTATCCAACAAAAAAGCCGAACAAATGAATGTTCGACTTTCTATCGGCTATTATAAAAATTAAAATTATCTTCCTTAGTGTAAAATCTTGCTTTATGTTTTTTGTGCCCTTTTACTCGCGCTGAGTAAAAGAGCAGTCAATCTTTGCAGATTGAAAACATATAACAATATAATTTCGTCTTTTTGTTCAGGAACTGAATTTCTCCAGATCAGAACTTTCTAAATTAGTTTCTTTCTCTTCTTGCTGCTGCAAAATAAGAGGCGAATACTACTAAACATGTTGCAATTCCGATGTAAGTGATCATTTTGTTTAATTTTTAATTATTTGACTATTTATTATCAATTTTACATTTGCAATATTACGACTTTCAAACAAGGTTCCAAAATAAATAATCATGATGTATATCAGTGTTTTAAGTGGTTTTTGTTTAAGATTTAGATAAAAATAGTTTACAAATAATTAATATAAAAATGAAAAAATAATACGGCTTTTTTTGATTTATGTGTAAAAAATTATTGATCTGTTAATTATTTCACAGCTTGTATTTAAAAGTTGATAATCCAAAAAAGAAAAAATGCAATACATAATAACATTTTCGGGGACAATAATATCTCACTTATTTTTGACATTTAACCTCCGCAATATTAAGAAATGTTAGCATAGAAACTCTAAAAGGCACATTTTCGAGTATTTTTTTTGAATAAAAATTTTTAGAGCAGAACAAAAAGATGTTTTTTGGAATGAAAAATCAATGCTGTTTTTTAACAATTTAGTAAGAATTCATTGTCATTTTTCAAGAGAAAATATATATTGTTTAGAAATTCATGGAGTATAATAAGAAATTCAGATTTTTAACTGGAAAAATTTAAGTACATCGACAACAATTAGATTTTACAAGTATATGATTTGAAATAATTCATATTATTAAGAATTATTTTTTTAATTTTAGGTTTTAATTAAATGCTGCTAAGAGAAACTTACAGTCGAAAATTCAAACCAAATCCATTATTAGTATGAAAAATTTGAAAAAATTAAAAAGAAGCGAACTAAATGAAATCTTGGGAGGAGATAAAGTTTTACCTCCTGTAGACCAGTGTACCGGACAATATCCTTACGCAATTCCACCCAGTAATGGAGGCTGCCCTTCAGGCTATATCTATTGTTCATTCCCCAATTGCTGCTTTAAATCCGGGCAGATTGTCGTTTGTTACGATTAATAGAAAATAAACCCTTTTCCGGTACTGTTTCTATAAAGAATTCTGTACCGGAATTTTTCAGTTATCTAATACAATTTCTGATCTTTTTCACAGAAAAAACTCGTCCTTTTCCCTTTTCCGGTTTCTTTTTTCACAATTTCCAGACCGCATTTCGGGCATTTTTCCTGATGATACACTTCAAAATGTTTTCTCAGGACATTCGCTTTTTTCCATTTCTTAAAATCGAAACTGTAATTTCTGGCTTCTGCAATCAGTTCCTTTAATTTTTTTGAAGGTAAATTTTTAATAAAAGTTTCAGGATGAACTCCAATTCTGAATAAAGCCTCATTTTTAATGATATTTCCTACTCCCGCAAAAATATCCTGATCCATCAAAGCATCACAAACCATCATTTCAGGATTTGCTTTCATCCTTTCCTCTGCTTTTTCGGGATTCCACATATCACTCATTACATCAGCTTCCCAATCGATATCTTTTAAGAATTTATCTTTTACCGTTTTTACATTGCAGGTATAAAAATACATTCCGCCGTTCTTAAAAGTTAAGCCCAGACGAAGATTCTGCTCCTGATCTTTTCTTTCAAATAAGCTGTAAGAACCAAACATCAGCAAATGAATCCGGATATTGGCTTTATCAAAAATTAAAAACGTCTGCTTTCCGAAGATCTTTATTTCGCGTAAAACATGATCTTTAATTTCTGTAGTTTCAGTAATCGAATTTCCTTTTACCTCCATTACTTTTTCGCCTGCAAATTTCTGCAGATCTTCTTTCATCAGAACAATCGGTGGACCTTCGGGCATATTTTAAATTTTATATTGCAGGTCTTCAAAAATAGACCATTTTTCATTTTTAAATTCTGCAATTATTCTGCCACCGCTTGATTTTTTAGAATAAGGAATATAAAATGTTTTTTCATCGGATCCTTTTTTTATTCTGCCATAAAAAGTGCCCAATAAGCTTCTGTAATCATCGTTAAGTTGATATGCTTGAGTTTCTGAGAGAATCAAAACTCTTCTTTTCTGAGGATTTACTTTTTGAAAATATTCGCAATCCGAATCGTATAATTCAAACGAATAATGATTTTCCGAATTGCAATAAATGCTTGCATCCAGATCAATAATTTCTTCGTAAAGACTTATAAATTTACCTTTTTCAGATTTATGCAGAGGATTCAAATCGTCAAAATCAGAAATTCCATCACTATCAGTATCTTTAGATTGTGGATTCAAATAAATTAATTTTTCAAAAAAATCATTGTATCCGTCGTTATCAGAATCTTTTTTTATATCATCAAGATTAACTTCAAAAGTTAGATAATCTTTTACGGCTTCCATTTCTACAAACCGAATTTTTGATTTCACAGTAAGGAAACTTCCATCCAGATAAAGTTTATTATCCTTTATGAATTTTTCTTTTTGATTTCGATTGATGTGAGTGTTCTTGCTGAATCCGATATAATAAGCTTTCGATTTTTTCTTTTTTATTTCCAGAAGCCAATAGCCAAAAGAATTTTGTGCAAAAGCATACAAAGAATTTTTATCTTTCTGAAACTGAATGTAGCTGAATTGGTTATTAAAAAAAGAACTAAATTTTTCCTTTCCTTCCTTATTTTCTGCCTGCTTTTTAATAGATAGTTCCTGCGAAAGTGAGTCACCCAAACCATACATTTCATCATTTTCATAACTCGTATTATTTCTGTTTTCCTGAAGCTTTACATGTGCAGGATTATTAAACAGAATAGATTCCAGTGTATCTGTACTATTTAATAAACCCATTCCTGATCGGTAATGTTTTTGCCCGTCATCAAAACAGTTTTCCTGAGAAAACAAACAAACTGGAAATAACAGCAAAAAGATTTTCTTCATCAATTAAAATTTAGAACAATAATATTGATAAATTTTTTATTTATGCAATTCATTAAACATTTCAACATATTTTTCTTTGAACAGTCTTTCGGCATTTTCAGGAAAGCGGAAACCATCCGATCCTACGTAAATTTGTTTTGAATTAAAATCTTTATCCAAAATTCTTGTTTGATTGTATTTCGTTAACCAAACATCGAAATGTTCGATCAGTTTTGTGGCTTCGTCCAATAATTCAGGAGGTAAAGCATGACCGTTATTGATGAGCAGATCTCTGATGTGCTGATTGGATTTTAAAATAATTTCATCTTCATAAAATTTGTCATATTCCTTTATTTTAGAATATTTGTTCTGAAAAGCAAGCTTTAAACGGTTCATATGAATGTAAACCTGTCCTAACAATTCTACGGTATTTTTTCGCCATTCAAAATAAGCCGTATCTTTTTTAGATAGTGCTTCAAATTCCCTTTTCAAAACGGAATTGTATTTTTCTGTTCTTTTGTGAAAGAAATATGCGATTATTGCGGTTAAAAATCCTGTAACAATCGTGCTTCCAAGGATTTGTTTAAAAAATTCGGACATGATTTCAGTTTTTTGGAGTTAATAATCCTAAAATTACGATGAAAATCTGCAAAATGTCACAGGTATTTTACGGAAAAACAAAAGCGGGAAACACGATATTTTTCAGAAAAATTCTTCCGATTAGTTCGTAAAAAATAAAATTTGAAGTAATTTTGAAAAATGATGAACTTAAACCAGATTTTCACGAATCAGCGTACCGGAAACAATCCACAGACAAAGGCTTCAAGAACGGATTTTCAGAGGGATTTTGACAGAATTATTTTCTCTTCGGCTTTCCGGAGACTGCAGAATAAAACGCAGGTTTTTCCGCTTCCGGGAAGTGTTTTTGTACACAACCGTTTAACGCATTCACTGGAAGTTTCTTCTGTCGGAAGAAGTCTGGGAAGTGTAATGGGTGAGTTTATTCATGACGAATTTAAAAATGATCTTACTGAAGATTCCAAAAACTTTTACCTTCACAATTTAGGCAACGTTATTGCGGCGGCTTGTCTCTGTCACGATGTCGGAAATCCCGCTTTCGGACACTCCGGAGAAGATGCAATTGCGAGTTATTTTGAAAGAAATGTATCTGATTTAAAACCGAAATTCAACGAAAAAGAATGGGCAGATCTGGTGAATTTCGAAGGAAACGCCAATGCAATAAGGGTTCTGGCGCAGCAACAGCAGGGAAAAGATGCAGGAGGAATTCAGCTTACCTTTTCTACGTTGGCAAGTATCGCCAAATATCCTTGTGAAGCCATTGCTAAAAAGAAAGGAATCATCCATCGTAAAAAATTTGGATTTTTTCAGAACGAAAAAGATATTTTCCTTGAAATTGCAAAAGGCACGAATTTAATTTCAGAAAGCGAAGAACCTTATATTTTTAAGCGACATCCTTTTGTCTGGCTGGTTGAAGCTGCGGATGATATCTGTTACAATATTATTGATATGGAAGATGCACACCGATTGGGAATCGTTTCTACCGCGGACTGCAAAAACCTGTTCTTTGAATTGGTAAAATCTGAAACCGACGATATAAACAGAGTAAAAGACAAGCTGGATTCCATAGGAAACGAAAACGAACAGATTTCTTATTTAAGAGCCAAAGTAATCAATGCATTAATCAACAAATCGATTGAGCTTTATAAAAATAACTTTAATACCATTCTGGAAGGAAATTTAGAAAAAGGTCTTCTGGATATTTATAAGTCTGAAAATAATGCTTTACAGGATATTGAATCATTTTCCATTGAAAAAATCTACAACCATAAAGCGGTGGTGGAAATTGAAAATGCAGGTTATAATGTAATGTACGAATTGCTGGATCATTTTATTCCCTCCATTCTAAAATCACATGATGAAAGGAAATCTTACGACAAAAAAGCCTTAAAACTTTTACCCAAACAATTTGTATACGACGATGGAACCGATTACCAAAAAGTTCTGGGTGTGATCGATTTTGTCTCCGGAATGACCGACAATTATGCAACCGATCTTTACCGTAAAATTAAAGGAATCGACATCGGAATGACGGTGTAATTGCGGTTTAGTCAAATAAAATACTTACTACAATTAAAACTTCTTCAATTCATCATTGTTGAAGCTTTTTTACGTCTTAAACTGAACGTAAATTCTCTTTCTCTGTTGATAACAACTGCTGATTGTTATAGCTGTGCCATTCAATTATTTTTTATATATTTAAACAAACACAGGTAAGTGTGTTTCAACTCATTAAAATGTATAAACCATAAAAAATCAGATTATGACCTATTTCGGAATTATTGTTTTTATAGGATTAGTAACCTTATTTGCTTCTTTTTTCACAGTGAAACAGGAAACTGCAGCCATTGTGGAGCGACTCGGAAAATTTCACTCCGTCCGTCATGCAGGTTTACAGCTTAAAATTCCTTATCTGGACAGGATCGCAAAAAGGATGAACCTCAGAATCCAGCAACTGGATGTAATGATTGATACGAAGACTCTGGATAATGTTTTTGTGAAAATGAAGATTTCCGTTCAGTTTCAGGTGATCAGAACACAGGTTGCGGATGCTTTTTACAGGTTGGAAAGTCCGCACGATCAGATTACATCATATGTTTTCGATGTCGTAAGAGCCGAAGTTCCGAAATTAAAACTGGATGATGTATTCTTAAAAAAAGACGATATTGCCATTGCAGTAAAAGCGGAACTTCAGGAAGCGATGCAGAGTTACGGATATGATATCATCAAAGCTCTGGTTACAGATATTGATCCGGATGAGCAGGTGAAACACGCCATGAACAGAATCAACGCTGCGGAAAGAGAAAAAACAGCCGCAGAATACGAATCGGAAGCCCAGAGAATAAGAATTGTAGCCGTTGCAAAAGCCGAAGCAGAATCCAAAAAACTGCAGGGACAAGGTATTGCAGACCAGAGAAGAGAAATTGCAAAAGGTCTGGAAGAATCTATAAGAATGCTGAACAACGTTGATATCAACTCTCACGAAGCATCTGCGCTTATTGTTGTTACACAGCATTATGACACGCTTCATTCTGTGGGAGCAAGCAACAGAAGCAATCTTGTTTTACTGCCCAATTCTCCTACCGCAGCAAGCGGAATGCTGAACGATCTGGTTGTTGCCATGACTACCGCCAATACTGTAGGAGAAGCAACCAAAGGAAATTATCCCAAACCGCCGAATGATCACGATCACAATACAAACAACAGCAGATAAAGCAAAACCTCCGGAAATTCCGGAGGTTTTATTGTTTATTTTTTAGTTTTAGATATTTGCTTTACCAGAGTGTATTTTATGGAAGATCCGTCTGCGGGAGGATTTTCTATTTTTTCTGTTTTTACTTTTAAAACATATTCATAACCCGGTTCATAAGTAAAACCTTCGATATTGGTATAAAAATTCGTCCATGAATCTGAAGCGTTTTCTTTTACCTGAAGACATTTCATGGGGGCAACTCCGGTGCAGTCTGCGGTTTCAGGACCTACAATAAATGTTTTTTCGTTCGCAGAAGAAACGTTGGAAGAAGTTGTACATTGTGTAAGAATCATAACAAAAATTGCCGAAAACGTTACTTTTAAAAATGTTGTGAAATTTTTCATAAATAAAATTTTAGGACTGGGTTGCAATTACTGTGCCGTGAAATGATCTTAAATTCTACTTTTCCACAGGTTTTTTATCTGAAACTCCCCAAAATTTCTGTTTCCCGATCAGCAGTTCAAAAAACAGCCTGAAGTCTGAAATCAGCGACCAAAGCGGATATTTGAAGGTTGCAGGTCTGTTTTTTTCAATCACTGCATGACTGAACCACGCGAATCCGTACCCGAAAATCGGGACATACCAGAGAAAGCGTTCTTTTCCGGAGCTGATAACATATCCTATGACGAAAAAAACAAGCAATGTACCCAGAAAATGAAAGATTCTGGTTCCTGTTTTACTGTGTTCCGTAAGATAAAACTCGTAGAACTCTTTGAAGGTTTTAATTCTTTCTGACATGATTATTTGTACTTTAAAGTTCCAATCATAAAAGTTTCAGAAGCATTCAATGCACGTGAATTTTTAGTCAGTTCCTTTATCACCCCTTCATTCTTAATATAATTGGAATGAATAAAATAAGTGTCTCTGTTTTCGCGGGTAATGTAACCTGTATGAAAATCCAGTCCTACAATATATACCTGATTTTTATTTTTACCTAAAATATAATGCTCCAGATCCTGCCTTTTGCTGAAATATTTTATCTCTGTACAAAGTTTTTTAATCATTACAGATGAAGCCTGCTGCGCGAGATACGTTCTGTTAATATCAAAACCGTAATCCGATAAAGTATTCGTTACAAAATATCCGCAGGCAATACTTCCCTTCTTCGGCTCTCTGGAAGTTCCTGCAAATGACCATGGCGTTTTTGCCCAGTATTGAGGAACATCATTATTGATAAATTTAAAAAAATATTGCTTTTTCTCTGCTTCTGTTTTTTTATGAATTGCTGTTAAACATTCCTTATAACTCCGTTTTACTTCTGTACGGTTTCTTTGAGAATTGCCTTCATGATCAGATGTCTTTTTACAGCCTCCCAATATCAGAAGCGAAAAAACAAGCAGATATTTCATCATACAATTAAGCTTTACCCAATTTGCTGTTTCGGTATCCGTAGCAGAAATAAATTACCAAACCTATAGCAAACCACAGTCCAAACCAGAACCAGTTGTCATGGCTCATTCCTGTAAGAAGATATAAACATGAGCTTAAACCGATTAACGGAATCAGTGAAAGATTTTTAACAAATGCCAATACACAAAGCAGTAAGTTGACCAGAATAAAAAAGAAAATAGAAGCTCTGAATTCTCCTTCTTTAGGATCTTTCCAGTCCATTAAATTATGGAAAAAATCAGGCTGCCAGAAATAGAAAACCACTAATCCTCCAATGAAAATAAGAGGAAAAATAAGCTTCCCGTTCACGTAAGGCAAGTGAAATCTTCCTTTGATCTTTTCCTTTGCCGGAAGCATTAAAACTCCTGCACAAACCAAAACAAACGCGAAAATAGTTCCGATACTTGTGAAATCGAGGATGAAAGATTTATCGGTAAATAAAATCGGAATTCCGACAACAATTCCTGTAACCAAGGTTGCAAACGAAGGGGTTTTATATTTCGGATGTACCGTCTGAAATTTTTGAGGCATCAGTCCGTCACGGCTCATTGCGTACCAGATTCTCGGCTGTCCCATCTGGAACACCAAAAGAACGGTTGTAATGGCTACAATCGCTACAAACGACACAACAAGTTCCATCCATGCAATATTGGCGTTTCCTTTTTCAAAAATAAAGGAAAGCGGATCTCCAACACCGTCAAATTTTCTGTAATCTACCATTCCGGTAAGAACCAACGTTAAAGCAATATAAATAAATGTACACAATACCAAAGAAATGATCATTCCCTTCGGAAGTGTTTTCTGGGGATCTTTTGTTTCTTCCGAAAGCACACTTAAGGCATCAAACCCGATATAAGCGAAGAAAACCCCCGAAACCGCACTCATTACCCCCGCAAAACCATTCGGCATGAAAGAAGTAACCTGAGTTTCCGGATTTAAAGGCGTCCAGTTATCTGTATTAATGTAAGCAAATCCTACTAAAATCACCAAAACAATCACCGCTAATTTCAGGATTACCAAAGCGTTATTAAAGTTTTTACTTTCCTTAACTCCTACATAACAAAGCCATGTAATCAATCCGTTGATGACCAAAGCCGGAATATCAACGATGAATTTTAAACTTCCGATTAACGGAGCGTTCGTCCATGCATTAATAAGTTCCTTATTCTCGGAACCGCTCATAAAAGCTTTCTTAGCTTCCGTATAACTGCACGTAAGATAATCAGGAATATGCATTCCTAAACGGTGCAGAAAACTTGTAAAATAATCCGACCACGAAAAGGCGACGTAAATATTCCCGAAAGAATATTCCATAATCAGTGCCCAGCCGATGATCCATGCTATTAATTCCCCGAAACTTGCATACGCATAAGTATACGCGGAACCCGCAGTCGGGATTCTGCTGGCAAATTCTGCATAGCAAAGTGCAGTAAAACCGCACGCAAAACCACAAATCAAATATAATAAGATCACACCGGGACCTCCTCTGAAGACGGCTTCTCCCAAACTGCTGAAACTTCCGGCTCCGATGATGGCGGCAATACCAAAAAATACGATGTCCCAAACACCCAAAACCCTCAATAAACTTGTAGATGTGTCTGTATCTGAATAGATTTTTCTTCTAAAAAGTTGATTCATTCAATTCTATATTTGATTCGAAAAAAGCAAATGTAATTATTTCTCCGAAATAATTTTTATTTTCTTAATGTTTCTTATCAGAAAGTTAAGAAGTCTTAAAAAAAAAATTGGTTACTAACAATGTGTTAAAACGCTTGCTTATACAATATCTTTTCAATATTTTCGTTGATAAATTGTGGATAAAAATTCCCGTAATTTTAAATATCTGAACCTGATTTTCAGGCTTCTTCATGTTAAAATTTAAAATTAATGAAATCGAAAAAAATACTTTTAGCGGCTGCTGTAATGTATTTCGGGATCTCCGATGCGCAACAGTCTCAGTACTTTACTCAAAAAGAAAACTACAGATTCAATCTCGCTGAAAATCTTTATCAGACCAAAATATACAACGCTTCACAATACGAATACGCCAGACAATACTTCTACAATCAGCATTTGTCGCGTTCAAGAAAAGAGGCTGCGCAGTTTTTTGATAACGTGATCGGCGTCATTCTTCAGAAAAATCATGCGGAAGAAGGATTAACCGCTTTTATGAAAGAATATCCGAACTCTGCGTATTTTGCACAGGCAAATTTACCGTTGGCTGATTATTATTTGGCTAAAAAAGATTTCGCCAAAGCTCTGGAAACTCTGAAAAAAGTAAACCAGTATCAGCTTTCCAAAGAAGAAAATACACAATACATTCTGAAATTAGGATATGCTAAATTCATGATGGGCGATTCCAAAGGCGCAACAGATGCACTGGAAGAAGCTTATAAAACGGCAGACCAGTCTCAAAGAGGCGATATTGCTTATATGTTGGGACATTTATATTATTCTAACAGGCAGAATGATAAAGCGTTCCGTTATTTTGATTCCATTAAAGAAGAGCCAAAATATTCTAAGCTGGTGCGTCCTTATTATGTTCAGATGTACTATAATGATAAGGATTACGATAAGGCGATTTCCGAAGGAACTGCTTTACTGAATGAAGATATCTCGGAATCTTACAAAGCTGAAGTTCACAAGATCATTGGCGAAAGTTATTTCATGAAAGATGATTACACTTCGGCTTATCCGCATTTAAAAGATTATCTAAGCGTTCAGCAAAATCCGTCTGAAAACGATCTTTACGAGATGGGATTTGTAGCGGCTCAGCTTAAAAAATATGACGAAGCAGTTTCTTATTACAATCAATTACTGAACAGCAATTCGGCTTTGGCTCAGAATGCTTATTATCAGCTTGGAAATGCTTATCTGGCGGTTGGTAAAAAACAGGAAGCACTTTCTGCTTTCCGTTCTGCCTATCAGATGAATTATGATAAGAATGTAAAGAAGCTTGCGCATGAACAGTACGCCAAATTAAGCTACGACATTGGAAATCCGTTTGAAAGTGCTTCTACGGTAATTCAGAATTATATTAATGAAAACCAAAACGGCGCGAATGCTTCGGAAATGAGATCGCTTTTGGTAAAATCCTATTTATATTCCGGAAATTATAAAGAAACACTGAATGCGATTGACCGTTTACAGAGCTCAACACCGGAAATCAATAAAATCGATCAGGAAGTTTCTTATCTTTTGGGAACAGAAGAATTCAACAAAGGAAATTATGATGAAGCGGAAAATTATTTCTTAAGAAGTTTAGGATTCAACATCAATAAAGAATTCAACAACAGAGCATTATACTGGTTAGGACAGGTGTATTATCAGAAAGGAAACTACCCTTCCGCAATTGCCCGCTATGAAAAATTATTGGGTGAAAATTTCCCTGAAAAGCAGCAGCTTCCTTATGATTTAGGCTATGCTTATTTCAAATCTAAAAAATTTGATCAGGCAGAAACGTATTTTAAGCAATATTTAGCAAATCCGAAACCTGAATTTAAAAATGACGCAGAACTTCGTTTGGCAGATATTAATTACGCAAACAATAACCTGAACGAAGCGATTGCCATTTATGATAAAAACGAAGACGCAACAGATTATACACTGTACCAGAAAGCAATGGCTTTAGGATTTAAAGGTGATACTCAGGCGAAAATTACCAACCTGAAAAATCTTTTATCCAAATATCCGGATTCTGATTATTATGATGATGCACAATACGAAATCGGGACAGCTTACGCAGCGCAGGACGATTTCAGTAACTCGAATGATTACTTTAATAAAGTTATTAAAACTTCGTCTGATAAAGATTTGGTTGCCAATGCATCAATTTACAGAGCCCAAAATTATATTGACCAAAACCAAAGCGATAAAGCTTTGTCTGAACTGAGATCGCTTGGAGAACAATATAAAAATACAGCGTATGCTGAAAAAATCGTTCAGGCTGCAAAACCGATCTTTACAAAGAACGGAGATGTTTCCGGCTACGAAACTTTCGCAAGAAATCTAGGGGTTAATATTGATGCATCAGAAATTGATGAAATTAACTTATCGACAGCAAAACAGTATTTCACGAAGAAAGATTACAAAAATGCGATTTCTTACTACGAAAAATATTTAACGCAGAATCCGACCGGAGAAGGGCTTTATCAGGCAAAATATGAGCTTGGTGAAAGTTATTATCAGACCAAAGATACTACAAAAGCTCTGTTGGTTTTACAGGAAGTTGCCAATGTTCAGAATGATTATCAGGATGATGCACAAACCCGTTTAGCGCAAATCTATGTCAATCAAGGGAATACGGCTGAAGCTAAAAAATATCTTGAAAATATTAAAAACTCATCAGACGTCAACATTAAAAATTACGCCAATGTTGAGCTGATGAAAGTTTATGCCGATGAAAAGAATTTCTCTCAGGCTGAAAAATTAGCCGATGCGGTGATTGCCAACAATAAAAACTCCGCAGCGGTTATTGAGACGGCAAAAGTAATTAAGGCAAGAAGTCTGATGAATTCAGGAAAAGATAAAGATGCACAGTCGGCTTATACTTCTCTTGAAAAATCATCCAATACCTCAGTTGCCGCAGAATCTCTGTACGCGAAAGCTTATTATCAAAACAAAGGAAAAGCGTTTAAATCCTCTAATGAAACGATCTTTAAATTAGCCAATAATTATGCTTCCGAAGAATATTGGGGAGCAAAAGCGCTTGTTCTGATGGCGAAAAACTACGTTGGTCTGAAAGACAATTATCAGGCAAGTTATACCTGTGATCAGATCATTGAGAACTACAAGGATTTCCCTGAGATTGTTGCAGAAGCGAAGGAAGTTAAAAAGCAGATTAAAAAGTAAAAATATATTTAATGTATCAATTTATCAATGTAACAGTTTACCAATCAAACTTTACATTGCCGGATTGCTGCATTGATAAATTGGTACATTATTAATACAAAAAGTAATGAATAAAAGAATTCAATTATTATCCATCATATTTTTAGGGGTTTCGTCGGTAGCGTTTTCCCAGATCAAAGAAGAAAAACTGATTCTCAATAAAAAAAGGGAACCGGAAGTAAAGAAGATCGAAAAAAAGAAAACTTCGGTAGAGACCATTAAAAATTATCCGCCGGAAGAAAAATCTCAGAATCCTGTACAATACAAAATTACGGATGTTCCTGCGGTTTCGGATTTTAAAACATCAACCATTCAGGGAGCAGATGTTACTCCGAAATTCGAAGGTTCAGCGCAAAACAACTACATCCAGTTCGGAATGGGAAATTTCGGTAAAATTCTGGGCGATGCAAATATTTCGAAAACGCTGGAAAATAAAATTGAGGTTGGAGTGGATGCTCACTTTCTCTCAACACAGGGTTTAAAAAAGGAATACGACTGGGATTCTAAGCAAAGTTCGACCACTTTAGGAGCTTTTCTGAATTCTTACGGAGATAAAGGAAAATTCAATCTGAATGCTGAATATGGTTTAAACAGCTATAATTATTACGGAATTTATGCACTGACTCCGAGCAATGATGTTGATCTGGATCAAAGAGTCAATCAGTTTAAAGTAAATGGTTATTATGACTTTTATTCGAACGAAATTCTGAATGATGTGAGGGTGAAATCTTCATTTTTAAAAGATCATTTTGATGCTCAGGAAAATCAGGCTTCCGTTTTGGCTAACTTTTCGAAACATGGGGTTGAAATCGGCAAATCAGGTATCAGTCTGAATGCAGATTTAGGCGTTGGTTTGGAAACGGTAAAAACTGAATTTTCGATCAGAGATAAAAATTCGTCCAACTTTTTCAATACAAGTCTGAGCCCGAAAGTTACTTTCAGAAAAGGGGATTCTTACCTGAAATTAGGATCTCAGTTCGCGTTTCTGAATGGTAAAAACCAGAATAATCTGATGGCAGAGCAAATGAAAAACAATAAAACCTATTGGTTTCCGGAAGCGGAATTTCAGGTTGCTGCCGCACAGGAGTTTAAATTTTACGGAGGAGTTGACGGAGGTTTAAAGCTGAATACCTATTCGGATTTATTACAGCAGAATCCTTTCATCGTTTCTGACCAGTATTTAAGACCAACTGAAACAAAATATCATTTTTATGTAGGTTTAAGAGGAGATATTGATGAAACTTTTAAATATGATGTTTCCGCAGGATATGGAAAAATGAGAGATATTATGTTCTTTAAGGCCAATGATCTTTTTGACACGAATTTCACCCTGAACCGTTCTGCCTATAACTTCGCAAATACTTTTTCTGCGGTGTATGATGACGGAAATGTAGGAGATATCAAAGGTAGTTTACAGTATTTTCCTCTGGCAAATTTAGTGTTGGACGGAGAAGTAAAATTTACCAAGTTTGATCTTAAAAACTACGAAAACATCTATAATGTTCCCTTGGTTACTGCCACAATCGGAGCAAAATATACGATGTTGGATCAAAAATTATTGTTAGATTTTAAAGGGATTTTTGCCAGCGACAGAACAACGAATTCATTTATGATTCAGGGAGTTGGAAGTCCTCTATTCTATCAGTCAACAGAGAATACCAACGATAAGGTGGGAGGTTATGCAGATTTAAATTTGTCTGCAGAGTATAAAATTCACAAAAATTTCAGTATTTTCGCGCTTGGAAATAATCTTCTGAGCTCAAAATATCAGACGTACAAAGGATATAAAGTTCTGGGTGCACAGATTTTGGGAGGCGTGAAGATTACGTTCTAGAGTCTTAGGGTGGGAGAGTTTTTGTGTTTGAGTTTTTATTTATTCAGATTTAAAACTCTCTTAGTCTCAAACCCTACAACTCAAATACGGCTGCATAGTTTAATGGATAGAACTTCGGATTTCGGCTCCGACAGTGAGGGTTCGAATCCTTCTGCGGTCACTTTTAAGGACAGACATTTGATGTTTGTCCTTTTTTATTGATTATCATTGCCAATCATTTAAATCACTTTGATATATATCATTAATTTTTTTAAAAATTTATTATCTGGATTTATTCTAAATTAATATATTTGCATCATGAATATGATCGTTCCTTTCAAAGTAGCTCCATTAGCTCCTGCTTTTTCAATGAATACCGAAGAAATGTATTGCGGCGATAAGAAATCATGCTGCAAAAAATTTAAAAAGGGAAAAAGATGTAAAAAGTGTCCGGGAAGAAAGAAAATGGCTTAATTAAAGCTTTTTAACAGGAAATAGACCGCCAGAATTAATAAGACAATCCCGATAATAATTCTCGCGATTTTTGGCTGTCCATGAGGATTTGCAACAGTTCTTGGCTGTGACTTAAATAATTCCTCTGCCTTATCTTTAAATTTTTCCGAATTGTTTTCGAAAACTTCGGTAATCGTAATGCCCTGAACGGCTGTTTTGTGCAATAAAGAATTCGTAGCGTGAAGCAAAATCTGGAATTTACCGTCTTTAAATTCTGTTATTTTAAAAACTCTTTCTCCATAAGATTTTTCCAGTCCGAAAGGTAAAACTTTCACCACATCGGCATTTTGAGTCTGCCAATTAATGATGATCTCCTCTCCTTTTTTCGCATGAATTTTGTTTGCCGTAAAAGTTTTAATAGAAGGCGGAATATTGTACCTGAAGCTTTTCTGATGGCTTTCTAAATTCTGATCGTAAGAATGTCTTCTGCTTTTGTCGCTCAATGTTTCGTAAGCTTCCTGAATTTCACGGAACCGGTCTGCGAAAAAATCATCGTTATCGTTTTTATCAGGGTGATATTTTAAGGATAATTTTCTATACGCTTTTTTGATGTCTTCTTCCGAAGCATCGTGAGAAATCCCGAGAAAATAGTAGTAATCTTTCATTAAACTATGCAAAAATAAGGATTTTATTTTCTTTTTTAAACGCAAATGGCACGAATAATTTCACAAATAGCTCGAATAATGTTGTGCTATACTTCTAATTTTTTTCTTTAAAACAAAAAGTCGCATAAAGTAAAATTCCTAAAAACTCTTTGGTGTTTTATCTGTGTAGAAATCATATTAAGAGGACGTTCGGCGTTCCGTAGGAACGCTATCTTTAGAACATTTATCAAAATATCTCAAGCTTGTTTGTTTAAATATTTTTGATGTTTCGGTTCAGGCGGCTTCGCCGCCTGAACCGAAACCCTATTTTCTGAGATTGCTTCTTTGCTTTGCTCATCGCAATGACTGTAAAAAATTCCGGCTCGGGAAGCTTCGCTTCCCGAGCCGGAATTAAACAATTTCAATTGAGTTACGTTTTATTATGCTTCCGCAGCGTTTTCTTTTCTTTCAAAACCTCTGTGGCGGCATCTTGAAGCGAATTCTTTTTTAAACTTTCCTTTCAGCTCCTGATATTGCTCATCATTCATTTCTCTGATTTTATCCGCCAATCCGAAAGGAGATTTTTCTTTGATTCCGTATTCCTCAAAAATACCCTTTACAAATCTTTTTCTCTGCGCTGCTTTTTTAACAACTGCTGCAACTCCTACTATGGCTAAAGCAGCTAAAGCGCCTTTTAATACTGAATTTTTCATTTTTTCAAAATTTTAAATTTTACTACTTCTTGTTTTTTATATAGACGAATAAATGCTGAATTTACTTTACTACTTCTAAATTTTTATTTATTCGTTTGTTCTGTTGTGCCTGTTGAAAAACCCTGTTGAACAACGGTCTCTCCAAACTTCTTTGAATTTTTCCCTTTCTTCGGGTGTAAGATGCATCATTTTTTCTCTCATTTTCTTTTCTTTAAAATCTCTCATCCCTTTTCCGAAATGAAATCCTCCGAAAAGAATTTTACTTAAAATCAGAATTCCCATTGCCTGCCAGAAAGTAATGGATTTTACACCCAAAATTTCAGGGAGAAGGCAATTCCAGAGCGCCATCACGATCCATGTAACGCCTAAAAAAATCAATGGCGGACAAAGAATCAGAAAAATCCAGCCTTTTTTATGTTTATGATTCATATCTTTTTATTTACTAACTGTTTAAATCTTCGTATAATTTTTTCAATCGGTTTCTTAAATGTTTTACGGCGTAATTTTTACGGCTGATAATCGTTTTAATGTTTTCGCCATGCTCATCCGCAATTTCCTGAAGGGTTTTGTCATTGAGTTCATTTTCCACATAGACCAGTCTTTGCTTTTCTGGCAGTTCATCCAGAGCTTCGAAAAGTTTTTTCCAGATCTCATCCTGAAACATTTTAATTTCGGGACCTGCGCTTTCATCCATGAGCAGAATATCTTTGATGGAAAAATCTCCGTCTTCATCTTCGTAAACGAAATCTTCAAGATTCTCGGTTTTCTTCTTGCGGTATTTGTCCGTGATTTTATTTGCCGTTACTCTGTACAGCCAACCGCCAACATTCACAATCTCGGAAAGATTAGTAAGACTACTGAACTGATACCACACTTCCTGCAGAATATCCTCCGCATCCTCCGTATTTTTCACTTTCGGACGAATGTACGACATCAGCTTTCCTCCGTACTTTGAAACGGTCTGTGAGATGATATTTTCCTTCTCCTTCTGTGGCATTGTTATTTTTTCGACAATCTCCATATTGCTATGACGATTGAAAATTTTGTTTTACTTTAATAAATTTAAAATAATTTTTAAGAAATTAAGATTTTCTTTTATTCATCAGAATTTTAAAACACGAATAACACCAATATTTTTTTCGTTTATAACACAAATCCTTTTATTATGTTTAATTTTTAATGATGAAATTTTTGAAAGATCTATATCCCATTTATATTTAAACAAAAAAACGGAAAGCTAAACCTTCCGTTTCTATTTTAAATGGTATGTTTTTAATTCAGATAAATTCCAAAGTACCAAGTCCAGAGAATTAAAATAATCTGCATCGGAATTCTTTCTTTATACAGATAAGTCATTCCGGGACCTGTGAAATCCGCTTTAAAAATATTGATCTTTTTTCGGGATGAATTGATATTGGCAATGAATACCAAAACGTAAAAAACTATCAATAAAATGGCAGTCAGCTCACGAAGGGAAGGAATCATCAATCCGATTCCGGCTGCAACTTCAATAATTCCTGTTACATATACCCAAAATAGTTTTGCATGGATAAAATCCGGAATCATCATTGCCATTCCCTTTTGAAATTTAAAATGAGACAATCCTGTAAATATGATGAAAACAGCCATTCCCAGATTTCCGGAAAACAGAAAATTCCAGTCGCCCTGAAAAATTCTGGTTGCCAATAAAGCTAAAATGAATGTGGTAAAAAGAATGGTAAGTAATTTCATAAGATTTCCTTTTTGTTTCCCGCAGATACTTTTATCAACTATAAATATAGTTTAAAATAAGTGCAAAATCGTAGAAAATAATTATTTTTCGGCAAGCTCTTTTACAATTTGCAGCCCTTTGGTAAAACCTGTATTCATATGATCTTCCCAGTCTTTTTCAGTCTGAACTTCGGCATGAAGTTTTGTTTTGCCATCAAAATCAATTAAAAAATATTTTTCAAAGCAGCCGCTCCACTGTTTCACCTCCATGCTTTCTGTATCTTCGTTACCTGCTTCATCTCGCATTCCCAAATGTTTAAAAACAATCTGATCTGGTTTTTCCAGACTGTCTATTGTTGAAACCATTCCTGCTCCGGCTGCATTTACAAAATAGGTTTTTCCGCCTACTTTCCAGTCGGATTTCATAAAAGAAGCCGAATTCGGATTAAAAAATTTCGTCCACTCACTGTAGGTGTGTTCATTCCACAAAACGTCCCAGATTTTTTCTTTCGGAGCGTTAATGATAATTTCATACGATAAAGTTTCCATAATGTTTTTATTCAATTTTAAAACTGATTTTCAGACAAATGCTTCACATTGGAAAGTGCATTGGGGAAATTTTCTTCGAAAAAGCTTTTAAACTCTTCGGAAGTCTGAATTTCAACGGTAAGATGCGTTGTATTTTCGTTTTCTGTTAAAATATAATTTTCTGTCCCACTTTCAAAGTTCTGCGGTGTTTCAACGCCATTATAAATTTCACCAAGATGTTGAAAGGTAATTTCTTCATTGGGAACAAGCTTCACAATTTTGCTGAACATCCCGTTATTCTGAGGATCCAAAAATTTAATAATTTCATTTTCTTTTAAATTTCCCTGATAAAAAGAACCTTCTCTGAATGCTGAAGTCCACTGTCTGAAAGAAAAATCATCCCAGAGCACACTCCACACTTTTTCCGGTTCAGCATTGATCTGAATATCAAAATGTAATTTTTCCATAAAAAATATATAAACTAGCTGTTATTTTAAATACGATGTTACCCGCCTACGAAATCTCCGCCGTTAATGTGAATAATTTCTCCCGTTATAAAACTGGAATCTTCCGAAGCCAGAAAAACATAAGCCGGAGCAACTTCCGATGGCTGCCCTGCACGTTTTAACGGGTTATCTTTTCCAAAGCTTGAGAGATCGTCGAAAGTTTCCTTCACAAGAGGAGTCCAGATCGGACCGGGAGCAACGCCGTTGACTAAAATCCCTTTCTCTGCGATATTGGTTGCCAGAGAACGGATGAATGTTGCGATAGCACCTTTCGTAGCAGAATAATCAATCAGATGATCGCTTCCGCGGTACGCCGTTACTGATGTGGTACAGATAATCCGGCTGCCATTTTTCATAAGGGTTAAAAGATCTCTGGTGAGAGCAATCATAGAAATAATATTGACATTAAAAGTTTCGAGAATCTGATCATCAGAAATATTTTTAATATCATTTTCCGGAAACTGAATACCCGCATTGTTTACAAGAACATCTAAGGTTTTCCAGTCTTTTTTAAGTGAATCCACGCATTTTTTTCTGAAGGACTTTTCGGAGACGTCTCCTTTCATCAGAATACATTTCCGCCCTTCTTTTTCTACGAGATTCTGAGTTTCTTTTGCATCATCGTCACTTTCTTTGTAGATAATCACAACATCTGCTCCTTCCCTCGCAAAATGAACGGCAACCGCCTGTCCTATTCCGCTGTCTCCACCTGAAATTAAGGCTTTTTTACCCTTTAGTTTATCGCTTCCTTTATAATTTTCACGGATGATTTCAGGAAATACCCCGTCTTCAGGAACTTTTGACTTTGAGTCTGACTTGTTCTGTGTCTTCATAAGCAAATCTTTTATGAATATCCATCAAACAGCAAGCCGAAACGGAAAAATTATGAAGTTGAAGAATATAAGCAGAAAGTTTTGTAACGATTAAAAAGCTTCAACCTCCCTGCTTCCTTCTTCAATCAGATACTAAGAATTATAGGCATCTTCCAGATCCTGAATAACAATTTTGTGCATTCCCATCATCGCCTGAAATACTTGCTGACCTTTTACCGGATCTGATCCGTTCATGAGTTCCAGCAATCTTTTGGGAACAATCTGCCAACTCAAGCCAAACTTATCTTTCAGCCAGCCACACATACTTTCTCTTCCTCCATCTGCCGTTAAAGCATTCCAATAATGATCGGTTTGTTCCTGATCATCCGTCATTACGACCATAGAAATTCCTTCATTGAAATCGAACTGATGATCGTAAGAATTATCCATACAGAAGAAACTGTATCCATCAATTTCAAAATGGGCATGCTGAATATTTTCTGCCGGTTCAGGAGCAGGATGTCCTTCGCTTCCATCGCCGTATCTTAAAATATTTCCGATTTTAGAATTCGGGAAAACCTTAGTGTACAATTCCATCGCTTCCATTGCTTTTCCGTTATTTTCATGAATAAACATTAAGGTAGGAATTATTTTCTGTTCAGTTTGTTTTTCACCTAAAAAGATTTGCCACGTTACATCATATTTATCTTTCAGCCAGCCGTATTTTTTGCTCCAGGAATAAGAATCCAGAGGCATTAAAGCCGTTCCGCCTTCCAATAATCCGTCCCAATACTTTTGCACCTCATCTTCAGTTTCACAAATCACCATAAACGAAACCGATGCATTTTTTTTGAAATGAGGACCGCCATTCAGCATCATCATTTTCTGACCGAAAAGCTCGATATTCATCACCATCGGAGTATCTGCGGTAATTTTTCCGTCAAATATTCTGCAGTAGAATTCTGCGGATTCTTTTGCGTCTCCGTCATACCAGAGACACGGGAAAATAGTGTTGTTCATATTTTTAAATTTTATTTTTTTGCTTTGAACACCAATAGCTTCAAATGTTTTTCACGAATAATCACAAATGATTCGAAAGGTTCAGCTTGACATCTCTGATACCAACAGTTTATCTAGCGATATAACTGATGCGTGTCATGCTGAGCTTATCAAAGCATTTAACCAAAATTTATAATGAAAATGTATGCAGATATTGGTGCAGTTTGTGTTCGATATCAATTTTTAAAGGAAAAATTATTTTCCTGCATATAGGCTTTGAGTTTGTGCATTGTACTTTTTCCGAAACCGTGAAGCTGCAGAATTTCCTTTTCAGAATACTCTGAAAGTTTTTCAAGAGAATCAATCTTTTCCTTTGCCAGAGCTCTTCGGGCAGGAGCGGCAAGAATTCCCTGTAAAAAAGTTCCAGTGACTGCATGACTCACCGCGCAAATGGAATTTAAACATTTTGCCATTATCACTAAATTGATCATGATTCTGAAAATTAAAAATCTTTCTTAATTATTTTCTACATACTTATGAAAATTGTTCAGAATTGCATACCATCCTTCTCTCTGCATTTCGACAGGATTCTGTGTTTCCGGATCGAAAATAATCTGTACGCTGGTTGTATTTTCATCCATCTTATCAAAAGTTATCTCTGCTTTTCTTCCGTCTTCCATGTGATACCTGATTTTCTCATACGGAATCACTTCATCATAAGTTCCCACAAAATCGAATCCAAAGCTTTTATCTTTGGCTTCCATCCTGTTTTTGAACTGTCCTCCGACTCTGAGATCGTTTTCTGAACTCGGACATTCCCAGGATTCGTGGGCGAAATTCCATTTGGTAATATGTTCCGGACCGTTGTAATAGTCCCAGACTTTCTGAACAGGTGCCAGAATTGTAATATCGATGTGAATTGGTTCCATAATATTATTTTTAAAGGTGTAAAAGGCAACCAAAGTTCGGTTGCCCTTTCAATATAATTAGTTTAAAGATAAGTCTATTTTACGTATTCTTCGTTATAATTGATCATCCAGTGTACGCCGTATTTATCCTGAAAGCTTCCGAAATAATCGCCCCAGAACTGGTCTTCAATGGGCATTTCCACATTTCCGTCTTCAGAAAGCCCTTTGAAAATTCTGTCGGCCTCATCTCTGGAATCCGGAAAAACAGAAACGTAATTGTTATTTCCCACATTCAGTTTTTGTCCAAAACTTGGAACGATGTCTGATGCCATCAGTAAATCTCCACCTATCGGAAGTGCAATATGCATTACCCTGTTTTTCTCTTCGTCCGATAAATGTTCAGTTCCGGGAGCATTGCCCATTCTGTAAATTTCACCAACGAACTCTCCGCCGAAAACGGATTTGTAAAAATTGAAAGCTTCTTCTGCTTTCCCATCAAAATTTAAGTAAGGATTTAATTTAGCCATGATTTTTTTTATTTTTTTTTGTTAAACACAGAAAGCACTAATTTTTTCACGAATACCACGAATAATATTTGTGGAATTTGTGTATTAATATTTTAAACACAAATAGCTCTAATATTTTTCACGAATAACACTAATAATATTTGTGGGATTTGTGCGTTTGATTAGTGTTTTCATCGATAATTTGTCATTCTAACGAAGGAAGAATCTATTTTTATCATTTTTTTAATATCAGATCATTCAAGAGAATTTCCGTTAAAAATGACAAAGAAATATCCGCACAAATTTTTTTTACTAAAATTTATGTAAGAATTAATTGTATTGATTTAAATTTTACTCTTTAGGCATTTGGGACGGATCTGCAAACATTACATTCCAGCCATGTCCGTTGATATCCCAAAAGGAATTGTGATACATCCATCCGTAATCCTGCGGTTCTTCATGCTGTGTTGCACCATTCGCCACAGCGGTATTTACCATCTGATCTACCTGTTCACGGGTATCTAAACTTATGGCGACCAAAACCTGCGTTGTATCTCCTTTCGGAACCGGTCTTTCTGAAAAAGTCTGGAAAAATTCTTCCGTTAAAAACATTACGTAGGTATTATCGTTCATAACAACACAAACGGATTGGTCATTGGACATTTCATCATTGGTTGGGAAGCCTAATTTTGTCCAGAATTCTCTTGTTTTCTGTACATCTTTCACCGGAAGATTCACATAAATCTGATTGATTTTCATTTTGATGTTTTTATTGTTAAAATTATACTCAAAGTTATCAAGTTAAAATAAAAATCAACTTGCCATAAGACAAGATTTAAATTTTCTTCGGATGGGAAACCAGCTCTTTACGGATTCTGCTTAAAGAAGTATCTGTAATTCCCAGAAATGAAGCAATCTGCTTTAAGGGAGCAAACTGTACTACATGCGGCTTCTGCTCTAAAAGATTGAGATAACGTTTGGTTGCGGAAAGGGTAAACATTTCTACGGAACGCTGTTTACCAAAGAAAAGCTGCTGAGACATCCATGCTCTCCCCCATTCTCTGAGATTGGGAATTTTATGAAACAGTTCCTGAAAAGTTTCAAAATCAAACTTCCAGCATTCGCAGTCTGTAATGCAGACAATATTTTCCTGAGTGGGAATTCTCTGAAACAGTGAAGAAACTTCAATAATGATTTCATTTTCAACAAAAAAATTAATCGTTACATCATTTCCGTTAAAATCGTTGACAAATGAGCGGGCAAGACCTTTCTCCAGAATATAATATTCGTTGGCGGTTTTTCCTTCTTTCAGTATAAAATCTCCTTTATGAAAAAAAACTTTTTCATGTGCCTGAAATATTTCATCCAGCTCATCATCAAGGAAAAAAGGGAAATCGTAGCAGATTTGTAAGGCTTTATTGCTCATCAAGTAAATGTTTTTCAAAGCTTTAAAAATAAAATTTTTCCCGGAACTGATGAAGCAATTCTTAAACAAAGTGATGATTTGTGGTAGCTTATTTTTGCGTAATCCTTTACAATAAGTATATTCCGGATCTGTCCCGATTACAATTAATGACAAAAGAAGTGTTAATCTTTATAAATCCTTTGAGTGGATTCTTTTGAAATCACAAAATCAAGAAAAACTTTCAAATCTAAAATTTAAAACAGAGAAAGCTGTATAGGTTTTGGACTGGAAGGTTTCTGGGCATCTCCAAATACAGTTTTTCCTCCAAACCGCCATGAATTCTGTCTTTCTTCTTCAATGACTTCCTGAATATCAAAATCGGGAGTAAAATCCTTTTCAGTTGATTCAATAATCTGGTGAAGCTTGTTTAACGTTTTTAATTTATCTGAATTTCCCAGTTTGGATCTTTCGATTCCTGATTTTAAAATCTGCAAACTTTCGTCATACACTTTGGTAGGAACCGGAAACGGATGACCGTCTTTTCCGCCATGGGCAAATGAAAATCGGGCTGGATCTTTAAATCTCGACGGTGCACCATGAATGACTTCGCTTACCAAAGCCAGAGACTGCATTGTTCGCGGACCGACACCTTCCAGCATGAGCAGATCTTCGAAATTTTGCGGCTGCTGTTCTCTTGTTACATATAAAAGTGCTCCAAGTCGTTTCAGATCTACATCCGAAGCCTGAACATCGTGACGATTAGGAAGAATTAATCTTGAAAAATCGCTCATGATTTCCGCGGAATCGGTGTGGGAAATTTCCAGAATTCCTTTTCTGTTCCCAGAAGCTTCCTCATCGGTAAGGTTTAAAATGGTTCCTCTTGAAATTCCGTTGATTCCGGTGTGAGGTTCTTCCACAAAGGATTTTATATTTTCCGAATGCCAATGATAGCGTCTTGCCGTTCCGTCCGATTCGTGCATTCCCTGCTGAACAACGCTCCAGTTTCCGTTATCCGACAGAATAAAATTATGCAGATACAGTTGATATCCATCCTGAATTGCCGTATTATCCACTTTTGCCGAAAGTTTGCTGGCTTTTACGAGATCATTTCCGTTCAATCCTGTTTTATCAGCAATCTGAAGTAATTCTGAAGGAGTTTCGCGGGAAAATTTCCCTTTTCCGCCACAAATATACAATCCCAGCGACTGGGAATTTGGATTGATGGAACGTTTCAAAGCTCCCATTACGGAGGTTGTAATTCCTGAAGAATGCCAATCCATTCCCATCACCGCGCCAAAACTCTGAAACCAGAAAGGATCTGCCAGTCGGCGGAGAACTTCGTCTTTTCCATACTCCATGAGAATTACCTCAACAATAGAGAGCCCGAGAATTGACATCCGTTCATATAGCCAAGGCGGTACTTTGCCATAGTGAAGGGGTAAATCTGCGGTTCCGGAACGTTTCATTGTGTAAAGGTAAGCGGAAAGTTTTTAATTTTTAATGATTGTGATCAGTAATTTTATGGAAAACAGGAAAGAAAAAAGTCCTGCAGACTATGCAGGACTCCGATTTTTTATGGATCGGTTTTTATTTCAACGCAGCTAATGCAGCCTGATAATCGGGTTCATCTGCAATTTCTGATACCTGCTCTGTGTAAACCACTTTATTGTTTTCATCCGCTACAATGACAGCACGGCTTAAAAGTCCTTTCATTGGCGAATCTGTAATGGTTACTTCGTAATCATCTCCAAAACTGCTTCTGAAATCTGATAACGTTTCTACATTATTAAGACCTTCCGCGGCACAGAATCTTCCCAAAGCAAAAGGCAAATCTTTAGATACATTAATAACGACTGTATTTTCTAAAGCTGAAGCTTCTTCATTGAATTTTCTTGCCGATGATGCGCAAGTCGGGGTATCGATACTTGGGAAAATGTTGAACACTTTCTTCTTTCCTTCGAAAGTTTCCAGAGTTTTCACATTAAGCCCAGAATCTACCAAAGCAAAATCTTTAATTGTGCTTCCTACTGACGGTAAAGTTCCTATTGTATTTACTGCATTTCCTTTTAATGTAATACTTGACATAATTTGTTTTTTTAATGTTTTTCAAATTTAGCTAAAAAAGAAAACTTTTCCCATCAAATAATGGTTAAAAAATAATTAATCTGGAAAGAAATACCAATGACGGGTCTTTTACATTCAATGGATTCAAAATAGTAACCGAAATTATTAGCAATATACTTAACAGAAGCTCCTTTTATAAAGGGGCTTTCTTATTAAAAAACGGAAGATAAAAAACAAATCCTCCCGAAAATGAGAGGATTTATTATGAAGACTATGTCGTAGAAAATTTAAATAAATATAAACTTTTAAGCATGAGCTTTTCTGAATTTAATCATGCTTAAAATAAACAGTCCTAAAAGTCCCAGAATAAAATAGCCTTCCGCAACCTGAAGCTGAATCTGAGGTTTTATGAATGCTGCAATTCCATAGCTTAATGCTGAAGTAATAATGAAGGCTACTCCACCCGTTAAACCGCCTGCAATTCCGGCGGAATTGGGAAATCTTCCGATACAGTAGGAAAAATAATTGTTGAAAATAAATCCTGCTGTTACGTGAATGAAAAAAGCAAAAGCAACCAGACTGTAAATATTATTGGAGAAATACGAAGCGGCAAACATAACAGCAATCAGAAGCAACTGAATAAAATTGGCGTTTCTTATTTTAGGTAAAAAAGCTTTATTAATTAATGCCTTTCCTAAAAATCCGCCCGTCATCCATGCAAAACCGAGAATAAGAGAAACATATCCTGCCACAACTTCGGAATAGCCCATTTTATGCTCAATAATAAAGGAACCACAAAGATTAAAAAACATAATCATCGAGTAACTCAAACCACACATAATCATTCCGTAGAAAAAATCTTTAGCTTTGAACATGGAGTTGTATTCTTTAATCAGGAATTCCACATGAAAAGGATTTCTCTTTTTTAATGTTTCACCAGAGAATATAAATTCAAGAATCAGCAATAACAAACTGTACCCTGCCAAAACGTAGAAATTTGACTGCCATCCAAAGTTTTTCTGCAGATATCCTCCGATAAACGGTGCAACAATAGGTCCAACTGACCATACAATAGTCATGATGCTGAGATAATGCTTCCGCTCTTCTCCTTCATAAACATCCACAAAAAAAGCTCTCTTGGCAACGACAGCAAAGCCTGATAAAACTCCCTGCAAAACACGCATTGCATAGATCACAAAAATATTCTGCGTTGTAGCGGTAATTAAAAAAGAAGCGACAAAAAGTGCCAGAGAAATCATGGAAACTTTATATCTTCCGAAAGAATCTACAATACTTCCGGCAAAAAACTGGGTAAGGCCGTAACTGATTAAAAATATGGATAAAGTAAGCTGTATATTGCTTTCCGTTTGTTGCAGTTCTGTTGCCATACTCGGCATGGAAGGAAGATAAATATCCGTTGCCAGTCCGGACATCGGAATAACCGCAAATGCCAAAACCGTAGCAATAAATTTGTTTTTTTCTTTAAGGGTAACCATCGCTGATGTTAAAAATTATCAATTGAAAATCCAGATTTCCGGAAAAAAATCCTGAAAATCTGAATTCATGCAATTTTAATTATTGACTAATTTCATTGATCCTTCGCTGTATCTTTCACCAACGTCGGGATATTTTTTTAAGATCGAATCTATTGTTTTCAGGTCGGATTCTGAAAGCTCAATTTTGGTTGCTTCAATATTTTCTTCTAAGTATTGGATGCGTTTCGTTCCCGGAATCGGAATGATATCCTCTCCCTGATTCAAAACCCACGCTAAAGCAAGCTGAGTCCCTTTTACGCCTTTTGAAGCCGCAAAATCATTGATTTCCTGAGCTAAATTTCTGTTATTTTCAAGATATTTTTCCTGATAACGCGGTAAAGATTTTCTGAAATCTTCATCTGTAAAATTCTGAGCTTCATTAATATTCGAAAAAAGTCCTCTTGCTAAAGGTGAATAAGGAACTAAAGTGATTCCCAGTTCGCGGATTACAGGCAGAATTTCACGCTGCACATCTTTCGTAAGCAGGGAATATTCTGACTGCAATGCTGTAATCGGATGAATTTCATGTGCTTTTCTGATTGATTCCGCAGAAGCTTCGGATAAACCTAAATATTTCACTTTTCCTGCCTTTACGAGATCTGCCATTGCTCCTACCGTTTCTTCCACAGGAATATTGGGATCTACTCTGTGCGCATAGTACAAATCAATTTCATCAATTTTAAGGCGCTGAAGGCTTAAATCCACTGCCTTCTTGATCCATTCCGGTGAACCGTCGAAATACGTTCCCGGAGCGCCACTGTGACCGGCTTGCCCGTCTTTAAACCTGAACCCGAATTTGGTTGCGATAAAAATTTTATCACGGTTCGGAACCAAAACTTTTGAAATCAGTTTTTCATTTTCTCCGTTGGCGTACATATCGGCTGTATCCCAAAAGTTGATCCCAAGATCCAAAGATGTATGAAGGGTTTTGATGCTTTCCTGTTCATCCGTTGGTCCGTAAGCAAAGCTCATTCCCATACATCCCAAACCGATAGCCGATAATTCTACACCTGTGTTTCCTAATTTTCTAAATTTCATGATAGCTTGTGATTTTAAAGTTACAGTACAAAATTATAACAGCCGCCGGATGATTTCAATATAGAATTCAAACGAAGAATTATAAAATTCAAACAAGCGCAATTCTTACCGCATTGGGTGTCATTCCGGTTTGTTTTTTAAAATAATTGGTAAAATAGGCAGGTTCTTCAAAGCCTAATCCGTAGGCAATTTCAGAGACATTCCAGTCGGTATGCTTTAATAAGGCATGAGCTTCCTGAATAATTCTTGCCGCAATCTGCTGACTTGTCGTTTTTCCCGTAATTTCCTTTACGGAACGGTTTAATGAATTGACATGAATGGAAAGACTTTCGGCATAATCTACCGGACTTTTCAGTTTTAAAAATCTCTCGGGACTGTCAATGGGAAATTGTCTTTCCAGCAATTCCATGAATAAGGAAGCAACTCTCTGCGAAGCATTCTGATAAGGTTCAAAATTTTCCGCAGGATGCATTTTCATTGTTTCGTGGATCAGAAGATGAAGATAAGCACGCAGCATATCATATTTGTGAAGATAATCGGACTGAATTTCGTTCATCATTTTAATAAAGATATCGGCAACGGTTTTCTGCTGTTCTTCATTGATAAAGAAGACGGGAGTTCCACCAATTTTGAAGAGCTGGGAATCCTGAAGATTTCCCAGACGGTTTCCGTCATGCACAAAATGATCTGTAAAAAGACAGAAAAAACCTTTCTGATCATTATCTTCCGCTTCCCATGAGTAAGGAATTACCGGATTCGAAAAAAGCAAAGCCGGCTGATCCACATAGATCCATTTGTCAGCATAATGCAGTTTTCCTTTCCCGATAATTAGTGAAATTTTATAATAATCTCTTCTGCTGTACGGCGTAATGAGTGAGCAGTTTTCGCGTGAAAAAACATTAAAATGTCCAACTCCGGGAGTTTTGATGCACTCCAGACCGACGCGTTGATAAAATCCTTTTATAGTTTCATTAGATTCCATGCTTCAAAATTATAAAATTCAAACATAAATCTGATCATGAAATAATCATTATAGATAAAATAAAAACGACTGATCTTTCGACCAGCCATTTAAGATTAAATATAATTGGTTTTAATGATGACCTTTTCTGTGTTTGTACCTGTAAGCTTTGGCTTTTTTATCCATGTGTTTATAGCGTTTGTCATTATTTTTATTCCTATTATAAACCGCTACCGGATTCTGTCCTTTGTAATATCTGTTTTTAAACTTAGCATATTTATCCCTTCCTAAAATCCTTTCCAACTCTACATAACGGTCATTTCTCCATCGGTCCGGATTGTTGACATAAATGCTGTTCCAGGAATCATAATCTCTGTAACGGTCGTTCAGTGCATAAATCTGGTTTGCCTGTGTTGTTGAAAGCACCAGATCTGAAATTACACTCTGCCAGTTCACATCCGAGATGCTTCTTCTGTAATCGTTGTAATAATCTGTCTGTGCGTAGGATAAACCAAAAGTTCCTACCAACATCATTGTTATGATTAACTTTTTCATCTTTCATTCAATTTAAATTCTACTGTACAGAAATTTTCAATTTGAATGCCAAAATATTTTTAATCATTTTTAAAGATCATCAAACCAAGTATAAATCATTGATTTTCTTAAATTTATAATCTATTCATAAATTTTTCTTAACGGTTTTAAAAATTCTTAAAATTTTCGCAGATTTCAGTTTTAATTTGTAATTTTAAAAGGAGAAAAGTTCTCCAATCTTTTTCAATCACCGAAAAATCTCAATCGTATGGAAAATATAAAATTTGAAGTATCTCCGTATCAGGATGAATTGCAGATACTTATTGACGGAAAAAAGTCGGGCTATATGTCCATTGAGATCGACGGCAGACTTTTAATTGTCTACTACACCAAACTTGAAGAGGAGCATGAAGGGAAAGGTTACGCCAAAATGCTTCTGGACGAACTCGTTCGTTACGCCGAAGAAAAAGATCTTCTGGTAGATCCTGAATGTGAGTTTGTAAGACAGCAGTTTGAAAATCATCCTGCCCGTTACAAAGACATTTGGCACGCGTAAATTAGTCTTTCCACCAGACTCTGAACTTATTATCTGAAGCATTCAGATCAACAGGTTCGCCGATCATGGGTGTTAAAATATTAAGATTTTTATCTTTTCCGAATTTCGTTACTTTTTCCAGTGGTTCGTTCCAGGCGTGGAGCGCCAATGCAAATTTAGACGAATGTACCGGAATGATATTTTCCGCCTTTACATCAATACTTGCCTGAATAACGTCTTCCGGCAACGCATGAATGTATTTCCATGCTTCATTATACTGTCCGTTCTCCATAAAAGCATAATCGAAAGGACCGTATTTTTCACCAATCATTTTGAAGTGGGTATCGTAACCGCTGTCTCCACCCAAAAAAAGTTTTTTTGTAGGGGTTTCCAAAACATAGGAAGTCCAGAGTGTGACATTTCTTTTGACTTTTCTACCTGAAAAATGTCTTGCAGGAGTATAAATTATTTTAAGATCATTCTTCAAAACAACTTCACTTCCCCACTCTTCTTCGATGAGCTGTTCCGGTTCATAACCCCATCTTTCCAGGTGTGAACCGACTCCCAATGGTAAAATGACCTTTTTTACTTTATTTTTAATGGCTTTTACCGTAGGATAATCCAGATGGTCGTAATGATCGTGGGTAATCACCAGATAATCAAGCTCCGGAATATCTTCCGGCTTAAAAATATCGGCTCCGGAAAAGGCTTTATTGAAAAACTTAAACGGCGAACCGTAAGAACTTAGTACCGGATCAATAAGAAAAGAAACGCCATCAGTCTGAATATAATACGAAGAATGTCCCAACCACACAAAAATATCTTCATTTTTAGGAAGGTTTTTTAAATCTGTATGAATGGATGGAATATTCTTCAGCGGCTTTAAAAGTGGATTTTTTTTGGCAAAGAAGAAATTAAACATTACTTTCGGCATGGAATATCCTTCTGCAAGAGAGGGGGTTTCGCTGAGGTTCTGAAACTGACCGTCTCTGTAATGAGCGGAATGCTGCATTCTTTTTAACCTCTCTCCTTTTGCTTCCGCGCCAAAGACTTCCTGTCCTGTAATTACGAAATATAATAAAACCACTAAAACTGCGACTGCAATAATTGTATAAACCATTTCTTGAAATAATTGTCAAATGTATGACTTTATAAGCTATGACGATTTAAAACTCAAATTCCTTTATTATTATCCGAATAATTTTTAGCAATTGTTGTAACGTCTGGTTTGCAGAGGATTTATTGATATTTTTGTAATATATTCAGTTCGGAATTACGGTTGATTTCTTTGAATCTCCGATGTCACAAAGGAAATGATGCATGATTTTATTGTAAGAAGCTCTTTTTCAATAATTAAACCGCAAAGAAAGACAAAATTGATTTGAATAATGGAAAATTAAGTCAAACAAAGGCGTTTCACTTATATAAGTAATACAAAGTGAAGAAATCCAAAATGCGTTATTTATTTAGAAATATGTTAAAATTTTAAATATTTTGGTTGTTTTTGGTAAACATCAACAATTCATTGTGTTAAAGTAATTATTTTAGCATTGGTAAAATTGAAAATGCGCCTCAGAAATTATTTTATATTAGTATTAATTGTCTCGCTATGCTCTTGCGTGTCTGTAAAAAAGCACAATGAGCAGCAGAAAGTATGTATTTCCCCCGAAAAACTGAAAGAAGATGTAGATTTTGCGTATTCTAAACTAAAAGAAACACATCCGAATCTTTATTGGTACATCACCAAGGAAACGCTGGATTTTAAGTTTGACAGTCTTAAACAAACACTTCAGGAACCTCTTACGCCGCTTCAGTTTTATTTTAAATTGCAGCCTGTGATTGCGGAAATCCGTGAAGGTCATCTTTCGCTGAGAATTCCGTCTAAAAGAATCAGCAAAAAGGAAATTAAAACGCTGGAAGGGAAAAAAGGAATGTTCAGCCGTTTTGAATATTATGTGAAAAACGACAGGCTTTACATTATCGAAAATAAAGATTCGATCCAAAATATAAAGCCGGGAACAGAAATTCTCTCGATTGATACGGTTCCTGTTTCTGAATATATTAAACGGTATAAAAAACTGATCAGCAGCGATGGTTTCAACACGACTTTTCAGCCTTATTTCCTGAAGGATGTTTTCTTTAATTATTATGTTGCAGAAAAAGGCTACGAAGACCGCGCAACTCTGGAAACGGTTTATCATAGGGAAAAGAGGACATATGAACTCACAAGGGAATCAAAATCTGAAGAGGATCTTAAGAAAGACAAGGAAAACAAAAAGCGAACGCAGGAGAAAAAAGTAAACGATTACGTTGCTTTGAGCAATTCTTACAACCGTAATTTTAAATTTTTAGATCAGGACAGTACAATTGCTTATATTCAGGTGAAAAGTTTTTCGGGTGTTTTTTCTTCGAAGTTTTATAAGGAAACGTTCAGAAAGATCAAAAAAGCGGATGCAAAATATTTAATTATTGATATTCGGAACAATTACGGCGGTTCGCTTGAAGAAATCAATAATCTGTATTCTTACCTGAGTTCTGAGCCGTACACTTTGATAAAACCGTCACAGGTAACTTCAAAATCGGCTCCTCTGAAAACCAATTATTTCAGAAAATCCGGTTTTTTACAGTATGCTTTTAAAACATTAATGTATCCCGGATTTTTCTTCGGACAGACTTTCAGCACGTATGAAAAAGACGGTAAATTTTATTACAAAACGAAAGCCGACAAAGTATCTAAACCCAAAAATGATGTTTTTAAAGGGAAAGTTTTTGTGCTGATTAATGGCTCGAGTTTTTCAGCATCTTCTATTTTAACCTCAAAGCTTAAAAATGATAAGAAAGCGGTTCTTGTAGGTGAGGAAACAGGAGGAGCCAATGACGGTACTGTTGCGGGATTTTATTCTTTTCAAACGCTGCCTAATTCCAAGATCGATCTGCCTATCGGTGTTCTTCTGGTACAGCCCAATATTACGTTTACAGATACTCAAAAGGGCGTTGTTCCGGATGTAAAAGTTTCTGAAACCATGGAGGATATTCTTGAGAAAAAAGATCCGCAACTGGATTGGATCATGACTGAAATTGATAAAGAAAAACACCCATAACTGATGCAAAAAAGTATTTTTAAAATCTTAAAAATCATCATTGCGGCTCTGTTTTTATGGTTCATCATTCATTCTGTTTATATTATTACCGATGGTCTTTCTGATCAGGGAAAACGTGCCGATCTTGCCGTGATTCTGGGAAATAAAGTAAATGAAGACGGAACCTTATCGACAAGGCTTGAAAAACGTCTGGAAACCGGAATCGCGTTGTATCAGCAACACAGAATTCAAAAAATTCTCGTGAGCGGAGGTTTGGGAAAGGAAGGTTTCTATGAAGGCGATAAAATAAAAGAATTTCTAATTCGTAAAGGAATTCCTGATTCTGTAATTATCGTTGATAATAAAGGAGATAACACAAGATTAACCGTTGAAAACACGCTTAAACTTGAACCTCAATTACATTTTAAAAGTATTATTGTTGTTTCCCAATATTTCCATGTTACCCGAACCAAAAAACTGTTTGAAGACCAGGGTTTTGAAAATGTAAGTTCAGCAAGTCCGGCTTATTTTGAATGGCGGGATCTGTATTCGATTTTGCGTGAATTTCCGGCTTATTATACGCAGTAAAGGTTTTCGGCGGCTTCGCCGCCGAAAACCAATCAAAATTTATTTTTTCAGTTCAGAGAAAAGCGTTTCAATCTGCTTGATATATTTTCCGTAGAAACCATTGAACCAAACTTTCCCCAGTAAAAGCAGCAAAGGCATGGTGATGATCATGGTAGAAATCAGCGCGATGGCAATTTGCATATCCGTTAAAGGAACCGGTCGTGGAATAAATTCGAGGACGATAATAAGTTCACAGACCAAGAACGGCACAAAAGACAGATAAAAAGAAAGATAGTACTGCTTATTCAGGTTAAACTGATGCAAAAGATCCTGCAGACTGTCATAGGTCTTCATCATCGTCTCGCTCATATTTTTATACAGCTTAAAAAACTGACTGTAAAAGAAAAAGGTTACAAAAACCATAGATCCTATAAGAATTGTGATGTAAAATTTAAACTTAAAAGATCCAGCACAGACTGCAATTAAGGCAAAAGCAAAAACGAAAATTGCCACGGTAGACCAAAATTCCATCCGCATATTTTTACGGATCTTTTCCAGCGGAAGATGAATTCTGTTTTTCTGTTCGATGCTTATTTCAGGGGTTTCTCCAAAAGAATGATCTTCATTCCATGTATTTTTAAGGTCGTCTATATTCATGATGTCTGATTTAAATGTTATTATTTATTTGCGTTTAAGATATCTTTCAGCTTATTTTTGGCGCGGCTCATTTTTACCCTTACATTTCCTTCGGAAATCCCCATCTGTTCGGCGATCTGCTTTCCCGAAAAATCTTCGAGATAATAGAAAATAAAAGCTTTATCAATGGGATTCAACTGATGAATGGCTTTGTACATGGCATTTAGTTTTTCTTCTTTTTCATGATCAAATTCTTCCTGAATAATTTTATATTCCGAAAAATCTTCATTTCCTATAAAGCTTCTTCTTTTTTCGTTTTTAAGGAAAATAATGGCCGTATTCAGGGCAATTCTGTACAGCCAAGTCGAAAATTCACTTTCTCCTTTAAATTTGGCATAGGCTTTCCAGACCTGATAGGTGATCTCCTGAAAAAGATCATCGCGGTCTTCTTTTTCGTCCATGTACATTTTAGAAATCTTAAAAATGATTCCTTTATGTTTTTCTATTTCTCTTAAAAAATCCTGTTCTAATGAGGTCATAGTTTTACGCTCTATAGAATTAGTTTACCCTTCATAAAAATGTTACAGTTTTTTTTATTAAAATAAAAAACCCGACAGAATATTCCGTCGGGCATTGATTTTGTTTTCTTGATTCTGAAAACCTACTCTACTACTATTTTTTTAGAAACAGCAGTATCATCTACACTAATTTTAATGATATAAATTCCTTTTTGTAATCCGTAGATATTAATTTTATTGATTCCTTTATTTAATTTTTCATTTTGTTTTACCAGTTTTCCTGAAACATCATAAATTTCGAATGCCGCATCATTCTTACTATTCTCAATAGTGAACACTCCGTTTTTAACAGGATTTGGATAAACTCTGATTTCATTTGAAATTTCTGAAGTATCTTTCACGGCAAGAATGGTTTGACAATTACCTACCCCCACTGCACACCAAGCATTTTCAACCTGTTGTATTTCGGGTGCATTTGCTCCGAATAGGTCTGCAGCCGCTTGTTTTGTTCCATTATAAGCATCCAGAAAAGTACTGTTTGGCGTGAGATAAGTTGTTAAAGTTTTGTAAGCAATTTTTTCCGCTTTTGCCAGTGTTACTCCTGTTACATTAAACGCTGTTCCCAAGTCATTGGTTCCAGATCCGCCTTGAGAAAGAAGATAAAACCAATAGTTGCCTACTCCGCTGTTGGTATGTACTCCGCAGTAATCATTTGTCTGTCCGGAAGGTGTACATCCTACTACACTCACCCAATAAGTACCGTTGTAGGTATCGGGTTGCTGACCTAAAGCAGGATTAGCGGAATTAGGATTAGACATGCTTCTTATATATCCCGGAGAAACATTAAGAACACCTTCGCCAACCGTCCAGTTAGCAGAAGCTGGAGCTCCGTAAAATTCAATCGCTGTTCCAAAAATATCTGCAAAAGATTCATTCAACGCTCCTGATTCTGACTGATAATTTAGACCTCCCGTTCCATTTCTATCGATAATCATGTGAGAATATTCATGACCGCCCACATCAATGGAAGCCAGAGTATTGGTTGCTCCGGGAGAACCAGGAAGGTTTCCGTTACCAAAAGCCATAAACTGCATGCCGTTTGCCAATTTTACAGCGGTTGCATTAAAGCCATATCCTGCAGGGTACGAAGAACTAAGCTTCGAAAAATCCATATTATAATAATTATTGATGGCAGAACCGTTTCCGTCAAAACTATTTCTGTTAAATTTATTAAGATAATAATCATAAGAGGATTTTATCGCCCAGTGAACTTCTACCGGAGCTTTTGTGGCTGCTGAAGTAAAATTCGCAGAACTGTTTATATATTCCGTAGAACCTGCCAATACAAGATTTCCCCCTGCATCGAGACCAAGCTGTCCTGTAAAACCGGTAGCATCATACGTATGGATTTTTCTTGCATTATCGAGCAGTCTGTAACTTCCATTGTAAGAATCTACCGTAATAGACTGGTTACCTTTGTAGTATGTTGTACTTACAGAAGGAGTATCTGCATGATAAATCTGCGAAAGTGTTTTTACAATTTTTTTTGTATTATTATCAATATAGATCACCTCAGAGAAAAGAGGTTTTAATGAGGAAGTAGCTACAGTAGTGGTGTTATAAAGCTTCACATCTTTACCGGTATACACTTTTGCAATTACGTTTTCTGCTGTTCCGAATGTCAGATTTTCAGAAGCTGTATTTTTTTCATTAGAAATAATCTGTTTTACTTCCTGATCAGAAAGTTGTGCCGCGGTATTAAAATCTGTACTATTTATAAACTCACCATTCACAAAAGTTACCATTCCATCTTTTTCATGAATAGAAATAACATCATCCATTACTTTAATATTTTTAAAATAATGCTGATATACAGAATGTTTAATTCCCAACTCATCCGTAGCAGTCTTTACCAGTGAAAAAGAGTGATCTCCATTGCTTCCCAGCCACTCTCCTAAATGATTAATAAGATAATCCGAAGGAATATTCTGCCCGCTGAAATCAGCACTGAAATTTCCCATTGATGAAGTAGTAATACGCTTAGGAAAATTTTTCACAGAAACTTCTGTGCGGTCTTTCTTCTGAGCCTTCACCAGAGAAAGCGGTGCAATACCGATAGCAAATGAAAAAATCAATGCTTTAACGATTGTAACTGTCTTTTTCATATTATTTTTTTGATTAAATCTGACAGTTAGTAGAAAAAGATAAAGTTTGTTACAAAAAGGACAGTATTTTTTTTAAAAATTCATGAATATTACTTTCTAATTCCCCTTTTTTAAAGCTTTCAGAAGGATATGAACGTCTATGAAATCAAGCTTCACACCGATTAAAATAACCGCAAACAGAACAATGGTAAAAAAAATAACAATAAAAATATAAGCGGAAACAAACCAAAATACCGTGTTCAGGATATTTCCTTTGATTCCGAATTTTTTGATGAAATATTTCTGGGAACGTTCAAACCATGTTTTATCCCTGTTTTTTCTTTGTCTGATCTCTGCTTCAACGCCATTAAGTTCATCCACAAGCCGTACGACATCTTCAATATATTTTCCGTACATATAGTAGATCCAGTACTTTATTAAAATAAACAAAACAAAAATGGCGATCAAAAAACTAACGACAAAAACAGCAAAATGGTAATCTATATTAAACTGAAAATCAATCCGCTCAAGAGAAGAAACAAACGCTAAAGGAATATAAGAGATATAGTATGAAATATAAATTTCTTTGGCAACCAGCAGTTGGGTTTTGATATTGAAAAGATCATAATTGGTATTAATACTCGTCTTCTTGAGCATCTTATACAGCCTTATGAATCTTGAATAAAAATAAATAATAATAGCTACTGTAAGAAATGCCACTAAAACCGAAATGGTCTTTACATTAAAATCTTCCGTTGCAAAAGGAAAACCGATTAAAATCATTGGAAGCGTGAGAATCATCAGCCAAAACTCAGTTTTCATGTTGATTCTGATCATTTCCAGCGGCGAATGTATTTCATTCTGTTTTTCCAAAGAAACTTCCGGAAGTTCCTGATGATCTTTGTCCCAGAGTTCTTTAAAATTTTCTAATTCCATACCTTTTTCTTTACGTTTAGAGAGCCTCTTGTTTTTCAATAATTTCTTTCAGTTTGGTTTTCGCCCGGTTCAGCTTTACTCTTGCATTTACCTCCGTTATGCCCAGTTGTTTTGCAATCTCCTTTCCCGAAAAATCTTCCAGATAGAAAAAAATCAATGCCTTGTCAATCGCGCTCAACTGATGGATTGCCTCATACATCAGCTTCATATTCCTGTCGTCTGCATCATTATAAGACTCCTGATGAACACTAAGATTTTCTATGCTCTGATTCTGTATAAAACTACGTTTTTTTTCGCTTCGGAGAAATACAATGGCAGTATTAAGCGCGGTTCTGTATAACCATGTCGAAAATTCACTCTTCTTCTGAAAATCGCTGTAAGATTTCCACGCCTGATAGATGATCTCCTGGTAGAGATCATTCTGATCGTCGGGATTATCCATATACATCTTCGAGATCTTGAAAATTACACCTTTATGCTTTTCAATCTTCTCTAAGAATTCCATTTCCAGTAAAGACATTATTTAGGCTGTATTTCAGTTAGTAGGAAATGTGGTATTTTGTTACACAAACTATCTTAAATTTTTAAATATCCCTTATTTATGGCTTAATATTTGGAATTGATGAGTAACACCAAAAATATAAATATGCCTTACATTACAAAACAGAACGATCAGAACGTTCAGCTTTACTATGAAGATTTCGGATCCGGACAACCCATTATATTAATCCACGGATGGCCTTTAAGCGGAAAATCGTGGGAAATGCAGATTCCGGTACTTTTAAATTTAGGATATCGTGTGATCGCATACGACAGAAAAGGGTTCGGAAAATCCTCACCTTCTTATGACGGATACGATTATGACGGACTGGCAAAAGATCTTCATGAAATTATCTCACAGTTAGATCTCAAAAATGTTATCCTCTTCGGATTCTCTATGGGAGGTGGAGAAGTTGTGCGTTATTTAACGAATTACGGTTCAGAAAATGTAGATAAGGTTGCTTTAATTTCATCCATTATTCCGATTGTTAAGCAGAAAGACGACAATCCGGACGGAGTTCCTCAGGAAAAATTGGACGAGATCATGAATGCCTTGAAAACAGACCGAATCACTTTTCTTGAATCTTTCCACAAAGACTTTTATAATTTCGGAATGCTTTCAAAGCCTGTAAGCCAGAAACAGCTGGATTTCGACTGGGCAATTGCTTCTTTTGCCAATCCTATTGCCACCATAAAATGTGCTGAAAGCTGGGCAAATACAGATTTCCGTCCCGAGTTAGCCAACGTGAACGTAAGAACACTCATCGTTCACGGAGATGCAGACAATATTGTTCCCATTGATACAGCAGGAAAACAGGCTGCACAGGGAATTGCCAATAACGAATTTGTTATTATTGAAGGCGCACCACACGGTTTAAACGTAACGCATGCAGATGATTTAAACAGCATTATCAGCAGATTTCTAACAGAAAAATAACTTTTCTTCCAAATATATGTTTTTGATTTTTACTAATCAAATAATCCGCAGTCCTTTCAGATTGCGGATTTTGTTGTATGGTCTTTATTTAACTAACTTCAAATTAAGCCGAAAAAATAAAGCTAAGCTTAAGAATAATCAAATTCCTCAAAAGAAGAAAATCAAAGATTTTCACAAACTAATGTGTTCTAATATAAAGCTTAAAATTATTATAAAATCTTATGTGACTTATGTGACTTATGTGTTAAAAAAAACTCTTACGTCTGTTAACTTTTAATAAAGTATCAAAATCTTTTGTGACTTTCTGGTTAATTAAAAGCCTTATTAATCTGTAAAAGTTAACATATTAGTCACATAGGTTTAGTTTGATTAAATATTTAAAAGATCACATAAGAAGAAAATCAAAGATTTTCACAAACTAATGTGTTCTGATATAAAGCTTAAAATTATTATAAAATCTTATGTGACTTATGTGTTAAAAAAACTCTTACGCCTGTTAACTTTTAATAAAGTATCAAAATCAGGTTAAAAGATCATTAATTAAAAAATATAATCCGTACTCAGGAAATTAGAATCATGATCTCTCACAATCGTGTTCAGGAGATTCTTATTGGATTCCGTAACTTTTGCAGCAACCAGAGAACGGATTGAGAACGAACGAAGCGCATCAAAAACAGAAAGCGTTCCTTCTGCACTGTCTTTTCTTCCGGTGAATGGGAAAACGTCCGGTCCGCGCTGAGCCTGACAATTGATATTCACACGGCTTACCAGATTCACAAAAGGATCAATTAATTTTGAAACTTCCATCGCATCTTCACTGAAAATACTTACCTGCATCCCGTGATCTGCATTTACCTGATAATCGATAGGCTCTTCAATATCATCAAAAGGAACCACCGGAATTACAGGCCCGAACTGCTCTTCATGATACAGTTTCATCTCATGATTTACAGGATAAACCACTGCCGGAAACACGAAAGATTCTTCCGTAAAACCGCCGTTATCATTTAAGACTTTTGCACCTTTAGATAATGCATCTTCAATACATTCTTTCAGATAAGAAGGCTTGTTGACTTCCGGAAGCGGAGTAATTTTCACGTCTTTTTCCCATGGAAGTCCCGGTTTCATGGCAGAAACGGCTTCGGTTAATTTGCGGGTAAACTCTTCTGCCACCTCTTTCTGAACGAAAATTAATTTCAAAGCGGTACATCGTTGTCCGTTAAAAGACAGGGAACCTAAAATACATTCGCTCACGGCAACATCCAGATTCGCATGTTTTGTAACGATAGCCGCATTCTTAGCATCTAAACTTAAAATAGCTCTTAAACGATTAACTTTCGGATGCAGTTTTTTCAGTCCGTTCGCTACTTTACTCGATCCGATGAACGCAAGAACATTCACCTTTCCGCTTTCCATGATCGGTGTGATGATTTCCGAGCCTTTTCCGTACAACGTATTTACCGTTCCTTTCGGGAAAGCTTCTTTAAAAGCATTTAATAAAGGATAATGCGCTAAGACACCATGTTTTGGAAGTTTAAACAGAATGGTATTTCCCATGATTAAAGCCGGAATCAGCGTCGTAAAGATTTCATTTAAAGGATAGTTGAAAGGTCCCATGCTTAATACCACGCCAAGCGGCGCTCTTCGGATCTGGGCAATCGTTCCTTCCGCCTGCTGAAAACGGGAAGATTCTCTGTCCAGATCTTTCAGTGCATCAATCGTCTGGTTGATATAATCCACCGTTCTGTCGAATTCTTTCGTAGAATCTGCCAATGTTTTTCCGATCTCCCACATCAGCAATCTGATCACAAGATCTCTCTGCTGAATCATTAAGTATACAAATTTCTGCATACATTTTATTCTCCCTTCCACAGACATTGTTGGCCACTCTCCCAGTCCGTTGTCATACGCTTTTACGCAGGCATCCAAAACTTTCATGGCTTCATCGGGACCGATATTCGGGATGCTTCCCAGCAGTTTTCTCTCCAGACCATTTTCTGTAGGAATGCAGACCGGAGAATAAATATTCTGCACATCGCCATTCCATTTCACCAGTTCTCCGTTGAGAAGATATTCCCGCTGATGAATTTCGGGAACTTTATATGCTTCGGGAATTTCGTTTTCGGATTTGAATATTTCATGAAATGACGGGTTATTTTCTGAACTCATAAATCTTCTATTTTTTAATATGGTAAGGTTAAAATTTGTCTATACTAAAGGTAGACCTAAAAATTGGTTTTAAAATACTCCGTGTAATAGATTTGCTCTATTTAAAACAAAAATTAACATTCCGCCCCTGAAAAAAGAATAATTTTGCCAGACATTCAAACCATCTAAAAAATGAAATTCATGTATTCAAAATTATTTTCCGGTGCGCTGTTACTTTGGGCGGTGTTTACTTTTGCACAAAATTCAAAGTCTGGCAATACCGTTTTGGCAGGAGGAAAACCAGTTCATACCTACGCGAAATTGCCTCCTGTCAGCAAAATGGCTCCCAACTTCACCCTTACCGACGTTACCATGAAAGAGCAGACTCTGGAGTCTTATAAAGGAAAATACATGATCCTGAATATCTTTCCGAGTGTAGATACAGGAGTCTGTTCAGCTTCTGTGCGTCATTTCAATGAAGATGCGGCAAATCTTCCGAACACAGTGGTTTTGTGTATTTCTAAAGACCTTCCGTTTGCACAGAAAAGATTCTGCGGTGCAGAAGGAATTAAAAATGTTGTGATGCTTTCAGATTTCCGTTCAGATTTCGGAAAAAAATATGGTATGGAACTTACCGATTCTGCTATGAAAGGGTTATTGAGCAGAGCAGTTGTTGTAATTGATCCTTCAGGAAAAATCGTATATGAAGAACAGGTAGAAGATATTTCTCACGAACCGAATTATGAAGCGGCGATCGCTGCTGTGAAAAAGTAAGACCGAAAGACTTTTAATTAACCACAAAAGCCACAAAAGATTTTGATGTTTTATTAAAGCTGACAAGCGGAAAAATAAAAAGCTCACAACAGTTTTTAAAAATCTTTGATTTTTATGCTTTGAGGGCTTTAATTATTCTGAAATCTGGTTTTATCATTATCTTTTGTTCTTTTTGTGGTTAAATTACTCTGTCATTCAGAATGAAATTTTGCGAAGCATTATGTAATGAAGAATCTCTTAAAAATGATGGTTTTACGGATTGAATTTTAACCACAAAAGCCACAAAAGATTTTGATGTTTATTAAAGCTGACAAGCGGAAAATAAAAAGCTCACAACAGTTTTTAAAAATCTTTGATTTTTATGCTTTTGGGAACTTAAATTATTCTAAAAATCAGCTTTATCATTATCTTTTGTACCTTTTGTGGTTAAATTTCCCTGTCATTCAGAATGGAATTTTGCGAAGCAATATGCAATGAAGAATCTATTAAGATGCAGTTATTTTTAGATTTTTCGACTCCACTTCGTTTCGCTCAAAATGACAGTGTTGCAGATTGAAATCTAAAAGTTTTTAAACACATTAGTCACATAAGATTTTAAATAATTTCTACGCTTTATATCAGAGCACATTAGTTTGTGAAAATCTTCGATTTTCTTCTTATGTGATCTTTTAAATATTTCATTAAACTAAACTTATGTGACTAATGTGTTATATTTTAAAAACAGTAAAATCACTCTGTCATTCAGAATGAAATTTTGCGAAGCATTATGGAATGAAGAATCTACTAAAACGTTTTGATTTGAGATTTTTCGGCTCCACTTCGTTTCGCTCAAAATGACAGTGTTGAGGCTTAAGAAGGTTTTTTTTAACCACAAAAGCCACAAAAGATTTTGATGTTTTATTAAAGTTAATAAGCATAAGAATAAAAGAGCACAACAGTTAAAAAATCTTTGATTTTTATGCTTTTGAGGGCTTTTATTATTCTAAAAATCAGCTTTATCATTATCTTTTGTGACTTTTGCGGTTAAAGAAAGTAATCATATTTAGCTTGTTTTTTACAATCTTCAGCGCTGAAAAACCATAATAAAATTGTAATTTTCGGCAAATAAAAAATATGAAGAAAGTCGGGATCATCGGTTGTGGCTGGTTGGGAAACCATTTGGCGGAACGTCTGTCGAAAAGCTATGAAATTTTTGCTACCACCACAACAGAAGCGAAACTGGATGTTCTGAAAGCTAAAGGATATCATGCGGATCTTGTAAAATTTCCTGATGAAACTGATGCTGACATGAAACCGTGGAAAATAGCTTCCGAACTGGACGCTATTATTGTTGCCGTTCCTTTTTCGGGACTCAGAGGCTCCAGAATTCCGATGACGGGAAAAAGGGAAAACCTGCTTCGTTTTATAGGAGATTTTAACCGTCAGATTTTTTATACAAGTTCCACAGGCGTTTATCCGGATATCGAAAAAGAATTTACGGAGGATGATCTTCCGGCAGTGGAAGTGGAAAGCGAAAGCTTTATTCTGGAGAAATTTCCTCAGACCAATATTCTGAGACTGGGCGGTTTAATGGGCGGCGAAAGATTGCTGAAAAATTATAATATATCCCATCTGGATCAGTTGGTGAATCATATTCATTACGCAGATATATGTTCGGTTGTTGAAAAAATGTTAGATCAGAAGTCTCAGGCTAAAGTTTATAATATTGTTGCGCCGATTCATCCCAACAAAGAAGAAGTCATCAATGTTCAGAAAGATCTGGCTTATGAAGGGGAGAGGAGAACAGCAGGAAGAATAATTTCCCCTGCAAAATTAATGGAAGAGCTGAATTTTGAATTTCAATATCCCGATCCGAGATATTTTCACCTGAATGTAAATAATTAATATATGCTGAGTATTTTTTTAGCTTGCGGATCTGTTTTCGAGCCTTTAATGGGAATGTTGTTTTCTACGGTTGCCTGTATCGGTATCCTGATATTTTTAGCGGTTCGTTTCTTTAAAGGCGAAAATTATACCCTGTTGAAAAACTCAGGAACCGCGAACAAAACCTTCAGTATTATTCTGTATGGTGCAGCAGGAATTGTAGTGACGGCTTTTGTCTGGTTTATTCTCACCTTTATGTTTACGGCACTTGTTTTCTGGTATACCAAGAATTTTTAGAGTTTTTGACTTAAATTTTAGAGTATTTTTTAAGTAGAAAGATCCTTCCACAAGTTCAGCGTGACTTCTCCGGTGCAAACTGTTATTTTCAACGGTGTAACACTGAGCTTGTAGAAGGTTTATTATAAAATAATTGACAAGACAATTTATTTTTATCTGTTCATGAGTATATTCTCAATCGATTCTAAAATTTCTTTTTCAATATTTTCTTCGGTAATTGTTTCCAGAGTATATTTCTGCTCCTTAAAAGCAGCGGTTCCTGTTCCGTTCTGAAAAATGGTGTCCTGATGAATTCCGATGCGTTTCAGATTTTTATCGGCAACGAACATGATGTGCGGAAATTTATCATTCGTGTAAAAATTAGATTCCACATTTCTGGAAATCTGAAGTTTCATATGGGTTTGTGAATTGACGCCCAAACCGTTTTTATTTTCTTCATTAAAAGTTACCTTACAGCCAAATCCGTTTTCTCTCAGCATTCTTCTGAATTCCTGCATTTTGGGTTCGATGAGGTTTTTACTCAGCGTTCTGAACCCTTCAATAAACATATCTTCCTCGCTTTTCTTCTTGGCAAGACTTTCCTGCAGTTTCTGTTCTTCCGTTTTTAAATTGGAAAACAGAGAATTAAGCCGTTCTATATTTTCTTCCTTCATGGTAATTAAAAATCAATAAATACTTGTCCTGTTTTTAAGTTCCGAAATATCGTGAATTTTTTTGAGTAGATTGATACGTTGCATTCAGGCTTAAATTATTAGTTCCATCTTTTTATTACTTTGACTCCGTTAAACCTTTGGTTTGTAATTAATAAAAATTATGGTCAGTTTTAAAAAATATCAGTTTACTTTCCAACCTTTTTAGCCAATCATGCATCTTTATAAAAAAGATCAATATGAAAATAACGATACCAAAACCATGTCACGAAAACTGGGAAATGATGACACCCGAAGACAAAGGACGATTTTGCGCAGTCTGTTCAAAGACGGTGAGAGATTTTACGAACGCTTCGGATGAAGAAATCATCAATGCTTTTTCCAACACATCAGAAAATATCTGCGGAAATTTCAACGAATCTCAACTCGACAGAGATCTGCATTATTCTTACCTCAATTCGCTCCTTACCAAATTCGCAGTAGGCTTTGTTTTTACAACAGCGGGCTTTGTCGCCCTGAATGCACAGAAGACTACAGCGAAAGATACTATAAACAGGGAAAGAACCGATGGAATTGTTATAACATCAGGAATTATACGCAAAAAAGTATGTGAGACAGATATTTCTAAAGATGCAAAGATTAAAGATCTTGATAATCAATTAATAGGAAAAGCTTCAGTTGCAAAGGTAAAAGATACAACTCAAAGGGACAGACTGATTCTCGGAGGCATTCATTCCGTTAAAATTGATGATTACAGACCGTTGTATGTTCTGGACGGAAAGATCATCAGTGAAAAGAAGTTCCGGAAATTAGACCAGAAGTCCATAAAAACAATGAATATTTTGAAGGGAGCTTCAGCAACTGCAATTTATGGTGAGAAAGGAAAAAACGGAGTTATTCTGGTAAAGACGAAATGATTTTTTAGTGTAATAGCAAAAAGAACTATGCTAATCAAAAATTTTTAATTGATATGTCTGTCATTTTGAGCGAAACGAAGTGAAGCTGAGAAATCTTAAATTACTTCATATTAAGAGATTCTTCACTGCATAATGCTTCGCAAAATTCCTTTCAGAATGACAGTTTTACTTTTTTAAAATATAACACATTAGTCACATAAGTTTAGTTTAATGAAATATTTAGTAGATCATATAAGAAGAAAATCAAAGATTTTCATAAACTAATGTGTTCTTATATAAAACTTAGAATTATTTTAAAATCTTATGTGACTTAAGTGTTTAAAAACTTTTCAACCTGCAAAGCTGTCATTTTGAGCGAAACGAAGTGGAGTCGAAAAATCTAAAAACAACTGCATCTTGATAGATTCATGATTTCATAATGCTACGCAAAATTCCATTCTGAATGACAGTTTTACTGCTTTAAAATATAACACATTAGTCACATAAGTTTAGTTTAATGAAGTATTCAGAAGTTCACATAAGAAGAAAATCAAAGATTTTCACCCCTGCTTCATCTAAAAGCTGACAAGAAGATAAAATTTGTTTTATCTTGAACAATCTCATCCTTCAAAAATATCATTTTCCTGAGGAAAAACAATTTTTACTTTACAAATAAATCTTTGCAGGTATACCGAAGCTTTTTGTTATTAATGCTTACTCTTCCGTTATATTCGTAGAGAGAAACCGAATCGAAATGCACTGCAATTTTATGAATCTCAATTTCAAGATCCACATCATGGTTGTTCGAAAATATTACTTTGCTCAATTTTACGCCTTTGTATATCTTAAAAGCTGAATTCCTGATAATTGAATATCTTTGTTTAACATGGCGGTTAAGAAGACTTATCCCGAACTCAGGTTCATAAAAAACGAGTTGAGTACTTTAATTATTAAGCAAATTCATGATTAAAGTAAAAAAATGCTGTTGAATTAATATTCATAGACATCAATTAAACTAATGTTTTCGGGTATTTTTAAAGATTCCCGTTTTCTTTTGAAATCATTCTTCTTTAAATTTTTTAAGACATAATTTTCCTCAGTATTTAAAATCCAGTAATCTGTACTCTCTTTATCCGGAATCTCAAGAGTATCCATACTATCGTGTACATTCATCCTTTTCATGCCGTGTCTTTCTGCAATAATGAATTCCTGATAAACATTCACTTTAATAACTTTTGCAGGAATGATCGCTGTTTCCGAATCCCATCCGTCATCCGGAGCTATAAATATTTCTTGCGCCGAATTTCTGTAAAGCGTATAATTTCCTGTTAAGTCCTTTGTAAAATCCTGTACTCCCGGACCAAAAGCGAAAGGCAGTCCCAATGGAATTTTATTACTTCTTAAAAGACCAATCATTAGCAGTAAGAGAATAATTCCAATAAAAAATACAGTTACTTTCAGATATTTTCTCATGCAAAAACAGTATTTAAATTTTAAAAAATCTTCTTTCTGAATACAAAAACGATTACTCCCGAAAAGAGCAGACACGTGATTGCTATACAAAAACTAATCAGTTCGGTTCTTCGTATGGGCTTGGTCTGAAACTTAATTTCCTTAATTGCTTTCTTTTGTACATGATCGATTACCGGCGGTGTATACAACGCCAGTCTTTCTTCCAGAACAGGCTTATTAAAACCGTACTCTTTTGCCATTTTATAAGTTTCTGCGGCTTCTTCTTTTTCCCGCATCAGGTAAGAAATATTCCCGAGATCAAATAAAAGCTGTGCTACTATTTTATCCTTCGGTTTTACAAAAGAAACCCTCTCATTAAGCTGATAATACAATTGCTTTCTCAAAACAAAAAGTTCCTTGTCCTCTCTTTCCGATTCAGGAAATTTTCCATTTCCAAAATCATTTCCGATTAAAAATCTGGAATTGATCAACTTTCCGCCTTTCATTTTGGCTTTCAGAATATTGATGTGAATCCATTCGGAACCGTAGTGAGAATTCGGGTTTATTTTTACTGCTTTTTCAATCCAGCGCAACGCTTCGGCATTATTCCCGATCAGTTCATAAGCGGTACCGATATTAGAAGCGGTAGAATATCGGTTCGGTTCCTCTTTTTCAATCTTTTTGTAAAGTTCGATGGCTTCCTTGTATTTTCCCTGAATAATCAGGATCAGTCCTTTATCTGAAAGGTAATTCAGTTTTCCTGTTTCCCTATAGCCTTTTTCCAGCGATAACAGTATTTTATTAAGCTCTTCGGTATTGGTAAAATAATGACCATACGGTACATATCCTTCATAATCTTCATAGAGAATGGTTCCGTCTTCGAGATGCAGTGTTTCTCCGTTCAGGCATCCGAATGCGGGAACAGAAAATAAAACCCCGAACAATACACTAAAAAAATATTTCCTCATATCCGATTTCTATGGTTACAGGTTTTAAAAAAGTTTTTATCTGCAAAAGATACAAAACCTGCCGCATAAAATTAATTTTAATAATCAAATAAGTCACATTATTTTAACCAAATATAAAAGATTACACGAGAAGAAAATCAAATATTTTCATAAACTAATGTGTTCTGATCTAAAGCTTAAATTATTTAAAATCTTATGTTACTGATGTGTTTAAAAACACTGTCATTTAATCTGCTACACTGTCATTTTGAGCGCAACAAAGTGAAGTCGAAAAATCTAAAATCAAAACATTTTAATAGATTCTTCATTACATAATGCTTCGCAAAATTTCATTCTGAATGACAGAGTGATTTACTGTTTTTAAATTATAACACATTAGTCACATAAGTTAGTTTAATGAAATATTTAGAAGATCACATAAGAAGAAAATCAAAGATTTTCATAAACTAATGTAATCTGATATAAAGCTTAAAATTATTTTAAAATCTTATGTGACTTAAGTGTTTAAAAACTCTTCAACCTGCAAAGCTGTCATTTTGAGCGCAACGAAGTGGAGCCGAAAAATCTCATATTAATAGATTCTTCATTTCATAATGCTTCGCAAAATTTCATTCTGAAGGACAGGATTTTTAAATATAACACTTAAGTCACATAAGTTAGTTTAATGAAGTATTCAGAAGATCACATAAGAAGAAAATCAAAGATTTTCATAAACTAATGTGTTCTTATATAAAACTTAGAATTATTTTAAAAGCTTATGTGACTTAAGTGTTTAAAAACTTTTCAACCTGCAAAGCTGTCATTTTGAGTGCAACTAAGTGGAGTCGAAAAATCTAAAAAACAACTGCATCTTGATAGATTCTTCATTACATAATGCTTCGCAAAATTCCATTCAGAATGACAGTTTTACTGTTTTAAAATATAACACATTAGTCACATAAGTTTAGTTTAATGAATAATTAGAAGTTCACATAAGAAGAAAATCAAAGATTTTCAAAAACTAATGTGTTCTGATCTAAAGCTTAAATTATTTAAAATCTTATGTGACTAATGCGTTTGAAAACTTTTCAACCTGCAAAACTGTCAATTTGAGTGTAACGAAGTGAAGCCAAAAAATCTAAAAAACAACTGTATCTTGATAGATTCTTCATTACATAATGCTTCGCAAAATTCCATTCAGAATGACAGTTTTACTGTTTTAAAATATAACACATTAGTCACATAAGTTTAGTTTAATGAATAATTAGAAGATCACATAAGAAGAAAATCAAAGATTTTCATAAACTAATGTGTTCTGATCTAAAGCTTAAATTATTTAAAATCTTCTGTGACTTAAGTGTTTAAAAACTCTTCAACCTGCAAAGCTGTCATTTTGAGCGCAACGAAGTGGAGTCGAAAAATCTAAAAACAACTGCATTTTAAGAGATTCTTCATTGCATAATGCTGCGCAAAATTTCATTCAGAATGACAGGAAAATTTCACCGCAAAAGGTACAAAAGATAATGATAAAGCGGAGTTTCAGAATAATAAAAGCCCTCAAAAGTATAAAATCAGAGATTTTTAAAAACTGTTGTGTTCTTTTATTCTTACGCTTGTTACCTTTAATAAAGCATCAAAATCTTTTGTGGCTTTTGTGGTTAAAAAAGTACGTGCAGCAATCAACAAATCGTTGATTTTACGGCTGGTTTCCGGAAGTTCCTGTTTTTCCTTCGCTGTTCGTCTTTTGCAGGGAAGAATTTTTGGCAGCTTTTACCAGCTCATTGGTGTCGCTGTACAGAAGTTCCCAGCCGGAAACACCCTTCATCACGGTTAATAAACTGATGTAGGCTTTCAGGTTTTTCTCAAGATCTTTGCGGATGGCGCTTGCGCTCGTCATTTGTCGGAGGTCTGCGTTGGCTTCTGCCTGATCGGCAAATAAGGTCTCAAAATCTTCATGTTTCGTTTTCATTTCTGTGAATGCAGCATTGATGGAAAGCAGTCCGATTTTTTGCATATTTTCAGGAGTTTCCAGTTCTTCGACGAGCTTTTTCATCTGTGCGGTCTGCGAAGAATAGCTTAAACGGTCAAGATCCAGTCCGTACTTCTTCAATACATTGTACAAATCTTCGGCAGCCTGATAATTGGGCGCAGAAGAAAGTTTACGGTATCCGTTGAGAAAGGCTTTCAGATTGGTGTAAGCGACATCCCTTTCATGATCTGCCGTTGCCACATCCTTCCCTTTTCCACTGTAGCTCTGCTTTGCATAGACTTTATCGTATTCTGTGTACGAATTCTGTAAAGCCAAAGTAAGAGGATGATTATCAACTATGGTATATTTCCCTTACTGTGCATTTGAGAGAATACGTTGAGATAAAGTAGCGAGATCTTTAGTACTCAGTTTTGTGAGTGCAATTTTCATTTTGTTTGCGTTTTTTTGATTAATAATTTAAAAAACCAAATATAAAAAAACTTCTTTGATTACAAACAACTCTGTTTTAAACCTCCGGAGTTCTCCGAAACTTACAAACACTATTGTTTTAAACGACAGAAGTCCTCCGGAGGTTTCCCGCAACTTGCAGGAGAATTCCGGAGATGTACGGAATTCGCAAACAAATTTGTTTTTAATCTCCGGAGGACTCCGGAAGTTTCCTGCAGATTGTTGGAGAGGTTTTGCGGTTGGAGAAGATTAATAAGATTTTACGAACTATAAATTTCCGTAGAAATACGGAAAGGATTATAATCATCGTTTTTTTATATTTGGAAACTTATATAGTTTGAATTAGTTTATAATAATTCAATTTAAAAAATATTAATCAAAAAATTTAAATTAAATATGTATGGCGAAAATTATTTCATTATTTAATCACAAAGGTGGAGTAAGTAAGACTACAACCGTATTTCATTTAGGCTGGAAACTTGCATCTCTAGGAAAAAAAGTTTTAATGATTGATGCCGATCCTCAATGTAATCTTACTGGCTTAACTTTAGGACTAGATGATTATGATTCTTTATTAAAATTTTATGAAAATAAAAATAATACGGACATATTCAGTAGTTTAGCTCCAATTTTTGAATTTTCAAATATAGAAGCTAAAGAAAACCCTCATGCTATTACAGCTACTAAAAATCCAAATTTATTTATCTTAGCTGGAAATATACGCTTCTCTGAATTAGATATTCAGATTGCTACAGCTTTAACAAGTAGTGGCACAATCCCTATTCTACGTAAATTTGTAGGTGCCTTCAATAATTTCGTGAGAAAAATTGCTGAGGAAAATGATATTGACATTGTTGTTGTAGATATGAGCCCAAGCGTTTCCTCAACAAATCATTGTATATTCATGAGTTCAGATTATTTTATTATTCCTGTCTCTCCTGATTTTTACTGCTATCAAGCAATAGACTCTTTAAGCAATGTTCTTCCAAAATGGGCAGAAGATATTGAAAAATTTAAAGGAGATGGAGAAGATTCTATTCCTAATGCAAACCCTAAGATGTTAGGCTTTATAAGCCAAAATTATAGAATTTATACTGTAGGTAGAACATCAGTCACAAATGAAGATGAATTAACTCCAAAACGAATGTCTAAAGTTTATCAAGATTGGTTAGAAAAAATTAATGATATTCTTAACAATAAACTTGTGCCTGAATTAAGAAAAAAAGACATGATTATAGATGAGTCTATTTTTAAGGAGTCAGTAACATATGGAGAAGCATATCATCTCTCTGGTGTTCAAAATTTTAGTGGTTTAATACCAGTATCTCAAGCAACTGCTAAACCTATCTTCGAACTTAATAAGTCTGATGGAAATTGGACAGGAGCAAGATGGAAATGGAAAAAAAACGGTAAAGAATATGGTATAAAAAATAATATTGAAGAAGCTGATATGGTTTATGGTAATCTTGCTGAAGCAGTAATTAAAATGATTTAAATGAAATAAAAAAAAATCTTGTTAATTTACATAATCTAAAAATCATATAATAAAGCAAACTTATAATTGGATTTTAAAATTACTATAAAAACCCTGCCTCACCGCAGGTTTTTTCATATCCATACCCTACGCTCAAATTTTCTATCTTTGAAATGCAATTCTTAAAAAAAACGATAGCATTCATGAACAAAAGAATACAAAAAATTGAGAATAATGTTCAGGATAGAAATTCTGTGGCATGGAAGAAACTTTGTGAGTATATCGATCGGGTTGCCGAAGACGGAAGGGAAGAATTTTCGCCGGCGGAAGAACTTGGCTATGATCTTTTTTCCCAGATTCATACCCTTCCGGAAACGATTTCAAAACTTAAAAAGGTAAAAAAAGTCCGGCTGTACGGAAGTAAACTCAAGCGGATTCCTCCAGAAATCGGACAGATGGAAGCACTGGAATATTTTGATGTGTACACTTCCTACGATTTGCATTGGTTCCCTTATGAGATCATCTACTGCAAAAATTTAAAAGACAGCAGAATGAGCACGAGAGCCGTCTACGGCAATTATAGAAACAGAATGGGCTTTCCGGATTTAAGCCAAAACCCTGTCCGTTACTCAGGCGAAACCGTACAGTGCAGCGTGTGCCGCAAAACAATGAGCTATGAAAAGACCAGTCAGCTCTGGATCTCTCTTTGGGTAGGAACCGATGTAATGCCTTTACTGGTGAATCTCTGCTCAGAAGAATGCCGGAATGCACTCCCACAACCACCTGAAAATTATATTCAGCACGCCCATAAAGGAAGTTCCGCCTTACAACAGCCTACGCGATGAAAATGAACGTTTTGAGCAACAATTAAAAGCTTATAAATTGAAGAAAATACGATTGAAACTTTGCAGGAAAAGGAAGTCCCGACGAACGAAATAAATACAGATGAACCGCCAAAACTGATTAGATTCATCAGAAAAATATGGGAGCGATAAGCGTTGACACTTATTCTATTCTGCTGTCATTTTGAGCGAAACAAAGTGGAGCCGAAAAATCTCATATTAAGAGATTCTTCATTGCATCATGCTTCGCAAAATTCCATTCTGAATGACAGTTTTACTGCTTTAACATATAACACATTAGTCACATAAGTTGTTATTTTAAATATTTAAAGATCACATAAGAAGAAAATCAAAGATTTTCATAAACTAATGTGTTCTGATCTAAAGCTTAAATTGTTTTAAAATCTTATGTGACTTATGTGTTAAAAAAAACTCTTACATTCAATCTACAGCACTGTCATTTTGAGCGAAACGAAGTGGAGTCGAAAATCTTATATTAAAAGATTCTTCACTGCATAATGCTTCGCAAAATTTCATTCTGAATGACAGAGGGATTTTACTGCTTTAAAATATAACACATTAGTCACATAAGTTGTTATTTTAAATATTTAAAGATCACATAAGAAGAAAATCAAAGATTTTCATAAACTAATGTGTTCTGATCTAAAGCTTAAATTGTT